>DATHHS010000218.1:0-5669 GCA_035317085.1 Burkholderiales bacterium
TATCTTCGAGCGCCTTGCGCCGGGGTACCAGCTATTGCCCGGGATCGTTCGCAATCGGCTGGTCGCGCCGCTCAGTCATGCCCTGCCTTACGGCTTTCGCCGCGCGAAGACCGCGCTTATCAATCTCAATATCGAAGACTGGCGCGAGCGTTACGTGCGCTGGTTTGGCGCTCTCAGCCGGCGCGAGCGCAATGCGTTGTCGGTATTGAAGTTGAACGGCACACCGGTGTCGAATATTCCGCCGTTCGACGCGGAACCGCGCAACAGCTCGCTGCGGCGCATTCTTTACTTCGACCAGACCAGCTGGCTTCCGGACAATCTGCTCGAGCGCGCAGACCGCATGACTATGGCCGCCTCGATCGAGGCGCGCGTTCCATTCCTCGATCACCAACTGGCCGCCTTCGTTTCGTCGCTGCCGGACAACTTCCGGGTCAGAGGCCTGCGCAGCAAGTGGATATTGCGGGAAGCGGGCAAGCAGCTCCTCCCGGAGCGCATCCTGAAACGGCCAAAAGTGGGTTTCCGCGTACCGATCAATCAATGGTTTCGCGGCAAGATGCGCGACTACCTGCTCGATCACCTCCAGAGCCCATCGTCGACCACCCGGGCCTATTACGATGCCCGGGCCCTGGACCACGTGCTGACCGAGCACCTGGATGGCAGGCAGAACCACGAAAAGCTGCTGTGGGCGTTGCTGAATCTCGAAATCTGGCATCGACAATATGCCTGAACGATGACGCAAGCATGACCAAGCGCAAGATCGTCTTGTTCAGTCCGTCCCTGGATGCTGTCAGCGGCGTGTCGACTCATGTGCGGATGCTGTTTGCTTCCGATCTGGCGCGAGACTACGAGTTGCTGCATTTCCAGGTCGGCAGCGAAGGGCGCCGGGAGAATGCGCTGCAGAAGTTGATGCGGTTCACGCTCAGCCCTCTCCATCTCGCGCTGTTCCTGCTGCGAACCGGAGTCGATGTGGTTCATATCAACGCTTCTCTCGACTTGAAAGCGTATTGGCGGGATCTCGCCTATTCGATCGTCGCCAGACTGCTCGGCCGGCGCGTCGTAAACCAAATTCACGGCGGAGCGATGCCTCAGGATTTCTTTCGGGGAAATGCGTTTCTGACCTGGGTCTTGCGGCGCTTCCTCGTTTCGAGCGACGTCGTCACCGTCCTCTCCGGTGCGGAGTTGGCCGCCTACCGGGCATTCGATGCTCGCATAAAGGTCCATCTGGTTCCCAACGCCATCGATCCGGTGGGGCTTGCCGATCAACCGCGTTCCTACAACACCGACAGACCCCTGAGCTTGGTGTACGTTGGCCGGCTGGTGCGAACCAAAGGGCTGTTCGAGCTCATCGAGGCTTTGAAGCAACTGAAACGCGCCGGACGCGAGTTCAGGTTTTCCATAGCCGGAGGAGGGCCGGACCAAGCCGAATTGATAGCCGCAACGGAAAGGGCGGATCTCAAGGATCGCGTGCAGTTTCTCGGCAGCGTGTTCGCTGCGGAAAAATGCCGGCTCTGGCTCGAATCGGATCTGTTTGTGTTGCCCACATACACGGAAGGGCTCCCGTATTCCCTGCTGGAAGCGATGGCGGCCGGCTGCGTTCCGATAGCCACGTCGGTCGCCGCGATTCCCGATGTGATGCGGGACGGGGAACACGGCCTGCTTGTGCCGGTGAAGAACCCGGGAGCGCTGGCGAGCGCCGTTGCCGCTCTCGACGACGACCGCGAAGGCCTGGTACGAATGGCCAGGGCTGCCAGGCGACGGGTGATCGAGCAGTACACGGTGGCGCGCCTCGCGGACGACTTCCACAAACTCTACGACGGCTGCCTCGCATGAGCGCCGCTCTCGCATGGAAATTGAATCGCCTCAAGCTCATGGGGCCTGCCGAGATCTGCTGGCGCGCGCGCAAAGGCGTTGCGGCCGCGCTTGAACGCCGGGGTTTCGGTCTGGCTAACGATGTCGGCGCCGGAGCGAGCGCTGCCGGCTCTGCGTGGGTTGCGGCTTTGCCGATGGACCTTCACGCCGCTCCGTATGTCGAGGCGGCCGAGCGTCTTCTCTCAGGGCGTTGGGACTTGCTTTCCTTGCGTGATTGCCCGCTCGGTTTTCCGCCGCGCTGGAATCGCGATCCCAAAACCGGCGTGGAGGCACCGCTCGATTTCGGCAAGGGTATCGATTACCGCGACGAACGCGTCGCCGGTGATATCAAGTATCTCTGGGAGTTGAACCGCCACCTGGAACTGGTGACCTTGGCGCAGGCGTGGCATCTCACGCGCAAGCCGCGCTTTGCCGAAGCCGCGCGCTCCCTGCTTCTGTCCTGGCTGGATCAATGCCCGTATCCCCGGGGTCCGCATTGGACCAGCTCTCTCGAATCGGGGATACGCATCGTCAATTGGGCCTGTGCCTGGCACCTGCTGGGCGGCGAGGCTTCACGGCTATTCGCGGGCAAGGAGGGCCAGGCGTTCCGGCGCCGCTGGCTGGTCGCGATTTACCAACACTGCCATTTCATATCGCACAATTTGTCCCGCCACTCTTCCGCGAACAATCACTTGTTCGGAGAGTTGATGGGACTGTTCGTGGCCTCGGTAACCTGGCCGCGCTGGAGGGAGTCCCTGCGCTGGCAGGAGGCTGCGCGCCGCGAACTGGAAGCGGAGGCAACAAGGCAGAACGCCGCCGACGGCACCAACCGCGAACAGGCGTTCTGGTATCACCACGAAGTGGCCGACATGATGATCTTGTGCCTGCTCTTCGGGCGGGCGAACCGGGTCGATTTTTCCGGCCGGTTTGCGAAGAGGCTCGAATCGATGCTCGAATTCATCGCCGCCGTCATGGATGCGGGCGGACACGTACCCATGATCGGCGACGCCGACGACGCCGTGATGGTACGTTTTTCCCGCGAGCCGGAGTTCTGTCCCTATCGGTCTCTCCTTTCCACCGGTGCGGTACTGTTCGATCGCGGAGACTTCAAGGCCAAAGCGGGGCGCTTCGACGAGAAGAGTCGCTGGCTTCTGGGCGATGCGGCTTCAGAGCGATTCGGCGCCTTGAGTGTTGCGACTGCGAAACCTGCCAGGTTGGTGTTCCCCGAGGGCGGGTACTACGTTCTGGGGCAGGACTTCGGTACGCCCCGCGAGGTGAAGACTGTGGTGGATGCGGGGCCCCTGGGGTACCTGTCCATCGCCGCACACGGGCACGCGGACGCACTGGCTTTCACCTTGTCCGCCGGCGGCCACGAAATCCTGGTTGACCCCGGCACCTACGCCTATCACTGCCAGAAACGCTGGCGCGATTATTTTCGTGGAACCTCGGCGCACAACACCTTGCGCGTGGATGGGGAGGAACAGTCCGTGCCCGGAGGGAATTTCATGTGGCTCGCGCATGCCCGGGCCCGGTGCGAGCATTTCGAGTCCGGGGCGGAGCGGGATGCATTCGAAGGCGTGCACGACGGCTATCTGCGCCTGGACGATCCGGTACGCCACCGCCGGCGGATCGAATTCGACAAACGCAACACGCGCATCGAGGTCAGGGACACGTTGGAATGCCGCGAGGAGCATTTCGTGGAACTCCATTGGCATCTGGCGGAAGGCTGCGAGGCGCGGGTTTCCGGTCATGCGGTGGAGCTTGATCGCGCGAACCTGCGCATAAGAGTCGAGTGTCCAAGCGAGCTGGGTACGCCGGAAGTAGTCGCCGGCCGGGATGATCCACCGCTCGGTTGGATTTCGCGGCGCCTGGACGAAAAAACGCCGTCGCCGACGATCGTTTGCAGGGGACGCATATCGGGCGGCGCAAACCTGGTTACGGCAGTCACGATCGCGATCGGCGCAACGGGCGGATAGAAATCAAATGCTCGGAACAACACTGGACTATTTCGTGCTGCGCGGCTTCGCGCACAAACGAAACCTTGCGACGGAAGAGCAACTGGATGAGCTCTTCAGTCAGGTTCCGGCCGGATCGCTCGAAGAGGAGATGCCGAAATTTCGCAAACTCCTCGACCGGTTCGAGGGACATCTTCCGGTCGATCACAGGCTGCGCTACCTGGACATGGGGTGCGGCACGGGCGGGTTGACGCTCGCGTTTGCAGGGCTCGGGGTCAAGCGCATCACGGGCGTGGATTTCCTGCCGCGGAATATCGAAAGGGCCCAGGCTCATGCCAGGCAGGCCGGGGCGGATCGGGGGGTGCAGTTCATTTGCCGCGATTTGCGCGCATGGGCTCCCGAGGAAAAATATGACGTGTTGTTGTCATTCGACGCGCTCGAACACATCGAGGATCCTCGGGCGTTTCTGCGAAAAATGTCGGACTTCATCGCGCCCGGCGGTGTCGCGGTGCTCGCTTTCGGACCGCTATTTCATTCTCCGTTCGGCGACCACATGCAGGATTTTTTCCGGCTCCAAATTCCCTGGCGCGGAATCCTGTTCTCGGAGCAAGCCGTGCTGCGTGTCCGCAGGGAATGTTTCCGCTCTACCGACCCGGCAAAGGGCTACCGGGAAATCGCCGGGGGGCTGAACCTGATGCGGTATTCGGAGTTTTTGAAGGATGTCCGCGAGACCGGCTGGGAATTCGATTATCTGGGCGTCAATACATTCCTGAAACGGCTGCCGCTGCTTCGATTCCTTTCCGACACGTTCATGCGCCTTCCGGTAGTGCGGGACTATTTCGTGCACAACGTTTACGCCGTCTTACGCCGGGCGGCCTGACGCCGACGGCACTGGGTGAGCCGAACGGACTACGCGCTCCCGGGAGACAAGGGCTGAGATTGAACCGCTATAAGCCATCCTGAGCGCAGGTTTCTTCATTCCCGGGAACTTCATGCAGCTCGGATTCGAAACGATCGGAAACGCCACGCTCATCGCCTTTGATGGGCGACCGGTGCTCGCCACCGACCCGTGGATCGCTGGCGCTCCCTATTTCGGCAGCTGGGGGCTGTCGCACGCGATTCCGCCGGAGCAGATGGCGGCGATCAAGAGTTCGGAGTACATCTGGTTCTCCCACGGCCACCCGGATCATCTGAATGGCGATTCGCTGGCGCTGCTCCGTGATCGCCGGATTCTGCTGCCGGCCCATGTAGGAGGACGAATCCGGAAAGACCTCGAAGCCCGCGGTCACCAGGTGCGCGAGCTGCCGGTCGCCGAATGGGTGCGGCTCTCGGAGCGCATCCGCGTCATGTGCCTGCCCGACTACAACCAGGATGCCGTGTTGCTGGTGGAGATGGGAGACGCGCTGCTCGTCAATGCCAACGATGCCTCGGGGCTCGGCTGGATGTCGCTCATTACCCGGCTGATCAGGAAATACAAGCGCTCATTCCTGCTCCGCCTCACGGGTTTCAATGACGCCGACATGATGAATTTCTTTGACGAAGCCGGAAACCGCATCCCCTCGTCGGGCCTGCAGAGAATACGCGCCGGCGTGCCGCTCGGCCCGGCGGTGGCGAGGCTGGCCGAATCCTTCGGCGTGACGTACTTCGTGCCGTTCAGTTCCATGCACCGCTACCAGCGCGAGGACAGCGTGTGGGCGAACGAATGCACCACTGCAGCCGAAGCGCACGCCGTGGGATTCGACTCGAAGCGATGCGCGATCCTGCCCGCTTTTGTGCGATACGACCTGCTGGCGGATAGCGTGACGCGGATCGATCCGCACCCCGAGCCTGCGGCGGTCCTGTCTGCGCGGGACTTCGGCGACGACT
>DATHHS010000219.1:0-3581 GCA_035317085.1 Burkholderiales bacterium
AGCCACCCGGCCGTCGGTTTCCTTGATCTCTTCGAGCATTTCCTTGGTACGGTGAAGGATCCAAACAGGTTGTCCGCGCCACTCAACGGTCATCTTCTCGCCCGGGGCGAGCTGGCCGATATCGGCTTCGACCGGCGCGCCAAGCGCCTCGGCGCGCTCGGAGGGCAGCATCGAGGCGACGAGAGGAACGGCGGTGCCGACCGCGGCAGCGCCGCCTGCGCAAGCGCCCACCATGACTAGGTTGCGCCGGCCGCGGTTCACCTTGGATTGATCGCTCATAGGGAAATCCCGACTGGAAAAAGCATTCTTGGAGAGAGCTGGATTATACAGAAAGCCTCGCGCAGGACCAAATTTTCGTTGCCAATCTGCTGATTTTTATGGTGAATTCCATATTTCGATCCGGAGCACCCGGAGCGATGATCGAGCGGGTGCACGTGTCTAGGGTCCCGTGACGTGGAAGTCAACGCCTGTTCGCAACGAAAATCTGCGCGCAGCGCCCTTCCGGCCGGACGCGAGAAAAGTTTTCGCATCGAATTGTTTTGCGCAATAATCGCGTACTAGGGAATTCAGCATTCCGCCCCACGAAACGGCGTGGGCGGATCGCCGCGGACGATTCGGCGAAACCAGCTCACCATCCATGCGTAGTCTTTGGCTCATCTTTGCTCAAACGGCGACCGTTGCGGTCGGCGTGCTATTCGTCGTCACGACGCTGAAACCCGAGTGGATCGGTCGTTCCGCATCCGGACTCCAGGTGGTCGAGCTACGCCAGGCCACTACGTCGTCGAGCGTGCCCGCGCGCGCAGCGTCTTACAGCGACGCGGTAAAAAAGGCCGTCCCGGCAGTCGTCAACATTTTCACCAGCAAGGAAATCAAGACACCTCGCCATCCGTTTCTCGACGACCCTCTCTTCAGGCGTTTTTTCGGGGATCGTCTCGAAGAGGAACCGCAGCGCGCGGCAAGCCTTGGCTCGGGTGTGATCGTGAGTTCCAAGGGATACATCCTCACCAATCACCACGTGGTCGAAGCGGCGGACGAGATCGAGGTCGCGCTTGCCGACGGCAAGAAGTTAAAGGCCAAGGCCGTCGGCTCCGATCCGGAAACCGACATCGCGGTTCTGCAGGTCGAAGGTGGGTCCGTCCCGGCGATTACCTTCGGTGACACCGACGCTCTGCGCGTAGGCGATGTGGTGCTCGCGATAGGCAACCCCTTCGGCGTGGGGCAGACCGTAACGATGGGCATCGTTTCGGCACTCGGCCGGAGCCAGCTCGGAATCAATACCTTCGAGAATTTCATCCAGACCGATGCCGCGATCAATCCGGGCAATTCGGGCGGAGCGCTGATCGATACCGCAGGAAACCTTGTCGGCATCAACACCGCAATCTATTCGCGCTCGGGAGGGTCCCTGGGCATCGGTTTCGCGATCCCCGCCTCGAGCGCCAAACAGATCATGGAGCAGATTATCCAGACGGGCACCGTCACTCGCGGCTGGATCGGCGTTGAAGCTCAGGAGATCACGCCGGAAATCGCCGAATCTTTTCGCCTTTCCTCGAGCAACGGCGTGCTCATCGCCGGGGTGCTCCGGGGCGGACCTGCCGACAAGGCCGGCTTGAAGCCGGGCGATATCCTGATTGCAATCCAAGGCAGCCAGGTCAAGGATCCGAATTCGATGCTGAATCTGGTGGCGGCCCTCGTCCCCGGGAAACCAGCTTCGATACGGTTGCGGCGCGACAACAAGGATTTGGATGTTCAGGTCGCCGTCGGCAAACGTCCGACGCAGCAAAAAAGACAGCGCTGACCCCGAGGAATTTTTTCTAGAGGCGCTTCAGAAATTCGCCCCGCTCTCGTCGGGAGCGCCCGGGCATGCGCAATTGTCGTCTATTTTTGCTCCGCTTCCGAAGCCGCTGGGGGCCGTCCCACGAAGCGCGCGGCCAGAATACCGAGCTCATAGAGAATCCAGAGCGGTACCGCGAGCATCACTTGCGAGATGACGTCCGGCGGCGTGAATATCGCCCCAACCACGAATGCGCCGACGATCACGTAGGGACGGATCTCCTTCAGCTTGTCTATCGTAACCACCCCGACCCGCACCAGCACGATCACCACCACGGGAACCTCGAAGGTCACTCCGAATGCCATGAAAGTGGTCAGCACGAAGGAAAGATACTTGTCGATGTCGGTCATCCACGCGACGCCTTCCGGGGCGATGGATGCCATGAATTTGAAAACGACTGGAAATACCAGGAAATACGCAAAGGACATCCCCAGGAGGAACAAGAGCGAGCTCGCGAACACCAGAGGCAGCACCAGGCGCTTCTCGTTCACATACAAGCCCGGCGCGACGAACGCCCAGAGCTGGTAAAGAACGTAGGGAAGCGCGATCACAAACGCCACCAGCAAGGCCACTTTGACCGGCACGAGGAACACGCCCACGACGTCGGTTGCGATCATCTGGCCGCCGACGGGGAGCGCCGCCATCAAGGGCTTGGCAAGCAGCGCATAAAGTTCTCTGGCCCAGGGAAAGAGACAAAGGAAAACGACGATGACCGCCAGAATCGCGCGCAAGAGCCGGTCACGCAGCTCGACCAGATGAGAAATGAAGGTGTCTTGCGTGCTCATGCGCGCACGGGAGCCGGGTCAGACGGCGTTCTTCTCGGGCGAGGAAGGCGGCGATCCGCCCGGCGTGCCGGCATCCGCTTTTTCCTGCGCGGGCGCAGTCTCCGCGGCTGCCGGCGCCTGGGCTGCTGAAGGCGCTGCGGCCGGTTCATCGGTCGGTGCAGCCGGTTCGTCGATTTTGGCCAGGGAGTTGAGCTCGCTTTCGGTTTTCGAGACCTCGCCCTGCACCGTGCTTTCAAGTCCGCGCGCAGCGTCCTCGACGGTGCTCCTGAATTTGCGCAATTCTTCGAGTTCGATCTCGCGGTTGATATCGGCCTTGACGTCGTTCACGTAGCGTTGCATCCGGCCGAACAAATGACCCATGGTGCGCGCCACTTTGGGAAGCCGCTCAGGCCCGATGACGATGAGCGCTACCACGGCGATCACCATCAATTCGGAGAATCCGACGTCAAACACGGGGGAACAACTCCAAGCCGTTCAAAAGCCGGGACCGTGCCCGGCATCCGGATTCAGCCAAGGCCCTTTCAGGTCTTGACCTTGTCCTTGACCTCGCCTTCGATGGTGCGACCGCTCAGTGCTGCGGATGGAGAGGACCCGTCCTCGGAGGCCTTGTCGCTCTCCTTGATGCCGTCTTTGAATCCGCGTACCGCTCCACCCAGGTCGGTGCCGATGTTGCGGAGCTTCTTCGTGCCGAAAACCAGCAGCACGATCAGCAACACGACGAGCCAATGCCAAATGCTCCAAGTACCCATAGCGTCGCTCCTTCAACTGCGTTTCAGCATCGGGCCCAAGGCGTCCGGGCCACCGATGATATGGACGTGCAAATGATACACCTCCTGACGGCCTACACGTCCGCTATTGATGATGACGCGAAAACCGTCGCTCGACCCCTGCTCGCGTGCGAGGCGCGGCGCCGCAGCGAGGAGCTTGCCCAGAAGCGCCTGGTGGCTCGAGTCGCAATCAGCGAG
>DATHHS010000220.1:0-3900 GCA_035317085.1 Burkholderiales bacterium
TTCTCCAGATCGGCGTTCACCGGAAGCTCCGTCGCCTGAGCGATCTCCCGGCAGTTGGCGATCAGCTCCTCGCGGCTGATGGCGCGCGCGCCGTCTACGCGGCCGAGCGCGTTCGCGAATCCCAGACTGGTCGTTGCCAGCGCTTCGAATCCGAGCGAGGCAAAGAGTTTCGTGGTGCCCGCGTCCCAGGGATTGGGCATGACGAAGATCCCCGGCCTTTCATGCAAGGCCCGGAACGCCCGCGCGCGCTCGGCTTGTGTGCTCATCGTTCGCTCCTTTCCCGGTGCGCTCCGAGTATACGGCTGCTTGGCACGGTCTCTGCTACGTATTAACCTGTCCGAACCGGAATTTTATTGGAATGGCGCAGTGATCAGAAATCCAACTTCGCGTCCGCCGGGCGGGATACGGAAGCCGCGTGGAAACCGCGCGTGGATCTGGGCGTGCGCGCTCCTCCTGGCCATCGCCTGGGTACCTCTTTTCGGAATTCATTTCTACAGGATGTCGCTCGACCGCCCCGCCACGGGGACGGTGCTCGTCGTATTTCCGCCGACGGTGAGCATGCGCGACTTCTTCCGCAGCGTTGCGGCGGCTGACGGATCGCTGGTCGGGCCGGTCGACTGGTTTCCCCGCATGTGGGTCGTCCAGTCCGCGGAGCCCGGCTTCGTCGGCCGGTTGAAAGAGCACGGGGCCTGGGGCGTCTATTCGACCGACCTGTTGAGCACGCGCGCGCTTTTCAGTTGTTCGGGCATTGTTGCGCCGCCCAGCGCCGCCGGCCCGGCGGTGCCGTCACGGCCGGCGTCCTAGCACCCTCCGAAAGCTTGCAGGGCGATGGAGTCGGGGCGGGGCATGCATTAGACTAACTTGGCTGTTGGGGAGGTTGGGGAGGCAATGAATATCGACAAAGCGAGCACGCCTGCAAAGGCGCGCAAAGCCTATCCGGCGGAAGCCTGCGCCCTGGAAAGGTTGCCGCACATCACCAAGAGCGTGTGCCTGCTGTGGGGGCACCCGGAGTTCGATTCCTTCACTTCGCATCTGATGATGGATTCCCGCGACGGAAAGCGGCAGGGCCTGCCGTGGGACGTCGCGGAGGAAATCCTGTTCCTGGCGGAACTGCGCGTGGTGAAGCGGGCCATCGTCGCCTCGGGCGTGACGGGCCAGCCCTTCTGGGAGACCTTCCATAAGATGCTCGCCAATGCCGAGGCCGCGCAGCAGAAGCTTCAGGCCGAAGCATGGAACGATCCGCTCGCCAATCGGGATTTCACCCGCCTCCTGCGCGACGAGTCCGAATTCACCCGTCCTCCTGCCGAGTTGACGAAGACCATGGGCCCGAAGAAGAAGAAAAGCTGGCTGAAGCGCCTGTTCGACTAGCGCCCTATTTCGTTGCAGCCGCCGACCGGTTCAGGAAAGCCGCCAGCCCGGAGGCGATCTCGTCCTGGCGTCCCACCCACAGGTGCCCTCCGGTCGGAAAGCCGAGGAAGCGCGCTCCGGGTATGCGTTCCGCCATGCGGCGTGCGTTCCCGTAGATCTCGAACAGGTCGTCCTCGATGCCGACGACGAGCGTGGGAACGGCCAGCCGCTCCAGCGCGTAGCTGCGCGAGGAGGTGACGACCGCAAGGTCGTTCCACAGGCCTTCGCGGCGCGGCCCGAGCGGCATGGCGCCGCGCACGATTCGCAGAACGCGTTCCTGCTCCTCCGGCGGGGCGTTCTCGAAATCGCGCGCGGGCGTGGCGAATACTTTTTCGATCATCGTGTCCCGCGCGAGCTTCAGGTTCAGCCAGAAAAAGAAATCCGATCCGAGGATAGCGTTGAACATGAAGGAAGGCCGCGCGGGCGACCGCATCTGCGGCGAGCCCGCCCGTCCCGGCGGGAATAAAGCGGGAACGAGGAGCACCATCGCCGAGCAGCGTGCGGCGTGCCGCAGGCAGAACTCGATCGTCGAGGGCGCGCCGGCCGAGCCGCCGATGATCGCCGCCCGGGGCAGCTTCAATGCGTCGAGCAGGCAGGCGTGGGCATCGCCCTGCGCGGCGGGCGAAGCATCGGCGGGGAGGGGCGTGCGCAGATAGCCGAATCGGGACGGAGCGATCACCATGAATCCGCGCTCGGCCAGGGGCCGCCCGAATTCCAGGCCCTGGTCGAAGCCGCCGCCCGCTCCGTGCACGAGGAGCACCGGCGCGCCCCGGCCGATTACGGCGTATTCGATCTTTCCGCACGGCGTATCGACGACCTGGCTGCCGGAGGAGACGCGGGCTTCGGCTGCGCCGATATCGTGCCGATAGCCGAGGTAGGTGAACAGGATCAAACCCGCCAGCACGGCGGCGGCAATGGCCAGATACGCCCTTCGCTTCATCGGCATTGAATTGTGCGGCGGCGGCTCAACATTGTTACCGGGGGCGGCAGACCGCATGATGGTAATAACGCGATGGTAATGCTGAAATGAATTTTCCAGACTGACGACTATCCGGGCATACCGATGTGGGAAGCATGGGCACTCGCCGCACTCGTTGTTCTCGCCTGGCTGTGGTTCGACAGCATGCGGGCGCGGGAGCGTGCGCTCGCGGCGGGCTCGCGCGCCTGCGAGCGCGACCGCCTGCAGTTTCTCGACGAGACGGTGGAGTGCGTGTCGCTTCGCCCCGCGCGCGACGAGAACGGGCACGTCGCCCTGCGGCGCGTTTACCGGTTCGAATTCTCCGACAATGGCGACAACCGGCGAGCGGGCAGCATCGTCATGCTGGGCGGCGAGGTAGAATCGCTCACCATGGAACCGTTCCTGCTGCAGTGAGTTTCCCCGCGGTGAATCATGCAGAAGTGGGTCGAAGGCACCGTCGTCAACCAGAAGCGCTGGACGGAGACCCTGTTCACGCTGAAAGTGGAGGCCGACATTCCCGCGTTCGAGGCGGGGCAGTTCGCCAAGCTCGCGCTCACGGTGGGCGGCGAGATGGTGGCGCGCCCTTATTCGTTCGTCAACGCGCCGAGGGAGCGCCCGCACGAGTTCTACTACGGCACGCTGCCCGACGGGCCGCTGACGCAGCAACTGTGCAAACTCGAAGCCGGAGACGCGATCTACCTCGCGCCGCGGCCGGCGGGCTTCCTGGTACTCTCCGAAATTCCCAGCGCCGCGAACCTGTGGCTGATTTCCACGGGAACCGGCGTGGGTCCGTTCCTGTCCATGCTGAAGACCGAAGTGCCGTGGCAACGCTTCGCGCAGGTGGTCCTGGTGCATGCGGTGCGTCACGCCGATGAGCTCACCTACCGCGACAGCATCGAGCGGCTGCTGGGCGAGCACCGGGAACAGATGCGCGTGGTGTCCTTCGTGAGCCGCGAGGCGAAACCTGGCGCGCTGCACGGGCGCATTCCGGCTGCGCTCGACGACGGGCGCCTGGAGGCGGAGGCGGGCGTCGTGCTTTCGGCGAAAACCTCGCAGGTGATGATTTGCGGCAACCCGGAGATGGTGGCGGACACCAACGGAGTGCTCATCCGGCGCGGCATGAAAAAGCACCGGCGCCGCGACCCGGGACAGATCACAGTGGAGAACTACTGGTGAAGAAGGCTGCACTGCTGCTTGCAATCGGTCCGCTGGTGCTCGCCGGCTGCAGCACCACCCGTCTCGCCTACGACAATGCCGACACCGTGCTGCGTTTCATGGCGTCGAGTTATTTCGATCTCGACGCCGAGCAGTCGGAGGATCTGAAGCCGCGCATCGTGCGATTTCAGGCGTGGCACAGGGCGAACGAATTGCCCGCGTATGCCGGCTTGCTGCACAGCGCAAGCCAGCGTGCCGCCCAGGGCATTACCGCGGAAGATGTGGCGTGGGGGCTCGCCAATGTGCGGGCGCGTTACCGCAGGCTTCTGGCGAAAGCCGCCGAGGACGGCGCGCCGGTGCTCGCGACGCTGACGCTCGCG
>DATHHS010000221.1:0-7259 GCA_035317085.1 Burkholderiales bacterium
GTAGCCCGCGAAGAACCGGATCTTCGGCGGCGGGTTGCCGAGCAGCGCGTCGACCGAATCCGGCAGGATCGCAAGATACAGTCCCGGGAGCAGGGTCACGGCCGCTCCCGCGAACTTGTCGGCCTGGAACACCGCGAACAATCCCTGCGACGCCACCGGCCCGCCGAAAAATATCGGATCGGTGAAAGATTTGAACCGCTCGGTCGGCAATAACTCGGCGAGCGAGCGGTCGGTGGGGCGGTTGACGATGACGCCGGTGGCCGCAGCACCTTCCCCCTGGGTGACCAGCACCACGGTTTCCTGGAAATTCGGATCGCGCAATTGCGGCTTTGCGACGAGGAAGACCGTCCTCGAGGAACCCTGCGCGTGTGCGCCGGTCGCGAGGAAACAGAACCAGAGCGCGAGAAGCGCGGATCGGAGGGGCAGCTTCATCCGGGACGGCCTGCAGAGGCTACCGAACGCAAGCACGGGCGCTAGCGCAGCAGCGCGGCGAGGGTGTTCCGGTGTCCGGAGGTCGACGCGGTGACTGCGCGTGCGCGCCGCACGAGCTCCTCCCAGAGGCGTGCGGGATCCTTGCGGAAAACGAGATCGGGATCTGCCTCGAGCACATACCACAGGCCCCGGTCCACTTCCTGGCGCAGCTCGCCCGGCCGCCACGCGACGTAGCCGACGTAGTAGCGCGCCTCGTTGGGCGTTTCTTCGATGACGTGGTCTACCACAGCGCCTTGAGTCGCGAGAAACAGCTCTTTGAGCATCTGAATCGATCCGGGGCCCGGCGTGTGGTCGATGTGGACCACCGCGAAAATCGCCTGGCGCAGCATCGGCCCGCCGAAATACACCGGATCGCGCACCTGCTTCGAAGGGGCGTGCTCCGGGAAGAGGCTCGCGAGCGAGCGGCCCGTGGGGCGGTTGAGAATAACGCCGACGTGGCGGTTGTTCTCGACGGGCACGACCAGCAGCACCGTCGCCCGGTAATCGGGGTCGACCAGTTCCGGCGCCGCGACCAGGGTCACGGTGCCGGTGGGATCGGATTCCTGGGATTGCGCGTGAGGGGCGAGAATCCACCCCAGGCCGAGCATGAGTACTGCGGTGATGCGGCGCATCGATGTGCCCGGACCGTTCATGGTCCGCTGAGTTTAGCCGAAGAACCAGGTCTTGGGCGTGCAGCGAGTTGCGCTCTACGAAAACAGGAAACCAGATGGTCGTTGACCATTCCGACCGCCTGCATATGAGCGTAGACGATGGTCGATCCGACGAAACGGAAGCCGCGCAGCTTCAGGTCCTTGCTGAGCGCGTCGGACACCGGCGTGCGGGCCGGCACCTGCTTCAGGCCGCGCCTCGTATTCTGCAGCGGCCGCCCGCCGACAAACGCCCAGACATAGGCATCGAAGGAACCGAATTCGTGCTGCACCTGGAGGAACGCACGCGCGTTGCCGATCGCGGACTGGATCTTGAGGCGGTTGCGCACGATCCCGGCGTCGGCCATCAATCTCTTCACATCGCGCGCGCCGAAACGTGCGACTTTCTTCGGATCGAACCCGGCGAACGCGCGGCGATAGTTCTCGCGCTTGTTGAGAATGGTCGACCAGGACAGGCCGGCCTGCGCGCCTTCGAGGATCAGGAACTCGAACTGCCGCCGGTCGTCGTGCACCGGCACTCCCCATTCGCTGTCGTGGTATTGGATGTAGAGGGGACTGCCCAGGCACCACGAGCAGCGTTTGGGTTCCGGCATGAGGTTTGGAGTCCGTTTCAAAATGACCGTTCGTCCTGAGCTTGTCGAAGGACGAATAGGCTGAATGCTCGGCCGTTCATGGTCGATGCTTCGGCAAGCTCAGCATCACCACGAACGGCTGATGAACGATTCAACGTCATTTTGAAACCGATTTATTAGGCGCTGAACGCCTGGATTCCCGTCTGGGCCCGCCCAAGTATCAGGGCGTGAATATCGTGCGTGCCCTCGTAGGTGTTCACCACTTCGAGGTTCAGCATGTGGCGCACCACGCCGAACTCGTCCGAGATGCCGTTGCCGCCCAGCATGTCGCGCGCCGCGCGCGCGATATCGAGCGCCTTGCCGCTGGAGTTGCGCTTCATGATCGAGGTGATCTCGGGCGTATCGGTGCCCTCGTCTTTCATGCGGCCGAAGCGCAGGCAGCCCTGCAAGCCGAGGCAGATTTCGGTCTGCATGTCGGCGAGCTTTTTCTGGATCAGCTGGTTGGCGGCGAGCGGCCGGCCGAATTGCTTGCGGTCGAGCACGTACTGGCGCGCGCGGTGCCAGCAATCCTCGGCCGCGCCGAGCGCGCCCCAGGCGATGCCGTAGCGCGCCGCGTTGAGGCAGGTGAACGGACCCTTCAGGCCTTCGACGCCGGGCAGAAGATTTTCCTCGGGCACGAACACGTCGTCCATGACGACTTCGCCGGTGATCGAAGCGCGCAGGCCCATCTTGCCGTGAATCACCGGCGCCGAAAGACCTTTCGCGCCTTTTTCAGTCAAAAAACCGCGGATGCGGCCGTCCTCGGTCTTCGCCCAGATGAGGAAGAGATCCGCGATCGGTGCGTTGCTGATCCAGGTCTTGGAGCCGGAGAGGCTGTAGCCGCCCGGGACTTTCTTCGCGCGCGTCGCCATGCTCGCCGGATCGGACCCGTGGTTGGGCTCGGTCAAACCGAAGCAGCCGATCAGCTCGCCTTTGGCGAGCTTCGGGAGGTATTTCTTCTTTTGTGCTTCCGAGCCGAATTCGTAGATCGGCGTCATCACGAGCGAGCTCTGCACGCTCATGGTCGAGCGGTAGCCGGAATCGACGCGCTCGATCTCCCGCGCGATCAGGCCGTAGCTCACGTAGTTGACGCCGGCGCCGCCGTATTCGGCGGGCAGCGTGGGTCCGAGGAATCCGAGCGCGCCCATCTCGCGGAGAAGCGAGGGGTCGGGTTTCTCCTGGCGGAATGCTTCCAGAATGCGCGGGGCCAGCTTGTCCTGCGCATACGCGCGCGCCGCATCGCGCACCATGCGTTCCTGCTCGGTGAGCTGCGCGTCGAGGAGCAGCGGATCGTTCCAGGAAAATTCTGCTTTTTTTGCCTTGCCTTTGAGCGGGGCGTTCATATTGATCGGTCGATCATAGGGGCGTTCATCGCGGGGCGTTCATATTGGTTGGTCAGTCTTAGCTAGTTGTGCCGTCATTCCCGCGGAAGCGGGAATCCAGTTTTAACTTGAAAGCCGCTGGGTCCCCGCGTTCGCGGGGACGGCGGGCGCTTTCAAGCTTCAGCGGTGAGCAATGATACCCCCAGAAGCGCCCGCCGCTTCAGCCACGGGCTCGGGCGATAGCGCGGATCGCCGTAGAATTCGTGCAAGGCTTCCAGTATGTCCAGCACGGTGCCGGCTCCGATCGCGTCGCCCCAGGCGAGTGGCCCCTGCGGATAGCCCAGGCCCAGCGTCGCGGCCGAGTCGATGTCGGCGGGCGAGGCGATGCGCTGCTGCGCGATGTCCGAGGCGATGTTCACGACCTGCGCGATGACCCGCTGCGCGACAAATCCCGGAGAGTCGTGAATCACCGACACGGGCACGCCGTCGCTGGCGAACAGGCCGTGGGCGGCATCCCTCATCTGCGCGCTGGTGACCGGCGTCGTCATCAGGGTGCGGCGCTTGTCCAGCCCGAAAAGGCAGTCGACGGCGACGGTTCGCGCGGGGTCCAGCTCCTGATCGATGGCGATCGAAGTCGCGTCGTCCCCGATCGGCGCAACCAGGCACAGCGATTCCCGCCAGGGCCGGCGGCCGGTGTCGATCTCCACTTCCAGATTCGCGACGCATTTCGATAGTTGCTCGCCCAGGTCTATCGGGCTGATCCAGACGCGTCTCGGTCTTGCCGCGGGTGCGGGTGGCGCGGGAATTTCCTGCTGCTTGCCTTCTTCGTAGCGGTAGAAGCCGCTGCCCGATTTGCGTCCGAAGAGGCCCGCGGCGACGCGCTGGCCGGTAATGGGCGAAGGCCGGTAGCGCGGCTCCTCGTAATACTGGCGGTAGATCGATTCCATCACCGGGTGCGAGACGTCGAGGCCGGTCAGATCGAGCAGCTCGAAGGGGCCCAGGCGAAAGCCGGCGCACTCGCGCAGGATGCGGTCGACTTCGTGGAACTCCGCGATGCCTTCCCCGAGAATGCGCAGGGCCTCGGTGCCGTAGCCTCGCCCCGCGTGGTTGACGATGAAGCCCGGCGTATCCTTGGCGCGCACCGGCTTGTGCCCGCAGCGCAGCGCGAAGGCGGCGAGCGCTTCGCCCACCCAGGGGGCGGTCAGGAGGCCGTCCACCACCTCGACGACCTTCATCAGGGGCACGGGGTTGAAGAAATGAAAGCCGGCGACGCGCTCGGGCCGCTTGCATGCCGAGGCGATCGCGGTGATCGAGAAGGAGGAGGTGTTGGACGCCAGCAGGCAGTCCTCGGCGACGATCGCCTCCAGTGCGCGGAACAGCTCGCGCTTGGTTTCCAGATTCTCCACCACCGCCTCGATGACGATGGGGCAGGAGGCAAGCGCCTCGAGCGACCCGGCGATGAGGAGATTCGCATCCGCCCGCGCGGCTTCCTCGGGTTTGAGCCGGCCTTTTTCGGCGAGCCGCGAAAGCTGCTGCGAGATGGAGGCCTTTGCGTCGTTCGCGGCGCCCGGCCGGCTGTCGTGAAGGAGCACCCTGATACCCGCCTGCGCGGCGATCTGGGCGATGCCGCGTCCCATGACGCCGGTGCCGATCACCGCGAGGCTCAGATCGGGTCGGGAAACGTCCAGGGGCATGGGGCAGGGCGAAAAAGAGGCAATTTTACGTGTTTCGATCCAATCCCGGCGCGGCGCGTTGACGTTCCAGGATGTTTTCGGCAAGCTTGCGGCGCGCAGAAACACGCTTGCCCGCCGGGCGAAGTACACCGGACACGGAGGAAGGGCCGCATGAATTTATTCGTACGCAGCCTTGTGCCGCTTGCGTTGCTTCTTGCGTCCGGGGCGGCCGGCCAGGAATTCCCGTCGCACCCGATCACCCTGATCTGCCCCTGGCCGCCCGGCGGTTCGACCGATACCCATCTGCGACGCTTCGCCGAGATCGCCACGCGGTACCTCGGCCAGCCGGTCGTGATCGAGAACAAGCCCGGCGCCGGAGGGACGATAGGGCCGGGCAACATGGCGCAGACCGCCAGGCCCGACGGCTACACGCTTTCGCAAATGCATATGGGCGCTTTCCGCCTTCCGCACATGCAGAAGCTCGCCTGGGATCCGGTGAGCGATTTCACCTACATCATCGGCCTGTCGGGCTATACCTTCGGTGTGGTGGTGAAAAGCGACTCGCCGTTCAATTCCTTTCGCGACCTGCTCGACTACGCCAGGGCCCATCCGGGAAAGATGTCCTACGGATCCACGGGAACCGGCACCTCGCCGCATCTGCTGATGGAGGAAGTGGCGATGAAAACCGGCGTCGAATTTCTTCACGTGCCTTTCAAGGGCAGCGGGGATTCGACGCAGGCTCTCCTGGGCGGGCACGTCATGGCGCAATCGGATTCCAGCGGCTGGGGCCGCTTCGTCGATGCGGGGCAGTTCAGGCTGCTGGTCACGTTCGGCAGCCAGCGCACCAAACGCTGGCCCGCCGTACCCACCGCGAACGATCTGGGGCTCGACATGGTCTACAGCTCCCCCTATGGTATCGTCGGACCGCGCGGCATGGAGGCGCGCGTGGTGAAGATCCTGCACGACGGCTTCAAGAAGACGCTCGACGATCCGGAGCACCAGAAGGTGCTCGACCAGCTCGATCAGGAGCGGTGGTATCAATCGAGCGAGGACTACGCGAAGTACGCCCGCGAAACGTTTCAAAAGGAGCGGGTGCTGATCGAGCGGCTGGGGCTGCTCGCAAAATAGCAGGCGGAAGGAGGAGGCTGGCCATGTTCAAGAAAATTCTGCTGGCGTACAACGGGTCGCGCGAGGGCAAGTCGGCCCTGCTCGCCTGCGCCGAAATCGTCTCGTTCGCGAAATCGGAAACCCACCTTCTCGCGGTCGCCGGGATGCCCTCGAGCATGTTCCTCACCGAGGGCTTCCTGCCTGAGGAGCTCCTCGAGGAAGAGAAGAAGCGCGCCCAGGAAGTGCTGAACGAAGGCCTCGATCAGCTCAAGAAAAAAGGCTTCACCGTCGCCGGGCATCTCGCGGTCGGCGAGCCGGTCGAGGAGATCTGCCGGCTGGCGCTGGAGATCAAGTGCGACCTGATCGTGGTCGGCCACAAGCAGAAGGCCTCGTTCGGGTCGCGCTGGTGGCGCGGATCGGTGGGGAAGACGCTGCTCGACCAGGCGCCCTGCAGCCTGTTCGTCGCGCAGACGCGGGACTGATTTTTACGCCCAAGGGGTCGGTATAGCCATGCCGAAGGGCGCAGCCGCGCCCCGTTCAACCTTTTTCACCGTGGCTCGTTATGCCTATGTACTCATTGGGGCGACGGTCATGCGGTGGCAGTTCTGGTTCAGGCGTGGCAAGGAAGCATCTTCGGCGGCAAAGTACGCCGCGGAAGTGCTCTACGCCAGCTGGATCCCCCCGCTTCCTCAGACCGTCGTCGCGCAGGTCGCACCTCCGCGCGCGAAGGATGAGGTCGCCGATATCGGCGCGTTCCTGAGGCGGGTGTATTCGAATCAGGGGTGCTGAGCGGTTTTTTCATTCGAGTCGACGGCGTGCGGGCGCTTGCGCCGGAGCGTTCTTTTTTATTTCGTTACTGGCTCCAAGGATCCCGTTGTGCCGGAGGAAAGGGCGGTGAGATCGCCGATGACGCGATCTACCTTCTGCAGCTCGTAGGGGGCACTCGGTGCGCTACTTGATACAAGGCGTGTCGCAAGCTTTTGGAGTGCTGGTATCGCCTTTAAAATCTTAAAATCGTCGATCAACGCTAGCGCATCGAAACGTACCCCTTCGTCTTTCGACAGTACCCACTCGGTGAGCACTTGATCGGCCATTGCTCGTTCCCCGGCATCGAATTTTCGATATAGGTTATGCAACCTATCCAGCGCTAGGTACGAGTCCTTTAGCGCCGCTGCTTCCTTATCGACTGACTGCCGATACGATTCCATCTCAAGGCGGAACTCGTCTATGTTCATGGCCTGATCACTGTGATGAACTGCGGCGGAACCGAATACGGAAACTGGATCTCATAGCCACCCCCAGGCATCCCGAAGCTTCTGCCAACACGTGTGACATCGGGAATATCATATCCTGCTTGGCGGAGCCCGGCGAGATCAACGCGCATGAGCGCATTTGGCAAACCTCGGT
>DATHHS010000222.1:0-2779 GCA_035317085.1 Burkholderiales bacterium
ATCGTGCCCTTCCCGTCGGGCGGAGCGGCGGA
Organism: Burkholderiales bacterium; assembly: GCA_035317085.1. Classification (GTDB taxonomy): domain Bacteria; phylum Pseudomonadota; class Gammaproteobacteria; order Burkholderiales; family SG8-39; genus VBDM01. The sequence goes on from DATHHS010000222.1 coordinate 33, forward strand.
TATCACGAGCCGGCTCCTCGGGGAGTACATGGCGAAGGGGCTGGGGCAGGCGGTGATCGCGGAGAATCGGCCAGAGGCCGGGCGGTGATCGGGTATGAGTTTGGCGCACGCGCGCCCGGCGACGGTCACACGCTGCTGGTGGTGTTTCCGAGTTTCATCATCCAGCCGGCGGTGAAGCAGGGTCTGCAGTTCGATCCCCTGAGGGACTTCAAGGCGGTGGGGCAGACGATCTCGCTACCGATGGCGTTCGCCGTGAATCCTTCGGTGCCGGTGAAATCGCTGCAGGAGTTGGTCGATCTGGCGCGCGCCAAGCCGGGCGAGATCGCTTACGGAACGCCCGGCGCCGGCACGACTCACCACGTGATCGGAGAGATGTTCAGGCTGGCCGCGAAGATCGACATCGTGCACGCGCCGTTTCAGGGCGAGATTGCGGCGATCACGGCCGCCGTGGGAGGCCATATTCCCATGGTGTTCGTCAACGCGTCGGCGGTCGCGCCATTCGTAAAGAGCGGGAAGATGCGCGCGCTCGCGGTGACGACGCCTGAGCGCGCCGAGGTATTGCCCCGTGTGCCGACCATGCGGGAGGTCGGATATCCCGAGATCGAAGCCACGAACTGGAGCGGGTTGGTCGTGCCGGCTGCAACGCCGCCGTCCGCGATCTCGCGCCTCAACGCGGAGCTGGTGCGCGCACTGCGCGACCCGGAGATACAGGAGAAGCTCAATACCTACGGAATGTCCCCTGCCCCGGGCACGCCGGAACAATTCGATGCCTTGCTGCGGTTTGAATCGGCGAGGTTCGCGAAAGTCGTGCGCGAAGCGGGAATCAAAGCCGAGTAGACGAATGGATCCCCGCCTCCGCGGGGATGACCCGCGCCTGCGCGCGGGTCACTTCGGCGCCATGCGAATGGCGCCATCCAGCCGGATCGTTTCACCGTTCAGCATCTCGTTCTCGACGATGTGCCGGACGAGTTGAGCGTAGTCCGCCGGCTTGCCGAGGCGCGGCGGAAACGGCACCTGCTTGGCGAGCGCGTCCTGCACGTCCTGGGGCATGCCGCGCAGCATCGGCGTCTCGAAGATGCCCGGTGCGATGGTGCAGATTCGGATACCGTCGCGCGAAAGGTCGCGCGCGATCGGAAGCGTCATTCCGGCCACTCCACCTTTTGAAGCCGAATAGGCGGCCTGCCCGATCTGCCCGTCGAAAGCCGCCACCGAAGCCGTGTTGACGATCACGCCGCGCTCGCCGACCGCGTTCGGCGTTCCCTTGGCCATCGCGACCGCCGCGAGGCGAATCATGTTGAAAGTGCCGATGAGGTTGATGCCGATGACGCGCGAGAAGGACGCGAGCGCGTGTGGCCCGTCCTTCTTCACCGTGCGCTCGGCGATTGCGATGCCGGCGCAATTGACCAGCCCCTGCAATGCATTGAAGTTCTTCAGCGCCGCATCGACCGCGGCCTGGCCGTCGGCTTCCGCGGTGACGTCGCATTTGACGAAGCGCGCTTTCTGACCGAGCTGCTTCGCCAGTGCCTCGCCCTTGTCCAGCTGGAGATCGGCGATCACGACGTTCGCGCCCGCATCGGCGAGCATCCTGACCGTGCCTTCGCCGAGGCCCGAGGCGCCGCCGGTGACGATGAAGGTGCTGCCTTTGAGCTGCATGGGGCCTTAAGCTTAACCTTTCTTCACCGCTTTTTTCTTCTCGGGCATCAGCCCCGCGCGGTCGCGCAACAGCGGATCGACGCCGGGCTTCGCCACCAGATAGACCCAGCGCTCGAATTTCTTCTCGCGTTCGAGCTGTTCGACGAGCTTCTTGCGGCGCTCGTCGAAGGCTTTGTCGTTCTTCGCCTTGTCCTCGGCTCTCTCGCCTTTCGCTGGCTTCCGCGTTTTGTCAGGCTCCCCGGCAGCCAGCACCTGGACGTAGTAATTGTCGCCGGCCTTGTTGCCGATTCTCAGCATGTAATTCAAACCGTCGAAGGTCTCGGCCTTGATGACGACCGCGTGATCGAGGCCGGTGTCGGCTTTGGGATCCGAGACCACGTCGACCAGATTCACCCAGCCGAGCGAGCTCGCAAGGTCGGTCGCCTTCTGCAGGTCGGGTCTTTGCTTCGAGTCGGCGAACTTCCAGTCGGTGGACTCGGTCTCGCGCGTCACGCGCCAGCGCGGCTTTCCGTCTTTCGACGACGCAACCGACTTCACGCCCTCGGCCCGAACGAGATCCTTCACCAGCCATTGATCGGGCCTGGACACCGCCTCCGTCAAAGGCTCGCCGACGGCGAGCATCGTCCCGGCGTCTCCCGCAGTCAGGTAGCGGCCTGTGGCCTCCGTCTCACCGCGTGCGCGCGACGCCACCGCCGCGCTATCCACTATTTTCTTGCCGAGGAGCAGCCGTCCGAGCGAACTGCCCTTCGCATCTTTCAGCTCAAGCACCGTTCCCGCGCCTTGCGCCGGGGCCTTCGGCTCGACCAGCTCCAGGCGCGCGCGCTGGCTCTCGGGCAAGGCTTCGCTTTGAACGATTTTCAGTTCAGCGAGCTTCACCAGCAGCGCAGCGATGCGATCGGTGTCGGCAGCGAAATCGGCGCGCTCGCGCAAGGTCCAGCCGGTCGCGCCCCGCACGAGATGCAGTTCGCCCGAGGAATCCTTGATAGCGATCTCGGCGACATCGCTGATTTTCAATCCCGCGAGCACCTTCTGCCCCGCGCGCGAGTCGGCGTTCGTCCAGCTCGATCGGTCGGAGAAAACCACCGCCGCGCCCG
>DATHHS010000223.1:0-2898 GCA_035317085.1 Burkholderiales bacterium
GAGCGTGCCGCGAGCAGCGCCGAGCCCCGCCTCGTAGGCGCTGGGCTTGCCGTTGGCGAGGTCGGCGGTGTGCGCAATGCCCGCCAGCTTCGCCACCTCGCGCGCCGCATCGGCGAATTCCTCGCCGTGGATCAGCACCACGGGGTCGGAATCGTTGCAGATGAACTCGAGCTCGGGCACCGCGAGCCGCCAGTTCAGCGGCAGGAAGATGGCCCCCAGTCGCCGGCAGGCGAACTGCAGCTCGAAGACATCGCTGTCGTTCATGCTGAGCACCGCCACGCGATCGCCGCGGCGGACAGCGAAGGCGCCGGCCAGCCACAGCGCGGCCCGCGTTATGCGCGCGTCGAACTGCGCGTAGGTGAAGCGCCGGCCGGACGCCAGATCGTGGGCCGCCTCCGCGGCCGGTGAATAGCGCGCGTGATGCGCGATCCAGTCTTCAACGGGGATACCCGAAATCATGCGTTCCCTCTGCCCCTGACGAGCCCGAGCTTCCGATCAGCGTCCGGCTTTGTCCATCGGCGTTGGCGCCGCCGCTCTGCACGTCAAAAGAGCGGCCTACGTCAGGGTGCGTCGCCCGGATGGGCAGGGACCGTGCATTGGAAGACGGCGCCGCGCGGCTGGTTCGCGCTCGCCCACAATTGTCCGCCATGCGATTCGATGATCGACCGGCAGATCGACAGACCCAGCCCCAGGCCGGTTGTCTTGGTCGTATAGAAGGCGTCGAACAGGCGCTCGAGAGCAACCGGCGCCAGTCCCGGCCCCGAATCCCGCACGGCAACCAGCACCTCGCCCGACTCGTTTTTCCGGGTGCTGATCTGCAGGTCTCGCGGCCCGTCGCTCGTTCCGCTCATCGCCTCGACGGCATTGATGACCAGGTTGAGCATGACCTGTTGCAGCTGGACCCGGTCGCCCTCGATGGGCGGCAGGCCATCGGCGAGATCGGTCTGCACCCGGACGCCGTTTTTCGCCGTTTCGCCACGGGTGAGTTCGACCACTTCGCGAATCGCTTCATTGATCTCCAGGAGCTCCCTCCGCGGCGGCGCTTTCTTGATCAGATCACGGAGACGACGGGTGACGTCGCGCGCCCGAAAGCCGTCGCGGACGATGCGATCGAGCGCCTGGCGGATCTCCTCCAGGTCGGGCGACGCGCGATCCAGCCAGAGCAGCGCCGCCTGGGCGTTGCCGATGGTCCCGGCGATGGGCTGGCTCACCTCGTGGGAGATCGATGCCGTAAGCTGCCCCAGGGTTGCGAGGCGACTGGCATGCTCCAGCTCTATCCGCATCTCGCGGTAACGCCGTCCGCTCTCGCGCGCTTCCTCTTCCGCCCGCTTGCGCTCGGTGATGTCTCGCACCAGGGAAATGCTCAGCCGCCGGTCGGCCTGCCGGAACTGTCGCAGGCGCGCCTCGATCGGGAACATGGTTCCGTCCTTGCGGCGCAGGCGACCCTCGAAGGTCACGATTTCCCCGGCGTCGAGGCGCTTCTGCATGGCGCGCTTGTAGGGCGGAGTCGCATCCGGATTGACGTCTTCCGGAACCATGCCGATCACTTCGTCCCGGCTGTAGCCCAGGCTTTCGCAGGCGTTGCGGTTCGCGTCGAGAATGACCCCGCGTTCGTCGTAGACCATGAACCCCTCGGTCGCGTTATCGACGAACGTGCGGAAGCGGATCTCGCTGGCCCGCAGCTCCTGCTCGGCTTGCTTGCGGTCGCTGAGATCGAGCACGAAGGCCACGGCCTCGTTCCTGCGACCTTCGAAACTCGCCGCGCCGACCAGCACGGGCACGCGGCTGCCGTCCTTGCGGAAGTATTCCTTCTCGAAAGGTTTCAGGAGCCCGGTTTTCCTGTGCTCCCGCAACAGCCGTACGTCGCGCTCACGCCATTCCGGCGGCGTCAGATCTGTCCAGCGCAGGCGGCCGGCGGTGACATCCTCGCGGTCGTATCCGACCAGGCGGAGGAAGGCGTCGTTGGCCTCGAAGATCGCGCCCTCGGAATCGCAAATGAAGATGCCGATGATGTCGGCCTCGACCAGGCGCCGGATCTTCGCTTCACGCTCCGCCAGGTCGCGGTACAGGCGGGTATTCTCCAGCGCGATCGCCGCTTGCGAGGCGAGCAGCTTCAGCACCGTGATACGGCCTGGCGTGAAGACGCGGGGCGCCAGGTTGTTCTCGAGATAGAGCGCGCCAATGCGTTGAGCCTGATGGATCAAAGGCAGGCAGAGAACGGAGCGCGCCTGGTGCTGTTCGAGGTAGGGATCGCCGACAAACGCGTTCTCGACCGTGGCATCGTCTAGAAGGACACCCTCGCCCGTACTCAGGGCATGATTGAGGATCGACTGTGGCAGCGCCGCTGGGCTCACGGGCTCGTCGCGAAACTCCACGCCGAGCGTGTCGCCGGAGGTGGTGGCTTCGGCCGCGATCCGCTGCTCCATCCCGCGCGCCAGCACCAGCAGGCCGCGCCCGGCACCGGCCTGCTCGAGGGCCGTCCGCATGAGGATGACGAGCAGCTTCTCCCGCACGATCGTGCCGGACACCGCTTGCGACACCTTGATCACCGTCGCCAGGTCGAGCTGTTCTTCCGCGGGCGTCGCCTCTTCCTCGGGTTGCCGCGCCTTGCCATCGGCTCCCGCACGGCCATGGGCGTGCCGGGGGTTGCTCAGATAAAGATCGGCGATCCGGTCGAACCCTCGACCTCGATAGAATTCGGCAGCCCGTTCGCAGGCGATCGCCTCATTTTCGACGAAGCCATTGTCATGCGCCGAACGGATCGCATGTTCATAGAGCCGCATCGCCTCGACATCGCGGCCCTCGAGGCGCGCAATCTCCGCCCCCACCAAAGCGGCGCGGTTCTCGAAATGCTCCGGGCAACTCTCCGCCCAGACCTGCAGTTGCTTGTGATGGGCA
>DATHHS010000224.1:0-9839 GCA_035317085.1 Burkholderiales bacterium
CTGGATTCACGAGCTGTTCTGCACGCCCTTCGGAGTCAAGCCGATCTGGGCGTCGCCCTTGCTGGCGCTATTCAACCTCCTGTTCAACATGGTCGAATACATCTCCAAGCCCTTGTCGCACTCGCTGCGGCTGTTCGGCAACATGTACGCGGGCGAAATCATTTTTCTGCTCTTGTGGATGATGGCCGGCGCCGGCATCGCCGGGGCCATATTCGCCGTGCCGCTCGGCCTGATCTGGGCGATCTTCCACGTCCTGATCGTCGCGCTGCAGGCGTACATTTTCATGATGCTCACTGTCGTCTACATCTCCATGGCGCACGAAAGCCACTGATCAACTGACGTTCTAGAAAGGGAAACCCTAATGGAAAAACTACAACTCATCGCCCTGATCCAGGCCTACACCGGCGTGGGCATCGGCCTCATGGTCGGGTTAGGCGCCTTGGGAGCCTGCATCGGCGTGGGCATCATGTGCAGCCGCTTCCTCGAGGGCGCGGCGCGCCAGCCTGAGATGATCCCGGCGCTGCAGGCGAAAGTGTTCCTGCTGCTCGGCCTGATCGACGCCTCGTTCATCATCGGCCTGGGCATCGGCATGTTCTTCGCCTTTGCCAACCCCTTGCTCGGCGCGCTGGGCGGCTAGGCGGCGCGGACCCCGACGGGCGCCGACGGCTGATCAGGATGCGCACATGAACTTCAATCTGACGCTGATCGCGCAGGCACTCGCCTTCGCGCTCTTCATCTGGTTCACGATCAAATTCATCTGGCCGCCGCTGATGCGCGCGATCGAGCAGCGCCAGAAGCAGATCGCCGACGGCCTGGCCGCCGGAGAGCGCGGCAAGCAGGAACTGGAGGCCGCGGGCAAGCGCGCGCACGAAGAGCTCGCGAAAGCGCGCGAGCGCGTCGGCGAGGTCATCGCCTCGGCGGAGAAGCGCGACGCGCAGATGATGGACGAGGCGAAAGCCGCCGCCCGGGCCGAGGCCGACCGCATCCTCGTCGCAGCCAAGGCCGACATCGACCAGCAGATCGCACGCGCAAAAGAGATGCTGCGCGAGCAGGTCGCCTCGCTCGCCGTCGCCGGCGCGGAGAAAATTCTCCGCCGCGAGGTGAACGCGCAGGCGCACGCCGAGCTGCTCGCCCAGCTCAAGCGGGAAATCTGACATGGCGGAAGCCACCACCGTCGCCAGACCCTACGCCGAGGCCGTATTCGGCCTCGCCGACAAGGCGGGCGCTTTCGCCCCGTGGCTGGAGATGCTCTCGACCATGGCGCAGGTGGCGGCGCATCCGGACTTGCGCTCGTGCATCTCCAACCCCAATCTGGGTCCCAAGCCGCTCTACGACCTGTTCATTGCGCTGTGCAAGGAGGATTTTCCGGTCGACGCGCGGAACTTCGTGCGCGTGCTGATCGCCAACGACCGTCTTGCGCTCCTGCCCCAGATCCACGAGCAGTTCATCGAACTGAAAAACGAGCGCGAGGGCGTGGTCGAAGCCGAGATCCGCACCGCCTTTCCGCTGGACAATGCGCAGATCAACGGTCTCGTGGCGGACATCTCGCGGCGCCTGAAACGCAGGGTCCAGCCGCGCGTCACCATGGACAAGGAACTGATCGGCGGCGTGCGCATTACCGCCGGCGACGAAGTGATCGACTGCTCGGTGCGCGGCAAGCTCGACGAGATGGCCGCGGCGCTGAAAGCGTAAGGACGTTACCAGGAGCAAAGATGCAACAACTGAACCCATCCGAGATCAGCGACCTGATCCGCAACAAGATCCAGAACCTCTCGCTGTCGGCGGACGTGCGCACGCAAGGGTCGGTGGTGACCGTCACCGACGGCATCTGCCGCATCCACGGCCTGTCGGACGTGATGCAGGGCGAGATGCTGGAATTCCCGAACAACACCTTCGGCCTTGCGCTCAATCTCGAGCGCGATTCGGTCGGCTCGGTGATCCTCGGCGAATACGAGCACATCACCGAGGGCGACACGGTCAAGTGCACCGGCCGGATCCTGGAAGTGCCGGTGGGGCCGGAGCTGCTCGGGCGCGTGGTGAATTCGCTCGGCCTGCCGATCGACGGCAAGGGTCCGATCGCCAGCAAGCTCTCCGAGCCCATCGAGAAAATCGCGCCCGGCGTGATTCACCGCAAGTCGGTCTCGCAGCCGGTGCAGACCGGCCTGAAGGCGATCGACGCCATGGTGCCGGTGGGCCGCGGTCAGCGCGAGCTCATCATCGGCGACCGGCAGACGGGGAAAACCGCGGTCGCCGTCGACACCATCATCAACCAGAAGGGGAAGGACCTCTTCTGCGTCTACGTGGCGATCGGCCAGAAGGCTTCGACCGTCGCCAACGTCGTAAGGAAGCTCGAAGAGCACGGTGCCATGGCCTACACCATCGTGGTGGCCGCCACGGCCTCCGAATCGGCCGCGATGCAATACATCGCGCCTTATTCCGGCTGCACCATGGGCGAGTACTTCCGCGACCGCGGCCAGGACGCGCTCATCATCTACGACGACCTGACCAAGCAGGCCTGGGCGTACCGGCAGATCTCCCTCCTGCTCCGCCGCCCGCCGGGACGCGAGGCCTATCCGGGCGACGTGTTCTATCTGCACTCGCGCCTGCTCGAGCGCGGCGCGCGCGTCAACGAGCAGTACGTCGAGAACTTCACCAAGGGCGCAGTGAAGGGCAAGACCGGATCGCTCACGGCGCTGCCGATCATCGAAACGCAGGCGGGCGACGTCACCGCCTTCGTGCCGACCAACGTGATCTCGATCACCGACGGGCAGATCTTCCTCGAGACCGACCTCTTCAACTCCGGCATCCGGCCCGCGATCAACGCCGGGGTCTCGGTGTCGCGGGTGGGCGGCGCCGCGCAGACCAAGATCATGAAGCGCCGCGACACCGGCGGCGGCGCGCGCCTCGCGCTCGCGCAATACCGGGAGCTGGCGGCCTTTGCGCAGTTCGCCTCCGATCTCGACGAAACCACCCGCAAGCAGCTCGAGCGCGGCCGCATGGTGACCGAGCTGATGAAACAGCCGCAGTACCAGCCGCTCCAGGTCTGGGAAATGGCGCTCACGCTCTTCGCCGTGAACAACGGCTACTTCGAAGACATCGAAGTCAAAAAGGCGCTCTCGGCCGAGAAGTCGATGCGCGACTACCTGAAGAGCAAGTACGCATCGCTGGTCAAGAGCATGGAAGACAAGAAGGACCTCTCGACGGATGACGAAAAAGCGCTGAAGGCGGCCATCGAAGACTGGAAAAAGAGCGGGACCTTTTAATGGGGACAGACCACGTTTTTCGCGTGCTGTCCAACCGCATAACCGAACGAGCCGAGATGAAAAACGTGGTCTGTCCCCGGTTTTAGCCCATGCCAGGAACAAAAGAAATCAGGGTGAAGATCAAGAGTGTGCAGAACACTCGGAAGATCACCAAGGCGATGGAGATGGTCGCCGCCTCGAAGATGAGAAAGGCGCAGGAACGCATGCGCCACGCGCGGCCCTACGGCGAAAAGATCCGCAACGTCGCGGCGCACATCAGCCATGCCAATCCGGAGTACAAGCACCCTTTCCTCGTCGATCGCGATACGGTGAAGCGCATCGGCATGATCCTCATCTCGACCGACAAGGGTCTGTGCGGCGGGCTCAACACCAACGTGCAGCGGCTCGCGCTCGGCAAGTACAAGGAATGGCAGGGCCAGGGCGAGGAGATGGACGTCTGCTGCATCGGCAACAAGGGTTTCGGTTTCATGCAGCGCCTGGGCGCGAACATCGTCTCCCACGTCATCCAGCTCGGCGACCGGCCGCAGATGGACAGGCTGATCGGCGCCGTCAAGGTGATGCTGGATGCGTATACGAAAGACAAGTTCGACCGGCTGGTGATTTTCTACACCCGCTTCGTCAACACCATGAAGCAGGAGCCGGTGATGGAGCAGCTCCTGCCGCTTTCGGGCGAGCGCCTGGGATCGCCCGAGGGTTCCTGGGACTATCTTTACGAGCCCGAGGCAAAAGTCGTGCTCGACCAGGTGCTCACGCGCTACATCGAGGCGATCATCTTCCAGGCGGTGACCGACAACATGGCCTCGGAGCAGTCGGCGCGCATGGTGGCGATGAAGTCCGCATCGGACAACGCCGCGACCCTGATCGACGAGCTCACGCTCATCTACAACAAGAACCGCCAGGCCGGGATCACCAAGGAGATCTCGGAGATCGTCAGTGGAGCCGCGGCGGTATGAGAAATGCAGCCCTCACCCCAGCCCTCTCCCGCAAAGCGGGAGAGGGAGTTGTTTGTTCCCTCTCCCGGGGTTTACTTGTTCCCTCTCCCTATGGGAGAGGGTTAGGGTGAGGGTGAATTAAACGAACTTGAATTGATCGGAAAACATCATGGCAGAAGCTCAAACATCCGGAACCATCGTCCAGTGCATCGGCGCGGTGGTCGACATCGAATTCCCGCGCGAGGCGATGCCCGGGATCTACGACGCGCTCATCCTCGAGGATTCGGGGCAGAAGAGCTTCGCCGAGAAGGGGCTCACCTTCGAGGTCGAGCAGCAGCTCGGCGACGGCGTGGTGCGCTGCATCGCGCTCGGGTCTTCCGACGGCCTGCGCCGCGGCATGAAGGTGAAGGGCACGGGCGCGCCGATTTCGGTCCCGGTGGGACAGGGAACGCTCGGCCGCATCATGGACGTGCTCGGCCGCCCGATCGACGAGGCCGGCCCGATCAAGTCGGACGAGCGCCGCTCGATCCACCGCGCCGCGCCCAAGTTCGACGAGTTGAGCCCCTCGGTCGAGCTCCTCGAGACCGGCATCAAGGTGATCGACCTGATCTGCCCGTTCGCCAAAGGCGGCAAGATCGGCCTCTTCGGCGGCGCGGGCGTGGGCAAGACGGTCAACATGCTCGAGCTCATCAACAACATCGCCACGCAGCACTCGGGACTTTCCGTGTTCGCGGGAGTGGGCGAGAGGACGCGCGAGGGCAACGACTTCTATCACGAGATGATCGAGGCCGAAGTCATCAACCTGAAAAACATCACCGAGTCGAAGGTCGCGATGGTGTTCGGCCAGATGAACGAGCCGCCGGGGAACAGGCTGCGTGTCGGCCTCACCGGCCTTACGATGGCCGAGTATTTCCGCGATGAGGGCCGAGACATACTGTTCTTCGTCGACAACATCTACCGCTTCACACTCGCGGGAACGGAAGTGTCGGCGCTGCTCGGCCGCATGCCTTCGGCCGTGGGCTACCAGCCGACCCTTGCCGAAGAAATGGGGCGGCTGCAGGAGCGCATCACTTCGACCAAGACGGGCTCCATCACTTCGATCCAGGCGGTGTACGTGCCCGCCGACGACCTGACCGACCCCTCGCCCGCGACCACCTTCGGCCACCTCGACGCGACCGTGGTGCTGTCGCGCGACATCGCGTCCCTGGGCATCTACCCGGCGGTCGACCCGCTCGACTCGACTTCGCGCCAGGTCGACCCGAACACCATCGGCGAGGACCACTACAACACCACGCGCTCGGTGCAGGCGACCCTGCAGCGCTACAAGGAGCTGCGCGACATCATCGCGATCCTCGGTATGGACGAGCTCGCCCCCGAGGACAAGCTCGCGGTCTCGCGCGCGCGCAAGATCCAGCGCTTCCTCTCGCAGCCGTTCAGCGTGGCGAAGAACTTCACCGGACAGGATGGCAAGTACGTGCAGCTGAAGGACACCATCAAGGGCTTCAAGATGATCGTCGCGGGCGAATGCGACGCGCTCCCCGAGCAGGCCTTTTACATGGTCGGCGCGATCGAAGAGGCGTTCGAAAAGGCGAAATCGCTGCAATGACGCTCACCCTCACCCCAACCCTCTCCCGCAAGCGGGAGAGGGAGTCTGCCAGTCCCTTCTCGCAAGAGGGAGAGGGAGTCTGCTTCTTCCCTCTCCCTCTGGGAGAGGGCTAGGGTGAGGGTGCGAGCATAAACATGGCGAATACCATCCACGTCGACGTCGTCAGCGCCGAAGCGAACATCTACTCGGGGGAGGCCCTGTTCGTCGTGCTCCCCGGCGAATCGGGCGAGCTCGGCATTTATCCGAAGCACACGCCGCTTATCACCCGCATCAAGCCGGGCGCGGTGCGCATCAAGCCGGCGGGCGGCGGGGAAGAAGAGCTGGTGTTCGTCGCGGGCGGCATTCTCGAAGTGCAGCCCGGCGTGATCACCGTGCTCGCCGACACCGCGATCCGAGGCCACGACCTCGACGAGGGCAAGGCGACCGAAGCGCTGAAGGCGGCCGAGGAAGCGCGCGCCAGGGCGACCGACAAGCAGGAAATCGCGACAGTCGAGGCCGAGCTCGCATCGCTCGCCGCGCAGATCGCAGCTATTCGCAAACTTCGCCAGAGAAAATAAGGGAGAACCTGAAAAATACGCGGAGTTTGATGCTCGAGGGCGGCTCAACAACAAGAACAGGGCCGCCTTTTTCTTTCCCGCCGGTGATATTCTTTCGCAATACGAGAACGGGGCGAAGCCTGCCCTGGCGAATCGAGCGGTCCACGATGTGCCGCTCAATGAGAAATACGTGATGGCCACAAGCGCGAAACGGCGAAAACGGAACCGCTCCGGCGATACGCCGCGCCTGAATGACGAGCGTTTTCGCTGTCACCTCGAACTGTCCTCCGAGTGGTATTGGGAACAGGATGAAAACTACCGCTTCACCCTGATCAGGGGGGCGGAGATCGAAAAAACCGGACGCGACCCGCGGCAGTTCCTCGGGACTCTGCGCTGGGATCGTGGCGCCTTGCCGATCGGCGACAACGGCAGCTGGGAGACGCACCAGGCCGTGCTGGGAGCGCGGCAGCCTTTCACCGATTTCGTCCACAAACGTGTCGACGCAAAGGGGGATACGCGCTACATCAGCGCGAGCGGGCAGCCGGTGTTCGACGCGAAGAAGCGCTTCAAGGGCTATCGCGGCATCGCCAAGGACATCACCGCGCGCGTGCGTGCGGAGCAGCTGCTGCGCCTCGAGCACCTGGTCGCCCGCTCTCTCTCCGAGGCGGACAGCGCGTCGGCGGCGCTCAAGGCGGTGATTCGCGCCATATCCGAAACACAGAACTGGGAATGCGGGCGATATTTCGGCTGGGACGAAAAGGCCGGGGTGCTGGTGTTCAGCGAATTCTGGACCGTGTCGGAGGCCGCCCTCGAGGTCTTCATCGAGAAATCGCGGGAGCTGACCTACGCACCCGGCGCCGGTTTGATCGGCAAGGTGATGGAGTCGGGACAAGCCCTGTGGGTCACCGATCTCGCCAAAGACAGTCGGACCAAGGCGGGGATCGCGCGCGATGCCGGCATGCACGGCGCATTTCTCTTCCCGGTGATGTCGGAGGGCAAGCCGATCGGCGTGCTGGTTTTCCACAGCCGCGAAGTCCGCGACCCGGACGACCGGCTGTTACAGGCGGTGCGTGTGATCGGCGCGCAGATCGGCCAGTTCGTGCGGCGCAAGCAGGCCGAGGAACGCGTCCAGCACATGGCGACGCACGACGCGCTGACCGGGCTGCCGAACCGGATGATGTTCAGCCAGCTCCTCAATCACGAGATCCGGTCCGGGCAACGCTACCAGCGCAGCTTCGCCGTGATGTTCGTCGACCTCGACCGCTTCAAGTTCGTCAACGACACCCTGGGGCACGAAGCGGGAGACAAACTGCTTCAAGAGATCAGCGTGCGGTTCCAGGCCTGTTTGCGCTCGAGCGACGTTGTCTCCCGCGTGGGCGGCGACGAATTCGTGATGCTGGTGGAGGAGGTGAGCGAGACCGAACACGTTGCCAACATCGCGCGCAAGATCCTCTCCGCCGTCATGAAGCCGGTGGTCGTGCTGGGGCAGGAGTGCCGCGTGACGGCGAGCGTCGGCATCTGCATGTATCCGAAGGACGCTCAGGACGAGCAGTCCTTGTTGAAAAACGCCGACATCGCCATGTATCTCGCCAAGGAGGAAGGCAAGAACAACTTCCAGTTCTTCTCCGAGAACATCAGGATCCAGTCGCTCGAGCGCCAGACGCTGGAGACGAGCTTGCGGGAGGCCTTGGAGCGCAACGAGTTCTTCCTGCACTACCAGGCGAAGCTCGACCTCAAGACGAAACAGATCACCGGCGTGGAAGCCCTGCTGCGCTGGCAGCATCCGGACCTCGGCATGGTGTCCCCCGTAAAGTTCATCCCCGTGGCCGAGGAAACCGGGCTGATCGTGCCGATCGGCAAATGGGTGCTGAAGACGGCTTGCGCGCAAAATGTCGCCTGGCAGCGCGAGGGCCTGTCGCATCTTTGCATGGCTGTGAACCTGTCGGCGCGCCAGTTCACGGATGACGGGCTCACGGAGGATATCCGCGCGGTACTGGAGGACACCGGAATGAAACCGGAATTGCTGGAGCTCGAGCTCACCGAGAGCATGGTGATGCAAAGCCCCGAGCGGGCGATCCGACTCCTCACCGCCATCAAAAAGATGGGCGTGCGTATCGCGATCGATGATTTCGGGGTAGGCTACTCCTCGCTCGCGCAGATCAAGAACTACCCGATCGACACGCTCAAGGTCGACCGCTCCTTCATCCGCGATCTCGAGAAAAACGCCGAGGACCGGGCAATTACCGAGGCGATCATCACCATGGGCAAGACCCTGAGCATGACCGTCGTGGCCGAAGGCGTGGAGACACAGGAGCAGCAGACGTTCCTCGCCGACCATGCCTGCGACGAGATGCAGGGTTTCTATTTCAGCAAACCGATCGACGCCGACCAGTTCGCTGGTTTCCTGCGGCAGCACGTTGCTTCGCCATGACGACGGAGGAGGATCCACGATGGTTCTGAGATTTCTTTTCGCGCTCGCCGCGCTTTTCGTCTGCGTGCCCGTTACTGCGCTGGCGCAAGGCTATCCCTCCAGGCCCGTGCGGGTGATCGTGACCTTTCCCCCCGGCGGTACGCCCGACATCTACGGGCGCGTCATGTCCGCCGAGCTGCAGAAAATCTGGAACCAGTCGGTGGTGGTGGAGAACCGCACCGGCGCGGGCGGCACCATCGGCACCGATTACGTGGCGAAGGCGGCGCCCGACGGCTACACGCTGCTCTTCGCCGCGGACGCGAGCATCACCATCGCTCCGCACCTGTATTCGAAGCTGCCCTACGATCCGGTGCGCGATCTCGCGCCCATCGTCAACGTCACCGCGGGCCCCTTCGTGCTGATGGCCAACCCCGCCTTCCCCCCGAACAACGTGAAGGAACTGATCGCGCTGGTGCGCGCGCAGCCCGGCAAGATCAGCTACGCCTCCTCCGGCGCGGGCGGCCAGCAGCATCTCGCGATGGAATCGATCCGCACTCTCGCCGGCAACATGGACATGATCCACGTGCCCTACAAGGGATTCGGCCAGGGCATCGCCGACGTGCTCGCCAATCAGGTGCCGCTCATTTTCGGCGGCATCACCGCCTCCATACAGTTCACGCGCAGCGGCAAGCTGAAGGCACTGGGCGTCACCGGGCCGAAGCGCTCCAGGGCGATGCCCGACGTTCCGGCGATCGCCGAGACGCTGCCCGGCTTCGACATCACCGCCTGGTACGGTTTCATGGCGCCCGCGGGCACGCCGCGCGAAATCGTGAAGAAGGTCCACGACGACTCGGTCACCATCATCCACCGCGCGGACTTTCTCGAGCGCCTGGAGCGGGACGGCATCGATCCGGTGGGCAACACGCCGGAGGAATTCGCCGCGCAGATCAAGACCGACCTCGCGCGCTGGGCGGTCATCGTCAAGGCCGCCGGCGCGAAGCTCGACTGAAAACCGGGGACAGACCACTATTTTCCCGAACGCCATGTCTGCATTCTCTTTCCCGATCCGAAAAATGGTGGTCTGTCCCCGGT
>DATHHS010000225.1:0-15658 GCA_035317085.1 Burkholderiales bacterium
CGCCGGGAATCCCACGACGATGGTGCGCATCTACAACGTCAATACCGAGACCTTGATCGAAGCCGTGGTGCAGACGCCGCAGGGCCGGGTCGAATACGCCGGCGACACGCGCATCGACGGGGTCGCCGAGCCCGCCGCGCCGATCAAGCTGACCTTTCTCGATGCACTCGGCGCCGTCACGGGGAAGCTGTTGCCGACCGGAAACCTGCTCGACTCGATTCAGGGCGTCGAGGCAAGCTGCGTCGATATGGCGATGCCGGTGATGATCATGGCCGCCGAAGCCTTCGGCAAGACCGGGCGCGAAACGCCGGAAGAGCTGGATGCGGACAAAGCGATGCTGAAAAAAATCGAGGCCATTCGGCTGGAAGCGGGCAGACGCATGGGGATGGGGGACGTGGCGAAGCTGGTCGTGCCGAAACCGGCGCTGGTTTCGCGTCCGGCGCAGGGCGGGAACATCACATCGCGTTACTTCACTCCTCACGCCTGTCATAAAGCGCATGCGGTGACCGGCGCGCTCGCCGTCGCCACCGCCGCGGTGCTGCCCGGCACGGTGGCGAACCGTTACGTCGAACCGCGTGGGTTCTCAGGTGGGGTGCTCGGCATCGAGCACCCTTCCGGGCGCATCGATGTGGACCTGGTCACCGACTGCTCGGGCGCGGTGCCGGTTGTGGAGCGCGCCTCGTTCGTGCGCACCGCGCGGCGAATTTTCGAAGGAGTTGTCTACGTTCCGGAAGCGCTTTTCGATTGACATTACACCAGACGGAAGCGTGATCTCAGGGCCGAAGCTACATCCGCCAGCACGTCACTCCAGTTGCCGCCCTTCGGCTGCGTGAATATTCTCATCGTCGGATACCACGGCGAGTCCTCCCGATCCAGCATCCACCGCCATTCGCTCTCGAACCGGTTCAGCAGCCAAACCGGTCTTCCGAGCGCGCCCGCGAGATGCACGGTCGCTGTATCGACGCTGACGACGAGATCGAGATTTTCGACGAGTGCGGAGGTCTCGAGAAGATCGCTGCATTCATCCATGTAATCGATCAGTTTGAATCCTGTTTCCTCGATTTGCTCCACCGCCTCCCCTTTTTGAAGGCTGAAGAACCTGATGCCGGTAATATCGAGCAGGGGAGAGAATTTTTCCAATCGGACGCTTCGCAGAGAGTCCTTGGGGTTGTCTTTCCGTCCCGCCCACACCAGCCCCACCCGTGGCGGTTTGACCGCGGCGAGCCGATCGGCCCATTTCCGTTTGAGCTTCTCCGGAACCGACAGATAGGGAATCTTGTTCGGAATCGTGTCGACCCGGGTCCGGAACATGAGCGGCAGGCTCGCCATGGGGAAATGGCAGTTGACTTTCACAGGCTGGCCTCTAGCCACCACTTCGTCCACTCCCGGAAGGCTTTGCATGATTCGCACCAGGCCGTCCTCGCAGGAGACGATCACCTTGCGGAATCCAAAATCTTTCAACATCGGGAAATAGCGCATCATCATTATCGCGTCGCCCAACCCTTGGTCCGGCCAAATGAGCAAATCGCGGCCGGCTCCCGGTTCCCCTCGCCAGCGCGGCAAGTCGCGAAGGTCTTCCAGGTTCGCCTGCAAGGCGCCGTGTGCAGCTTGGGACAAGGCGTCCTTTTCCAGGCGACTTTCGAATAAGGCAAGGCCGGATTCATAGTCCCCTAGAAGCAGCTTGACCATGGAAAGTCCGAATTTCAGTTCCGCCGAATCCGGTCTCAGCTGGAGCGCGCGCAGGCAATTTTCTATGGCTTCGTCCGGCCGCCTCAGCCCGGTGAGGGTAATGGCGAGATTGTTGTAGGCCGCAGGAAAATCCGGCTTGAGCTCCAGCGCTTTCCGATAGCAGCCGACGGCCCGCTCCAGCTCGCCCTGCGCCCTGAACGCGGCGCCCAGATTCACCAGCGCATCTACGTAGTCCGGTACCAGCGCCAGTGCCCGCTGGTAGCAGTCGATCGCCTCCCGGATCTTGCCCTGCGCCTCCAGCGCGTTGCCCAGATTGCTGTAGGCCGGAGCGTTGGAGCCGTCGCGCAGCAGCGCGCGCGAGATCAGCTCCTCGGCCTCCCCGTGCCTGCCCTGCTGATGGGCGATCACCCCCAGAAAATGCAGGGCATCGACGTTCTGCGGATCAAACGCCAGCACCTCGCGGTAGAGGGTCGCGGCCTGCGGCAGGCGCCCCGCCTGGTGGTGCTGCAGAGCCAAGCCGATCTTTTCCGACTCGAGCATACTCGACGGGCACGCCTACGTGCCCGCGACTCTCTTTGACTGACTTTCCGATTGCGCGGCCTTTGCCGCATTCGCTCCGGCGATGCGTCCGAATACCGAACCGTTGGTCAGGCCGCTCCCGCCCGGGTAATTGAAGTAAAAAATTCCGCCGACCAATTCCCCCGCTGCGAACAGTCCCGGGATGGCGTCGCCGTCGGTCGAGATGACTTGCGCGCCGGTGTTGATGCGCAGGCCGCCGAAGCTGAAGGTAATGCCGCAGGTCACCGCGTAAGCCTCGAAGGGCGGGGTGTCGACGGTGTTCGCCCAGTTGGACTTGTTCACCGCGAGTCCCGTCGTGCAGCGGCCGTCCTTGATGTTCGGGTTGAACGGGACCTCCGTTCGCACCGCTGCGTTGTAGGCGCGGATCTCCGCGAGCGCGGCCGCGGCGTTCACGTCGTCGAGTTTCGCTGTCAGCTCCTCGAGCGTGTTCGCGGTGACCTTGGTCACCTGCTTGATCCGGTACTCGTCGCGCAGCTGGCCCTTCACCTTGGCATCGAATATCTGCCAGGCGAACTGGCCGGGCTGTTGCAGGATCACGCGGCCGTACTTGGCGTAGGTGTAGTTGCGGAAATCGGCGCCTTCGTCGACGAAGCGCTTGCCCTCGGCATTGATATAGATGCCCCAGGGATAGGAATGCTTCTGGAACTGGTCGCCGACGGCGAGATCGCCGAATTCGGGGGCGTTTCTTTCCCAGGCCACGGCGTGGCATCCCGACCAGTTGCCCACGGGCGCCGCGCCGATGTCCAGGGCCATGCGGATCGCATCGCCGGTGTTGAAACGCGTGCCCCGGACTTTCGCGAGCTCCCAGAGCGGCCCCAGATAACGCGTGCGCCACTCGGGGTTTGCCTGGAAGCCGCCGGCGGCGAGGACGACCGCCTTTGCCTTGACCTCCGTGGTTTTACCGGCGCGCTTCACGACCGCGCCGTGCACGCCCGCGTCGTCGGTGATGAGCGACACTGCGCGCGCCGAGTACCAAATCTCGATTCCGCTCTTCTTCGCGATCTGCGTCAGCGACTCGACCAGGCCCGGGCCGCCGCCGATCGCTTCGAGCGTGAGGCCTCCCCAGAACTTGAACCGGCCTTCGATCTTGAACGCCTGCCGGCCCCAGGCCGCGGTGAAGCGCACGCCTTTCTTGCGCATCCACAGGGCGGTCGGGAAACTTTTCTTGACCAGGATTTCGGTGAGATCGGGATCGCAGCGGTACTCGGTGACGCGCGCCATGTCGTCGAGGAACTGGTCGGCGGTGTAGGTCCCGAAATCCGTCCGCTCGATTTCCTCGCGGGACAGGTCGATCAGCTGGCCGAGATCGTCGGCGCCGTTGTAGACGATGCGCAAGAGGCCTGCGGTGAAGCGCGAGTTGCCGCCGGCTTCGTCCTCCGGCGCGCGTTCCAGCACCAGCACGCGCTGCGCGGACTCGCGCGCCGAAAGCGCGGCGCAAAGCGCGGCGTTGCCGCCGCCAACGACGATTACATCCCAGGGGTTGCCGGACACCTTTTACTCAGGCGGCGGCCCGAACCGAAGGTCCCGCTTTTCCAAGTAGTTCGCGTAACACAAACGGCAGGATGCCGCCGTGGTGGTAGTAGTCCACCTCGATCGGCGTGTCGATGCGCAGCAACAGCGGGACTTCCTTGACGCTGCCGTCGGCTTGCCGGATCACCAGCGTCGCGTCCTGCTGCGGTTTGAGCTCTCCCTCGACGCCGCGAATGTCTATGGTTTCCTCGCCGGTGATGCCGAGCGAAGCGACCGTGTCGTTGCCCTTGAACTGGAAGGGCAGAACGCCCATGCCGACGAGGTTCGAGCGGTGGATCCGCTCGAAGCTCTTCACGATTACAGCGCGTACGCCGAGCAGCAATGTTCCCTTCGCCGCCCAGTCGCGCGAGCTGCCCGTGCCGTATTCCTCGCCGCCGAAAACGACCGTGGGCACGTTGTCGGCCATGTACTTCATGGCCGCTTCGTAGATCGGCATCTGCTCGCCTGAAGGCTGGTGGATGGTGATCCCGCCCTCGAGGCGCGAACCGTCGGGCCTCACCGGTATCATGAGGTTCTTGATGCGCACGTTGCCGAAGGTGCCGCGCATCATGATCTCGTGGTTGCCTCGGCGCGCGCCGAAACTGTTGAATTCGGATACCGGCACATCATGCTCCTGCAGATAAATACCGGCCGGCGAGGTGGGCTTGATCGAGCCCGCCGGACTGATGTGGTCGGTGGTGATCGAGTCGCCGAAGAATCCGAGGATGCGCGCGTTGCGGATGGCGCCCGCCGGGCGCGGCTGCATCGAAAAGTCCTTGAAGAACGGCGGCTCGGCGATGTAAGTCGACTTCGGCCAGTTGTACACCTGTCCCGACACCGAGGGCACCTGCGTCCACATCGGGTTGGCGTCGGCGAGATTGCTGTAGAGTCTCTGGAAAGTCTTCGGGTCCATCGCGTACTTCATGCAATCCTGGATCTCCTCCGCTGAAGGCCAGATGTCGCCGATCCACACGTCTTCGCCGTTCTTGCCCTTGCCGAGCGGCTCGGTCATGAGGTCTTTCAGCACGGTGCCGGCGAGAGCATAGGTCACCACCAGCGGTGGCGAAGCGAGGAAATTCGCGCGCAGGCTCGCGTGGATGCGTGCCTCGAAGTTGCGGTTGCCCGAGAGCACGGCGGCGCATACGAGATCGTTCTGCGCGATCGTTTCCTCGAAGGTGGCTTTCAGCGGTCCGGAGTTGCCGATGCAGGTGGTGCAGCCGTAGGCGGCGAGATTGAAGCCGAGCTTCTCCAGGTAGGGCGTCAATCCCGCCCTTTTCAGATATTCGGTCACGACCCGTGAGCCGGGCGCGAGCGAGGTTTTTACGTGCGGCTTGACGGTCAGGCCGCGTTCGACCGCTTTCTTGGCGAGCAGGCCCGCGGCGAGCAGCACGCCGGGGTTCGAGGTGTTGGTACAGGAAGTGATCGCGGCGATCATCACGTCGCCCGCGCCGAGCTCGATGCCGTCGCGGGTCTTGACGCGTTTTTTCAGGTCCTCGGGTTTCTTCGAGAAGCCGTTCTCGGCGGCGGACTTCGAGAAGAGCTCGGTGAATTTCGCTTTCACCTTGCCGATCTCGATGCGGTCCTGCGGGCGCTTGGGGCCGGCGAGCGAAGGCGTCACGCTGGCGAGGTCGAGCTCGACCACCTGGCTGTAGTCGATCGCCCCGTTCTTGATCGTGCCGTACATGCCCTGGGCCTTGAAGTAGGACTTGAGCGCGTCGATTTCTTCGGGGGTGCGGCCCGTGCCTTCGAAGTAAATGATGGTCGCGTCGTCCACCGGGAAGAAACCCATGGTCGCGCCGTAATCGGGCGCCATGTTGGCGATGGTCGCGCGGTCGGGCACGGTGAGGCTGGCCGTGCCTTCGCCGAAGAACTCGACGAACTTGTTGACGACATTGGTCTTGCGCATCAGCTCGGTGACAGTGAGCACGAGGTCGGTGGCGGTCACGCCGCCGCGCAATTTGCCCTTCAGGTGCACGCCGACCACGTCGGGGGTGAGGATATAGGTCGGCTGGCCGAGCATGCCGGCCTCGGCTTCGATGCCGCCCACGCCCCAGGCGACCACGCCGATGGCGTTGACCATGGGGGTGTGGCTGTCGGTGCCGACCAGAGTATCGGGATAATAAACGCCATGTTTGTGATGCACCCCGCGCGCCAGGTATTCGAGGTTCACCTGGTGCACGATGCCGATGCCGGGCGGGATCACCCTGAAGGTGTCGAAGGCCTGCATCGCCCACTTCATGAAGGTGTAGCGTTCCTGGTTGCGCTTGAACTCGAGCTTCATGTTGAGATCGAGCGCGTTCTTCACGCCGTAGTGGTCGATCTGGATGGAGTGATCCACGACGAGGTCGACCGGCACCAGCGGCTCCACCACCTTGGGATTCTTGCCCAGACGATCGGCGACGCTGCGCATCGCGGCGAGGTCGGCCAGGGCCGGGATGCCGGTCAGGTCCTGCAGCAGGATGCGCGAGAGCACGAAAGGAACTTCGTCGGTGCGCGGTGCGTTCGGCTTCCAGCTCGAGAGCTGGCGAACATGCTCTTCGGTGATTTTCTTGCCGTCGCAATTGCGCAGCACCGACTCCAGCACGATGCGGATCGACACGGGCAGGCGCGAGACCTTGGCGCTGAGCGCGCGCTCGAGCGCGGGCAGCGAATAGAGCTTACCGGTCTTCCCGGAAGCCATCTTGAATTCTTGCAGCGTGTTGAACAGATTGTGTGACATGGAGACTCCCAAAAAGCACAGCTCCGCGCTCATCCGCGGCGTGTTTCGTTCTTTTCAGACCACGAACAGGCCCATGAATTCCTTGACCGGTGTCGCTTCCAGGCGCCGCTGATCCCGGAACAGCTCGAGGATCGCGTCGCGTCGCTCTTTCGGAAAGCGCCGGGCCAGGTTGTTGCGGAATTTCGCTTCGAGCAAGGGGATGCCTTCCTGGCGGCGGCGGCAATGACCGACCGGATATTCTACCGCCACCTTGCGCGTTTTGGTTCCGTCCTTGAAGAAAATCTGCAACTGGTTCGCGATCGAGCGCTTCTGCGGATCGAGATAATCGCGCGAGTACTGCCTGCTCTCGACGCACAGCATCTTTGCGCGCAGCGCGTCGATGCGCGGGTCCTGTGCCACAGCGTCCTCGTAATCGGCGGCGGTCAGATTGCCCTTGATCAGGCCGACGGCAACCATGTACTGGATGCAGTGGTCGCGGTCGGCCGGGTTGCTCAGAGGCCCCTTCTTGTCGATGATGCGGATCGCCGATTCGTGCGTAACGATCTCGATTTTCCTGATGTCGGAAAGCCGGTCCTTCGCTTCCGGGTGCAAGAGCACTGCCGCCTCTACCGCCGTCTGCGCGTGGAATTCGGCGGGGAAGGAGATCTTGAACAGCACGTGCTCCATGACGTAGGAGCCGTAGCGCCGCGGAAACCGGAACGCCTTGCCGCGAAACAGCACGTCGTAGAAGCCCCAGGTCTTCGCGGTGAGCACCGAGGGATAACCCATCTCACCGGTCTTCGCGATGAGGGCGAGGCGCACGGCGCGCGAGGTGGCGTCTCCCGCGGCCCAGGACTTGCGCGATCCGGTGTTCGGGCTGTGGCGATACGTCCTCAGGCTCTGCCCGTCGACCCAGGCGTGCGAGACGGCATTGATGATGGCATCCCGCGAAAGGCCCAGCATCTGCGACACCACCGCGGTCGATGCGACCTTCACCAGCACCACGTGGTCGAGACCGACCCGGTTGAAGCTGTTTTCGAGCGCGATCACGCCCTGGATTTCATGGGCCTTGATCATCGCGGTGAGCACGTCGCGCATGACCAGCGGCGTGCCGTTGCGCGAAAGCCAGTCCGCGACCGCGAGAATTCCGCCGAGGTTGTCGGAGGGGTGGCCCCACTCGGCGGCGAGCCAGGTATCGTTGAAATCGAGCCAGCGGATCGCCGCGCCGATGTTGAAAGCTGCCTGTACCGGATCGAGCTCGAAGCGCGTGCCCGGCACCCGGGCGCCGTTCTGAACGGCTGTTCCGGGAACCAGTGGTCCGAGGAGCTTGGTGCACGCCGGATACTCGAGCGCCTCCAGGCCGCATCCGAGCGTGTCCATCAGGCACAGCCGCGCGGTGTTGTAGCCTTCCGCGCTCCTTATTTCGTGCTGGGTGACGTAGTCGGCGATGTCGACGAGAACTTTGTCCGGTTTGGGCCGGACATTGGAAACGGGCGCGGACATTCCTACTCTTTCTTGGCCGCTCCTTCGTTCTGCACGCCGTAGGGAGCGGCGTCTTGCACGCCCGCGGGCGGGATCGTCTGCTCGCCGGAAGGCGGAGTGCCCTGAATAATCTCCGGCGGCGAAACGTTCTGCGCGCCGGACGGCGCGGCGCCCGGCACGGCCGAAAGAGGAAGCCGCAGGCAGCGGTAGTCGCCTTTCGAATCGGCAAAACGCAGGCCCATGCCGGGCGAGCGCTGCTTTGCGGCCCCGTCGGGCCGGACCATGAATTCCTGCCCTTGGGCCGGTTTTATTTTCCACCATCCGTCCTGGTCGGCCGCGACTTCGGAGCGGCCGTAGATTTCGCGCGCAAACCCGTCCACCTCGATCGTAACCTGCGCCTGATCCCCACCCGTATCGGCGACGTAGAGAATGGGAGGCTTGTTGTGGTATTCGATCCCCGCCTGCCGGCATTCCCAGGTGCCGGCGATCTCAACGGCCGGCGCAGCGGCCGCGGTGCCCGCCCCGAACAGCGCAGCGAGGAATGCGAGCCTTGTAAGCTTCATGGCGGTCTCCTGTTTCATGCGGCGCTAGCGGCGCTCCCTGAGCGGCACCCACTGCCGGTTTTCCGGGCCGGTGTAATTGGCGCCCGGACGGATGATTTTACCGTCGATTCGCTGCTCGATGATATGCGCCGACCAACCCGAGGTGCGCGAGATGACGAAAATCGGGGTGAACATCGCGGTCGGCACGCCCATCCTGTGATAGGAAACCGCACTATACCAGTCCAGGTTGGCAAACATCTTCTTCTCCCGCCACATCACCTGTTCGATCCGTTCCGCGATATCGAAGAGCTTCATGTCTTTTTGAGCTTGCGAGAGGCGCCGGGCCACCTCCTTGATCACCTGGTTGCGCGGATCGCCCGTGGTGTAGACCGGGTGGCCGAAACCGATGACGATTTCCTTGTTCCGCAAGCGGCGCAAAACGTCGGCCTCGGCTCCGCCGGCATCCGGATAGCGCGACTGGACCTCGAAAGCGAACTCGTTCGCCCCGCCGTGCTTGGGGCCGCGCAGCGCGCCTATGCCTCCGCAGATCGCCGAATAGATATCCGATCCGGTGCCGGCGATGACGCGGCAAGTGAAGGTCGACGCGTTGAACTCGTGTTCGGCGTAGAGGATGAGCGAGGTATGCATCGCGCGGACCCATTCGGCCGATGGCGGCTTTCCGTGCAGCAGGTGCAGGAAATGCCCGCCGATCGAATCGTCGTCGGTTTCGACTTCGATGCGCCTGCGGTCGCGGCTGTAGTGATGCCAGTAGAGCAGCATCGAGCCGAGAGAGGCCATCAGGCGGTCGGCGATGTCCTTCGCGCCCGGCATGCCGTGATCTTCCTTTTCAGGCTCCACGGTCCCCAGCACGGAGACGCCGGTGCGCATCACGTCCATCGGGTGCGCGGAAGCGGGAATCGCCTCGAGCGCCGCCTTGACGTTGTCCGGCAGTCCGCGCAAGGACTGGAGCCTGGCCTTATAGGCGGTGAGCTCCGCGGCGGTCGGCAACTTCTCGTGAACGAGCAGATAGGCGACTTCCTCGAATTCGGCGGAGTCAGCAAAATCCAGGATGTCGTAGCCGCGGTAATTCAGGTCGTTGCCGCTGCGGCCGACGGTGCACAGCGCCGTGTTGCCGGCGGGGACGCCCGAGAGGGCGACCGACTTTTTCGGCTTCGAGACGGCGGCGGCCTCGCTCATTTGGCTTTTTCCCTGGCGAACAGTTGGTCGAGCTTGCGCTCGTAGGCGTGATAATCGAGAGCGTCGTAGAGATCGGCGCGTGTCTGCATGAGATCGACGACGTTTTGCTGCGTGCCTTCCTTGCGGATCGCATTGTAGACCTTGAGCGCCGCCGCGTTCATGGCGCGAAAAGCCGAAAGCGGATAAAGCGCGATCGAGACCTGGGCGGAGCGCAGCTCCTCCAGCGTGAAAAGCGGTGTCGCGCCGAACTCGGTGATGTTGGCGAGCACCGGCACCTTCACCGCCTCGGCGAATTTCCGGTACATGGAAAGCTCGGTCATGGCTTCGGGAAATATCGCGTCGGCGCCCGCTTCGACGCAGGCGCGCGCGCGCTCGATGGCGCGATCCAGGCCTTCGACCGCCAGCGCGTCGGTGCGCGCCATCACGACGAAAGCCGGATCGGTCTTCGCGTCGACCGCCGCCTTGATCCGGTCGGCCATTTCCTCCTTCGAGACGAGTTCTTTTCCAGGCCGGTGGCCGCAGCGCTTGGCGCCGACCTGGTCTTCGATGTGCATCGCCGCGGCGCCCGCTCTGATCAGAGACTTGACCGTGCGCGCGATGTTGAAGGCGCTCGCGCCAAAGCCGGTGTCGACATCGACCAGCAGCGGCAACTCGGAGATATCCGTGATGCGGCGTACGTCAGTCAGCACGTCCTCGAGATTGCTGATGCCCAGATCGGGAAGGCCGAGCGATCCGGCCGCGACGCCTCCGCCCGAGAGATAGATCGATTTGTATCCGACGCGCTCCGCGAGCCGCGCGTGGTAGGCGTTGATCGCACCCACGCACTGGAGCGGTTTTTCCGCTTTCATCGCGGCGCGGAATTTTGCTCCCGGCGACATGCTGGCGGTGCTCGATCCTAGCCCAGGAGCTGCCCGATCCCGTCGCGCTCCTCGCGCAGTTCCTTCAGGGTCGCGTCGATGCGGACGCGGCTGAAATCGCTCACCGCGAGGCCTTTGACGATCTTGTACTTGCCGTCCTTGCAGCTTACGGGATAGCCGTAGATCACGCCCTCCGGAATTCCGTAGCTCCCGTCCGAAGGAATCCCCATGCTGACCCAGTCGCCCGCGCGCGTGCCGTGTACCCAGTCGCGCACATGGTCCATGGCGGCGTTGGCCGCGCTCGCGGCGGAGGACAGGCCGCGGGCCTCGATGATCGCGGCGCCGCGCTTTTGCACCGTTGGGATAAAAGTCTTTTCCAGCCACTCCGGGTCGTTGATCATCGGCCAGACCTTCTTGCCGCCGCATTCCGCCTGGAACACGTCGGGGTACTGCGTCGCCGAATGATTGCCCCAGATCGTGACCTTGCGGATCGAGCTCAGGGGCTTGCCGATTTTTTGCGCAATCTGGCTGACGGCGCGATTGTGATCGAGGCGCATCATCGCCGTGAACTGCGCCGGTTTCAGGCTCGGGGCGTTCTTCATCGCGATAAGGCAGTTGGTGTTGGCGGGGTTGCCGACCACCAGGACCCTGACCTTGCGGTTCGCGACCGCGTCGAGCGCCTTGCCCTGCGGCGCGAAGATCTTGCCGTTTGCTTCGAGCAAGTCCTTGCGTTCCATGCCGGGCCCGCGCGGGCGCGCGCCGACCAGGAGCGCGACTTCGGCGTCCTTGAACGCGACCATCGGGTCGGCGGTCGGAATCATGCCGTGCAACAGGGGGAACGCGCAGTCGTCCAGCTCCATCATCACGCCCTTCAAGGCTTTCTGCGCCTTCTCGTCGGGAATCTCGAGCATCTGCAGGATGACGGGCTGATTTTTCCCGAGCATTTCGCCGCTCGCGATCCGGAAAAGCAGGCTGTACCCGATCTGGCCGGCGGCGCCGGTGACTGCGACACGAATGGGTTTGTTGGCCATGGAAAACTCCCTGATGAAGGGCCGAATATATCCGGCTTGGCGCTTTTGCGCAGCACAAAACAAAATTGAAGCCTGTTATAATCTTGACTCCCGTCAAGATTCCAAATCAGCCAGAAAGTTGCGGAAGGATTGCTTTACATGCCTGATCTGACGGCGAAAAAAAGGCGTCCCCTCTGGTATAACCTCAGTCCCTTCAATCTCCCGATCCCGGGTCTGGTCTCGATTTCCCATCGCGTGAGCGGCGCGCTGTTATTCCTCGGGCTCATCTGGTTTTTGTTCCTGCTCGACATGAGCCTTGGCTCGGAGGCGGGGTTCGCGCGCTTCCAGGCGTATGTCGCGCATCCGGTCGTGAAAATCCCAATGCTGGTGTTCCTGTGGGCCTACCTGCATCACCTGTGCGCCGGCGTGCGGCACCTGCTCCTCGACATAGGAAAGGGCGTCGACCTGGCGACGGCGCGCATGAGCGCCTTCGCCGTGTTCATCGCGGGCCTGGCGCTGACGGCATTCATCGGGGCGAAACTGTGGTGAAACGCATCATCGTCGGCGCCCACTACGGCCTGAGGGACTGGCTCGCGCAGCGCGTCACCGCCCTGGTGATGCTCGCCTACACGCTCGTCCTGGTGCTGGCGCTGCCGCGAGGCGAGCTCACGTACACGGCATGGAAGACGATGTTCGCGCATGAGTGGATGCGCTTCGCGACATTTCTCTTCGCCGCGAGCATCCTGATTCACGCATGGATCGGCGTGCGCAACATCTGGATGGACTACTGCAAGCACACCGGGCTGCGTCTCGCGCTGGAGATTGCGACCATCCTGTGGCTGGTCGGCTGCGCCGGCTGGGCGATGCAGATTCTCTGGAGAATCTGAGGTGGCGCTCGCAAAACGTACTTTCGATGTCGTCGTGGTCGGCGCGGGCGGCGCGGGCCTACGCGCCGCGTTGCAGCTGTCGGAAGCGGGCTTGAGCGTCGCGGTGCTTTCGAAGGTGTTTCCGACCCGCTCGCATACGGTCGCTGCGCAAGGCGGAATCGGCGCTGCGCTCGGCAACATGGGCGAAGACTCCTGGCTGTGGCACATGTACGACACGGTGAAGGGCTCCGACTGGCTCGGCGACCAGGATGCGATCGAATTCCTGTGCCGCGAAGCGCCGAAACTCGTATATGAACTCGAGCACTTCGGCATGCCGTTCGACCGCAACGAGAACGGTACCGTGTACCAGAGGCCCTTCGGAGGACACTCGCAGAATTTCGGCGAACGTCCGGTGCAGCGTTCCTGCTGCGCCGCGGACCGGACCGGCCATGCGATGCTGCATACGCTCTATCAGAGAAACATCCGGGCCCGCACCCAGTTCTTCGTCGAATGGATGGCGCTCGACCTGATCCGCGACGCGGACGGGCAGGTGCTGGGCGTCACCGCGCTCGAGATGGAAACCGGCGAAGTGATGATCCTTCACGCGCGCGCCACGCTTTTCGCGACCGGCGGGGCGGGGCGGATTTTTTCCTCCACGACCAATGCGTTCATCTGCACCGGCGACGGCCTCGGGATGGCCGCGCGCGCCGGCATTCCTCTGGAGGACATGGAGTTCTGGCAGTTTCACCCCACGGGTGTCGCGGGCGCGGGCGTGCTGATCACCGAAGGCGTAAGAGGGGAAGGCGGCTACCTTCTCAACAAGGGCGGCGAGCGCTTCATGGAGCGCTACGCGCCGAATCTGAAGGATCTCGCGTCGCGCGACGTCGTTTCGCGCGCGATGGCCACGGAAATCAAGGAAGGGCGCGGGGCGGGCCCGCACGGCGACTACCTGCTGCTCAAGCTCGATCACCTGGGCCCCGAAGTGATCGACAAGCGCCTTCCGGGAATCCGCGAGATCTCCAAGAAATTCGCGAATGTCGACCCGGTGAAAGATCCGATCCCGGTCGTCCCGACGGTGCACTACCAGATGGGAGGAATTCCCACCAACTATTTTGGCGAGGTCGTGGTTCCAGAATTTTCGAATGGGCGCGGGAATCCGGAAGCCGTGGTTCCCGGTTTCTACGCGGCGGGCGAGTGCGCCTGCGCCTCGGTGCACGGCGCCAACCGCCTGGGCACGAACTCGCTCACCGACCTGCTGGTCTTCGGCAAGGCGGCCGCGGAATCGATCATCAAGTACTTGCAGGAAAATCCGGGCCGCAAGGATCTGCCCAAGGATGCGGCCGAGCGGACCGAGGCGCGCCTTGCGCGGCTCGACGGCCAGAAAGACGGCGAGTCGGTCGCCGAGGTCGGCATGGAAATGCGCCGGACCATGCAGGCGCACTGCGGCGTATTCCGGTTTCCGGACATGCTGGTCAAAGGCGTGAAGAAGATAAACGAGATCGCCGACCGCGCCACCCGGACGCAGATCAAGGACAAGAGCCGCGTGTTCAATACCGCGCGGGTCGAGGCGCTGGAGCTCGACAACCTGATCGAGGTGGCGCGTGCGTCCATGGTCTCCGCGGAGGCGCGGAAAGAGTCGCGCGGCGCGCACGATCGCGCCGACCATCACGCCCGCGACGACGCGAACTGGTTGAAGCACACGCTCTGGTACAAGGACGGCGACCGGCTCGAGTACAAGCCGGTGCACATGAAACCGCTGACGGCCCGGACGATCGAGCCCAAGGTGCGGACCTACTGACCCACGGGGGCAAGCATGCGCTTCAGGATTTTCCGCTACGACCCGGACAAGGACGTAAAGCCGTACATGCGGGACTACGACGTCGTGCTCGATTCGCACGACCGCATGCTCCTCGACGCCCTGGTGCGCATCAAGGAACAGGACGACAGCCTCTCCCTGCGCCGCTCCTGCCGGGAAGGCGTGTGCGGTTCCGACGCCATGAACATCAACGGCAAGAACGGCCTGGCGTGCATCACCAAGCTCTCCGATCTCAAGGAGCCGGTGGAATTGCGCCCGCTCCCCGGACTGCCGGTGATCCGCGACCTGATCGTGGACATGACCCAGTTCTTCAAGCAGTACTACTCGATCAAGCCGTATCTCGTCAACGAAGATCCTCCACCTGAGAAAGAGCGGCTGCAATCTCCGCAGGAGCGCGAAGAGCTGGACGGGCTGTACGAATGCATCCTGTGCGCATGCTGCTCGACCGCCTGCCCGTCGTTCTGGTGGAACCCGGACAAGTTCGTCGGCCCGGCCGGGCTGCTGCAGGCGTATCGTTTCATCGCCGACAGCCGCGACCAGGCGACCGGCGAGCGGCTGGACAACCTGGAAGATCCTTACCGCCTGTTCCGCTGCCACAGCATCATGAACTGCGTGGACGCCTGCCCGAAAAATCTGAATCCCACCCGGGCGATCGGCAAAATCAAGGAACTGATGGTAAAACGGTCGGTCTAGTATGAAACCGGGGACAGACCACGTTTTTCCGAGCGATCTGGTTAGACTAGTACCGGCGATGAAAAACGTGGTCTGTCCCCGAATTTGCCGAACATGACAACGACGGAAATGAACCGTTTGCGCTGGAGCTGCCGCCGCGGCCTGCTCGAGAACGAGCTCGTGCTCGAGCGCTTTCTACGCGCGCATGGAGACTTGCTCGAGGGCGAGCGCCTGACCGCATTCAAAACGCTGCTCGACTATGGCGACGACGAGTTGTGGAACCTGGTCAGCGGGCGCAGCGAATGCGGCGATCCGGCGCTAGGCGAAGTCGTTCAACTGCTGCGGAGCTGCTAGTGACCGCGCATCGATTCACTGGGGGAACACCATGAGTTCCGCGAAGAAGGCCACGCTTTCCTACGGCGAAGGCAAGTCGATCGAATTTCCCGTCCTCTCCGGCAGCATCGGCCCGGACGTGGTCGACATCCGCACGCTCTACGGAAAAACCGGAATGTTCACCTACGATCCGGGATTTCTCTCCACGGCGAGCTGCAGCTCCGGGATCACCTATATCGACGGCGACGCGGGCGTGCTGCTCTATCGCGGCTACCCGATCGAGCAGCTCGCGACCCATTGCGATTTCCTGGAAGTCTGCTATCTGCTGCTGAACGGCGAGCTGCCCGACAGGAAGGAGAAAGACGTTTTCGTCGATCTGGTGACGCACCACACCATGGTGCACGAGCA
>DATHHS010000226.1:0-11959 GCA_035317085.1 Burkholderiales bacterium
TACAACTCGCCAAAAATATAATCAACGCGGAGACTCCGCGAAAATATATTCCAGTACGCACAAGTACCAGCGGATTGCGTTTTTATGCCTGGGATAGTTGGATCCAACTACGAGTTTTTCTCCATGGCGAATTGAGAAATACGCGGTAAGTTATTGGTTTATTTCGATCTGTTTGCTTATACAGCCGCTGGTTTCACCATGGCGCGCCATGGCATCTCTGGTTCTCCACGATTCATCGCTGCAATACATGGCCAGGTTGTTTGCCACGGGCGGGCGGGTGTGCTGGGAAAACGAGTGATCGAGTTGCTTCTCATGCTCCGCGTTTAGCGTATAGCGCTCAAATAGCCCTGTCCAAGCAGCAAGTCGGTGCCGGTTTTTACGTAGTAGTAGAAGGCGTTCCTTGCGTCGAGGGGTTTGGGATCGCACCAGTCATCTCCGCATGCGACCTCCATGCGAATCGTGTAGCTTCCTCCGCCCGCGGGTTCCCTCGTGATACTGAATCCGTAGGTTGACTTGGCCGGGTTGTAAGTTTGAATGACGACATCGGTGGCGATCTGGATCTTCCAACCTGAGTGTTTGACGATCCAGAGCTGGGCTCGCTGCCACTCATCTTTGCACTCTGCTTGGCAAGAGACGCTGTCACCGATATTTGCCGCGGGCGCCAGGACTGATTGAAGCCGCTCGCTGATGGATATGCATGCCGACAGAAAAGCTGCCGACGATGCCGCGGCAAGGAAGGTGATGAACTTCTTTGGCGGCGATTTCGGCACGAGCTCCCTGCTGGCTAGGCGTCCTCAAATTATTATACGGGGCGCTCCGCGAAATAGGGTAAATGAGGTCGCAGAATGACTCTATTGGAGTGCTTGCGTCCATCGGTTTTCGCGAACGATCAATATTGGAACGCCGGCGCGCTTGTAGGCGATGGCTTTCTCGATCTTGGTCCCGAAGGAGCCGTGCTTACATTCCTTGCTACCGCGCGCTCCGACAACAAGATAATTCAGTTCCTGTGTCACTCCCTTGAGCACAACTCCACCCCGTTCCGCGATTTTTTCTATGCAGCGCGGCCGCGGGCCGAACACGAAATCACCAGTCAGGCAGAACGTTTTTCCGTCGACATTCAACTTTGCGTCTTCGTCAAACGCGAGTTGATTCACTGGCTCATGTTCTGATGGTTGCTCGAGCGAGCCTCCAAGAATGTGCTGCAGCGTTTCGACGAGGTGAGCACGCTCTTCTTCGGTAATCCTGCCGTCGGCGAGAACATCCTCTACTCGGGAGTAGAGCACATCGCCGGGCCAAGCTGTGGCGACAACGTCGTGCTCGCGTAGCCACGCCTCAAGAAAGCGAATTTCCTTATCGTTGAGCGCTCCGTCGGCGAGGAGCCCTGACGCAATGCCGGATAAGAGCACCGCAGCCCTGGTTAAGCGCGTTCTGATAGGCTATGGCTTGTCTTGCGAACAAGTTCATATGCGGGCCCTCCTTGTTGGCATTTTACCGATCTCCCGGTAGTCCGCGAGGAGCTGCGTCCGGAGGCGTGTTTCGGTCTGATTCGCGGAGCGCCCTTGCTCAGTCCCCGAGCGAACCTTCGATCTAGGCACTCTTGGTTGGGGGCAACTTTGGGGGCAATACGCGGGGCGGATCAAGCGCGGACCTAGTATCCATGCAGACCTGCAGGCGGTATTTGATTCCTTTACCCGCACCAACTTCGGGCAGGGTCAAACAGGTTTCATTGGAGCTGGGAAAGTGCCGCGGGCAGCGCTGCAGGAGCTGTCCGTTACGACGCCGCTTGAAATTTCCGGCCGAGAATTTTTCCAAGGGTCCTCCCAGCGCGCAGCAAAGGGTCCTTCGTCGCTTCGGTCCGCGACAGGAGCAGTGCGCCCTCCAATGTGGCGAGAATCAGCTCGGCCACTTCGCGACGTTCGGCCTCGGGTACTTCGTCCAGTCCTGTCGCGATGATGTCTTGCCATGTCACGAAGATCGCGCAGCAGACAGCACGCAATCTCTCCGAGTTACGGTCGAGGTCGAGCGCGACCGCGGCCACCGGACAGCCCTTCATGAACTCGCTTGCTTCGAGGATCTTCGCTGCGTCGTCGAAGAGCAAGGTCACTTTCCTGCCGATCGACTCCGGCTGATGGAAGATACCGCGGAACCACTGCCCCTCGACTTTCTCGGCTTCCTCGAGGGCGACGGTTGCGAGCTCGACCTTGCCGCCAGGAAAGAAGTGGTAGATCGAGCCTCTGGGGGCAGAGCTCGCAGCCACGATCTGGTTGATTCCCACACCTGACAGTCCCGATTGGCTTAGGAGGTCGACGGTGGCGCGGACTATTCGACTTTTGGACTCGGGTTGTTCCATGTCTCCCATCCAAGAAACTATATAGACCGGTCTACATGTACTGCCGCTCTCTCTGCAATGTAGCACCAAGAAAAACAAATTTATATTGAATTCTCTACATCGCTGTAAACGAATCCCGACACGAAATCATTCCTGTGAGACTTTGTATTGAATTCCCTACATCGCCGTAAATAGAAACCCGACACGAAATCATTCCTGCGGCTCCGCAGCATGAAAAAAAAGTTTCAATTGTTGATTTCTTTGTTTATCCTTTCTCGCAATAAGAAAAAAGGTGGCGGGTGGCAGGCAGAATCGCTTGCCCGACTTCATCAGAAAAATCGGCGTACCGGCGACGTACCATCGTGGAGGACATTTCGACTGCCTCGCGGGCCAACCTGCGGAGCGGTCGTTGAAGTGTGTGGGATTCAAAAAAAGGAGACTGTGCATGTTTTTTCTTCCTAGAAACACGTCGAAATCCCGGCTGCGGGAGGCGGAGAACGCCCGCAGGAACCGTTGGGAAATTCTCAAGGCGCTCGCCGACGGTCAGGTCACGCGGCGCGAGTTGATCAAGTGGGGCATCTTTACCGGCTTCGGTGCGCTCGCTTGGAAACACGGCCTCAACCCGTTCGTCGGCAGCGCGTGGGCCGACTCGATCCCGACGGGTTTGCCGACCAGCCCGCTGTTCGGCGTTCAGGACTTTTCGACGCCGATGCCGCGCTTCGACGTTCTGGCGCGCAATCCGAACCCGTTCACGTTTCTCAGTCCCACGCCGATGGCGCAATCCAACCAGACGCAGCAGCTCCTGAATCCGGCGCTGGAAGGGGTGGCGCCCGGCGATACGGGACCCATCGAGGGACGTCCCCCGGGCCCGATCTGGGCGCACCAGGGATTCGACGTTTTTCCTCCCAGGATCGCGGTCGAGGCAACGCAGGAGGGAGCGAAGGCCAATACGATCTATAACCCCCAAGTTGCATCACAGTTCAATTCCGGTATCGACCCGACCGCATCGATTCCCCTGAAGTTCCATCCGGGCCTGCCGACACAGGGGGTGAACGCGGTGTGGACCTTCAACGGGACGATTCCACCGAAGCTGGTCATCGGCCGCTATGCCGAGCCGATCCTGTTCCGCCATCACAACAAGCTCCCGTTCGACGTCAGACAGAACGGCGGCTTCGGGCGGCATACCATCAGCACCCACGAGCACAACGGCCATCACGGAGCGGAGAACGACGGCTTCACCGGCGCGTTCTTCTTTCCCGGCCAGTTCTACGATTACCACTGGCCGATCGTTCTCGCGGGATTCAGGACCGTCAATACCGGGGCCACGGATCCCAGGGCCGCGACGCCGGATGACCACGGCGGCAAGATCAACATCCCGGGGGACTGGCGCGAGACCATGAGCACGCACTGGTTTCACGACCACATGTTCAGCTTCACCTCGCAGAACGTGTACAAGGGCAACGCTGCGATGTTCAACATCTACAGCGCCCTCGATCGCGGCAACGAGGGAATCAACGACGGGGTGAACCTGCGGCTCCCGAGCGGCACGCTCAAGTCGTTCGGCAACCTCGAGTACGACGTCAATTTGATGCTCGCGGAAAAAGCCTGGGATGCGAACGGCCAGCTCGCCATGGACATCTTCGACTTCGACGGATTCCTCGGCGACCGGATGACGGTGAACCTCACCTACAAGCCGTTCTTCGAAGTCGAGCGGCGCAAGTACCGCTTCCGCATCCTGAACGCAAGCGTGTCGCGCTTCTTCAAGATCGCGCTCTCGGACAGCTCCACCATGCTCCAGATCGCCAACGACGGCAATCTGCTCCCGGTTCCGGTCCCGCTTACCCAGCTCGATGAGCAGGGCATCGCCGAGCGCTACGACATCGTCATAGACTTTTCGCGCTACAGCATCGGCCAGAAAGTCTGGATGGTAAACCTCGCGGAGCACAGCGACGGCAAGAAGCCGGATGATGACCTGTCGGTCGCCGAAGCGCTCTCGGGCAATTCGCAGGATCCTTGCGTAGGGAAATTCCTCGAGTTCCGCATCGTGCGCAATCCGGCCACGCCCGACGTGAGCCAGGTGCCTCCCGTACTGATCCCGAATCCCGATCTGTCGGCCATTCCCGTGGCGCGGACGCGGACTTTCGAGTTCGGGCGGGGCGCCAAAACGGACACCAACGATCCGGTCTCGACCTTCTTCGGTCCCTGGGGCATCAAGACCGACAACGGCGACATGCTCGCGGCGGACTTCGGCCGGGTATCGGCGGCGCCGAGGTCTGGCACCAGAGAAATCTGGACCCTGAAGAACGGCGGTGGCGGCTGGGATCACCCGATCCACATTCACTTCGAGGAGGGCCAAGTCCTCGCCCGCAACGGAAGCCTGAACAATGTCCCGGCGGCGGAGCGCGGGCGCAAAGACGTCTATCGACTCAGGCCTGGCGGAAGCATCACCATCACGATGCAGTTCCGCGACTGGGGCGGCATGTTCATGGAACACTGCCACAACACCGTGCACGAGGACAACGCCATGCTCTTGCGTTGGGAGATCGACGATGGGGGCGCACCGTTCTTGAGGCCGCTGCCGACTCCGATCCCGACGCCGCAGGGCGTGACGTTCCGGGCCCCGGACGACATCCTGCCGACCGCCCTCAAGTAAATCTAGAAATTGAGAAGGAGCGAAACATGAAGACACGTCGATTGTTGTTCACGCTTGGCGTGCGCTCGCTCGGGGGCGCGGTTCTGGCGAGCGTGGCCGCGTTGTCCGGCTTCCCTGCGATGGCGCAGACCACGATCACGGCGAGCACGACCAGCTTTACCTCCACGTCCTCGTCGACCAGCACCACCACTACCGGCGCCCTGGTTTCGATCAAGGGTACCGTGACGGGCTCGCCCGAGAGCGTCAGCTTCTCGGGTCAGGCGAAGCTCAGCGCGAGCGTGGTGACCGATCCTGACTTCGGCAATTCCCCCAACGTCGTGCTTTCCATCGACCTCAGCAACGTCACCGGCGTGGGATCGTCCACCGGGAAGAAATACGTCACATCGAGTCAGGAAGTCCTGAGCCGTCGACTGATCGCAGCGGACAAGGTGCAGCTCACGTTCCCGTTTGTCCAGAGCGGCGGCAGCCCCACGACGTCTCGTGTTGGTGCTGCGTCTTTCAATCTGAGCTACAACGTCAACTCCTTGAAGCTCACGGGAGCCACGGGGCAGATCGCCAGCCCGTAGTTCCTTCTTGTGTCCAAATCGGCAAGCCGTCCCCTGCGGATGGCTTGCCGTCTTCGAGTTTCTGCTCGAGCGAAGGAAGCTGAACATGCGAACAGGACTTCGGGCCAGCGTGAAGGCAGTTTTGGTGCTGCTCGCCGCCACGGCGCTCCAGCACATGGGTGTGGAGCCGGTCCGCGCTCATGAGGTCGGGGAGCATGGTGCTGCCGCGCCCGCTCCCGCCGTTTCGACGGTTACCACCAATCGCTGGGGGGCGAATTATTTCCCCAACACTACGCTGATCACGCAGGACGGGACCCAGGTCCATTTCTATGACGACCTGCTCAAGGGCAAGGCCGTGGCGATCAACATCATGTACACGAGTTGCAAGGACGAGTGTCCGCTCGAAACGGCGCGACTGGTACAGCTGCAGCAGCTTCTCGGTGACCGAATGGGGAAAGATATCTTTTTCTACTCAATCAGCATCGATCCCGATCACGACACGCCCGAAGTTCTCAAGACGTATGCGGAGAAGTTCGGTGTCGGGCCTGGCTGGACGTTTCTTACCGGCAAGGCGGAGGACATCAGAATCGTAACCAAGAAACTGGGCTTGTCCAGGTACAGCGATGAAGCCAACAAGGACGGCCACACGGCAAGCCTCATGGTCGGCGATGAACCGACCGGGCAGTGGATGCGGAATTCCGCCGTGGACAACCCGCAGTTCCTCGCCGATACGGTCGGAAGTTTTCTCGGCTGGAGAGACCCCCAGCGCGGGAAAAATTACGCGGAAGCGCGTCCGCTCACGGTCGACAAGGGACAGTTTCTATTTCAGAGTCGATGCAGCGCCTGCCACACCGTCGGGCAGGGCGACAAGCTGGGGCCGGATTTGCAGGGCGTGACAGCGCGGCGCGAGCGGGGCTGGCTCGCTCGTTACATCCTGGCCCCGGACAAGATGCTCGCCGAGCGTGACCCGATCGCCGTCATGCTCTTCGAGAAATACCAGAGCGTGCGTATGCCCAACCTGAGTCTGGGTTCGCCCGACGTGGGCGATCTGCTTTTGTATCTGGACTCGCAGAGCAGCCCTTCACGCCAGCCGGCGCGCAAGGAATCCATTTCCGCTCGATGAGGGCCCTCTCCTGGCCCTTCAGGGTTTTTTCCGCGGCTCCAAGTCGCGTACCTCGGTGTTCATTTTCACGTCCTTGCGGCGCCGCTTGACGAGGAGTTTCCCGGTTTCGAAATAGTCGCCTTTCACGGCAAGCTCGGCGGCGCGCTCGAGTTCCTCGGACCACTCGCCGAGCGAGTAACCGAACCACGGCGACTCGGGCTTGAGTTTGGGCAGACCCAGTTCTTCCCAGATTTCCTTCGCGTGCTCCATGTATTCGCGCTTGGGCAGCGAGATCGGCGGAAAATCCTCCTTCATCGTCGCGTCGATCAGCACCGAGGCGTCTTCGCCGTTGTTCCGCTTGCTCCTCGGGCCGTGTCCCTGATCGCGGTGGTGCAGGATCTGCAGGTCGAGCGCCGGATTGGCGCGATAGGACATGGCCCAGAACACCGCATCGGTGTTGTCCGGGTCGATGTCTTCGTTCACCGCGATGACGTATTTGCCCGCGGCGCGGTTCCATGAAGCCGCGCCGTAGAGCGCACGCCATATCTCGGTCGTCGGTGTCTTGCGATCCATGATGAGCACGACCAGCTTGCGCAGGTTGGTGAGCGGCTCGTGCATCGAGACGCGCTTCACGCCCTGGATGCCGAGCGTATTACGCAGGTGATGGGTAAACAGCGGCTCGAGCGCCACGCGCTTGATCAGGCTCGACTCGCTCGGGGTCACCTGCGAGATGATGGAAGTGAGGATCGCGTCCTTGCGGCGCGTGATGCAGGTCACCTCCATGAAAGCGTTGTACTCCTGCAGGTTGACGTGGCCGTGCGACTCTCCAAACGGCGCTTCGGGCTCGAGATACTCGGTGTCGATATATCCCTCGATGACGATCTCCGCTTCGGCGGGTACGAGGAGATCGACGGTCTTCGCTTTCACGACATTGATCGGCGCGCCGACGAGCCCGCCCGCTACGTGCAGCTCGTCCAGCGACTCCGGAACTTTCTGCGCCGAGGTGAACGCCACGCACGGCGGTGCGCCGAGGATCACCGCGGCCGGCAGCTTCTGGCCGCGCGCCTTCATCTTCTCCCAGTGGGTGTAGATCCCTGGTCGGAGTTCGAGCGAAGGATTCATGCCGAGCCGCCGCGGCGCCTTCACCTGCCCGCGGTAGATGCCCATGTTCTGCACGCCGGTATCCGGGTCCTTGGTGATGTACTGGGAGAGCGTCGTAAACGGCGCGATATCCCAGCCTGGAGTCGAGATGGGTATGGGTAGTCCGTCGAGTCCTTTGCCCGGTTTGTCGAGGTCCTTGCCCTGGATCACGATCTCGTGGCAGGGCGCGTTCTCCACGATGTTCGGCGGAATCGGCTTTGCCATCGCGCGATTCCAGGTCTCGTTGATTCCGTCCAGGGCGCAGCCCATGCCGATGCGGTAGATCTCGCGGCTCGCGGCGAGCGCTCCCACCACGACCGGAATATCGTACTTGCGCTTTTTGCTGTCGGTCACGTGCGTGAACAAGAACGCTTTCCTGTCCGGTTCCTCGATCCCGCCGCGGAACTGCCAGCGAACGAGCGGGTGCATCTCGGTGTCCTTGTTGATCGGCCGGTCGACCGTGATGAGCAGCCCCGCGCGCTTGAGCGCCTCGAGATGCTCGTGGAGATCGGGGTAGCCGCGCTTCGCGGCGGCGTCCGCGCTTCGCGCGGGTTTGCGGGTCGGGTTGATTTTCGATTTTTTCGCCATGGAGGTGTACTTTCAGTGCGTGCAGTATATCAACGCGGCACCGACGGAAACATCGGTACGCCGAGCCTGTTTGCCAATGCCTGGAGCTCGTCGCAGACGGCGCGTTGAATGGGGATGCCGTCATGGCTGCGTTGCTCCAAGGTGCGGCGGCCGCGTTCGCCGGGCATGAGAATTTCCCCGACTTCCGGATCGACCGGCAGGGATTTCAAGGCAATGACGAGGCGGTCGACTTCGCGCCGGAAATATTCCGGATCGCCGAATTGCGCCAGGTCGATCGCCATGACCAGGCCGTTCTGGCGATGCCGGTGTCCTGCGGGGGTGCCTTCCAGCGATTCGGCGAGCAGGGGATTCGAGGCGATAAGGCTCGTGATGCATTCGACCATCAGCGAGAGGCCGGACCCCTTGGGGCCCGCCATGGGCAGCGGAATCTGCGCCGCCTGGGGATCTGTCGTCGGCTTGCCGTCCTTGTCGAGGGCCCAGCCCGCAGGTATCGGCGCGCCGCTTCTCTTGGCCTGATTCAATTTCCCCATTGAGACCACGCTGGTTGCCATGTCGAGCACCAGCGGCTCTGCGCCAGGAACTGCGATCGAGATGGGACTGGTGGACACACCCGCGGCGCGCGTGCCGTGGTAGGCGACATTAGGCCAGGAAGCCGCGAAGGCGATTCCCGCCATGCCTTCGCGAGCCACGGCAAGCGTGTAGTAACCGAGCGCCGCGGTATGAGTGGTCGCGCGGACGAGCGCGAGCCCGATGCCTGCGTCCCGGGCCTTGCGCAGGGCCTCGGCCGTTCCCCGCATCATCGCGACCGGCCCGGCCGCGCGATCGGCCTCGATCAGGACCGAGGCGGGCGTTTCCTTGCTCACTGTCATCGCCGGCCGCGGATTCATCTCGCCGGTTTCGACGAGATCGACGTAGCGCGGGATTCTTGTAACTCCGTGAGTGTCCACGCCGCGGAGATTGGCCCAGACAAGAACTTCGGCGACGGTCGCCGCATCGGATTTCGGCAGGCCGGCGCGCGTGAAAACGTCCGTCGCGAAGCGTTTGAGCGCGTCGGCCGAAGCGGTCCGCGCCGGCGGGCCGGCGGGCGCTTGCTTCTTACTCATGCCGGCATCAGGGTTGCGCGGGAAAGTGTTTGTCGAGCCAGTTGCGCACGAGGTTCACCACCAGCGTGTTGCCCTCCGCGAACATGAAATGGTCGACATCGGCGATAAGGTGGAGATCGGTCGGTTTTCCCGCGCGCTCGAAGAGCTCGACCGATTGCTCGGTGGGTGTGACGGAGTCATTTGCCGAATGCAGCAGAAGGAGCGGTCGCGGCGCGATACTGCCGACCACCTCGTTCGCATTGAATGCGTACATGGTTTCCACCACTTCGAACGGAAATTCCATGATCGAACCCGGCGCGAGGTTGCCGCGAAGGCGCGGTGGAATGGGAACGATGTCGTAGCGCGATACCATCATCGGTTTGCCCGCGCGCTTCCGGCGCTTGCCCTCCTTCATCATGGCGCTGAACTTCTTCCAGGCCCGAGGCGAAGCGTGCTGCTTGCGGAATTTCTTCGCGCCGTCGCCCCAGCCTCCGGAGGAGATGCACGCCGCGACCCGCCGGTCGACCCCGGCCGAGTAGACGGCGACCGCAGCGCCGAAACTCTGTCCCACCACGCCGATACGCTTCGGGTCGATTTCCGGACGGGTGGCGAGAAAGGACAGAGCATTCCTCGTGTCCTTCACCTGTTCCTTGCAAATGACCCGCCCGCGCCCGCCTTCGCTTTCGCCGCAGCCGCGGAAGTCGAAGCGCAGCGCCGCGTAGCCCAGGCCGGCGAGCATTTTCGCAACGGCTGTTCCGCCGCCGCCGTCCTTGTTGCTGCCGAATCCGTGGAGAACGAGAAAGGCGGCGCGCCGTTCCGCCGAACCGCGCGGCTCGGGGAGATGAAGGACGCCTGCAAGCCTCAAGCCGTCCGATACGAAGCTGACCCGTTCTTCCATTCCCTCGTCCCTCCCGCAATCCGGCTAATTATAAGTGCGACCGTCCCCGTCGCGGTAAAATCGCGGACGAAAAAAAGGAAACGGATGAGCCACAGTCACACGCCTCACGCGATCGATGTCCACGCGCACTATTTTCCGCAAAGCTTCCTCGATCTGATCGCGAAGCACGGTCCCGCCCACGGCTTCGAATACAAGATGGTCGAAGGCAAGGGCCCGCAGTTCAAGCACGGTCATTTGATGACGGGGCCTGTGGGGCCGAAGTTCGTCGACCTGGACGCGCGCCTTGCGGCGATGGACGAACAGGGAGTGGAAGTTCACGCGCTGTCGCTGTCGCAGCCCATGGGGTACTGGGCAGATGGAGAGTTGGCGCAGCGCGTCAGCGAAACTTACAACGACGCGCTCGCACGGGCGCACGAGCGCAATGCAAGGCGGCTCATCGGCCTCGCCACGCTGCCGATGCACGAACCCGCGCTTGCTGTAAGGGAAGTCGAGCGCGCTGCAAAGCTCCCTGGCATGCGCGGCTTCTATATCGCCACGCAGGTTCGCGGCAAAGACCTGTCCGACGCCGCGTTTCTCCCTGTATACGAGCGCATCGAGGCGAGCGGCCTGCCGCTTTTCCTGCATCCGGTCGAAGTCATCGGATACGAACGCCTCGCCGCATATTACTTGACCAACTTGCTCGGCAATCCCTTCGAATCGGCGATCGCCGCAGCGCATCTCATCTTTGGCGGCGTGCTCGACCGATTCCCGAATCTGGTCGTATGTCTGCCCCACGCGGGCGGCGCGTTCCCCTGGCTCGTCGGCCGGCTCAACCGTGGTTGGGAGAAACGCACCGACCTGAAGCACGTCAAGCAGTCGCCGGTGGAGTATCTGCGCCGTTTCTACTATGACACTGTCGGATATTCCGACCACGTACTCGAATACCTGGTGAAGGTCGTCGGAGCAGACCGCGTGCTGATGGGTAGCGACTATTGCTTCCCCATCGCCTACGAGC
Source organism: Burkholderiales bacterium (assembly GCA_035317085.1). Classification (GTDB taxonomy): domain Bacteria; phylum Pseudomonadota; class Gammaproteobacteria; order Burkholderiales; family SG8-39; genus VBDM01. The sequence continues at coordinate 11,332 of DATHHS010000226.1, forward strand.
AGCCGGTCACCATAGTCACGGACCACCCCCGCCTCGACGGGGAGGCGAAGAAAAAAATCCTCGAAGATAACGCCAGGCGCCTGCTGAAACTCTAGGGGGCCTTTCCTAACGGCGGAAAATCCATATGAGAATGCTGATGACGATCGATACGACGAGGCTGGTCATCAAAGGAAAGTACAGGGCGAATTCCTCGCGGCGGACGACGATGTCCCCAGGCAACCTGCCCAGCCCCAGCTTTCCCATGAAAGGCCAGAACAACCCTGCAGCCACCAGGATGAGACCCAGGGCGATCAGCCATTTGGACAAGGAACGCGCCTCTTTGCCGCAGTTCACGTTAGGCCGGAATCTGCCAGAATAGTTGCATCCCATCGGAATGGAAGCTTGGGCGGCGGCGTTTACCTGTCGCTGCAAGGGGAGTTGTCGAATCGCCCGACGGGCTTAACCAGGAGGAATCACGACATGAAGAAAGTAGCATTGCTGTTGTTTGCCGGCGCGTTTGCGCTGGCGAGCGTTGTCGCCAGTGCGCAAACGCCGATGCGCATCCGCGGCACCATTACCAGCTTGGATGGTGACGTGCTCTCGGTGAAGACGCGTGACGGCAAGGATCTCAAGATCAACCTGGCTCCGA
>DATHHS010000227.1:0-20452 GCA_035317085.1 Burkholderiales bacterium
CGATCATACGAGTCTGCCTCTCTTGACCCGAAACCCGCGTGTGGCGAGTTTCCCCAGGCCCTGCCCGCCGTGTGCGTGACAAATGGCGCAAGCGAGCGCGTCGGCGGCGTCGGCGGAGGGCGCGCCCGCGAGTCCGAGCAGGCGTTTCACCATCTCCTGAACCTGTTCCTTTTTCGCATGGCCGTTGCCGACGACGGCCTGCTTGACCTGGAGCGCCGTGTATTCGGAGAGGGGCAATCCCGCGTCCACCACCGCGCAGATCGCCGTGCCGCGCGCCTGACCCAGAGCGAGCGTCGAGGCCGGATTCACGTTGACGAATACTTTCTCCAGCGCGACCTGCCCGGGATGGTGCATCTCGATCACTTCGCGCAATCCGGCGAGGATGGTTTTCAGGCGATCCGCAAGATCGGCGTCGCCCGACTTGATGCGGCCGCTCACGACGTATCTGAGCTTGCTGCCGTTTTTCTCGATGATTCCGAACCCGGTGATGCGTAATCCCGGGTCGATGCCCAGGATTCGAATGATGGGAGCGGACAAACTAAGTCCTAGCTGTCGATGACGGCAGTGGTGTAGACGTCCTGCACGTCGTCCAAGCTCTCGAGGGCATCGAGCAGCTTTTGCATCCGCCCTCCTTCATCGCCCTTAAGAACATTTTCGGCAGTCGGCTTCATCGTGATTTCGGCGAGCTCAGGCTTCAGCCCCGCTTTTGCGAGCCCGTTCTTCACCGCGGAGAAATCGGCGGCCGCGCAGGTCACTTCCACCGAGCCGTCGTCGTTGGTGACCACGTCCTCGGCACCGCCGTCGAGTGCCGCCTCCATTACCTTGTCTTCGCTCGTTCCAGGGGCGAAGACGAATTGCCCGCAGTGCTTGAAGAGGAACACCACCGAACCGTCGGTGCCGAGATTGCCGCCGTGCTTGGCGAATGCGTGACGCACTTCGGCCACGGTGCGCACGCGGTTGTCGGTCATGCAATCCACCACCACCGCCGCTCCGCCGAGGCCATAGCCTTCGTAGCGGATCTCCTCATAGTTGACGCCCTCCAGGCCGCCGGCGCCGCGCTTCGCCGCGCGCTCGATCGTGTCCTTGGGCATGTTCGCGTCGTACGCCTTGTCGATCGAAAGGCGCAGCCGCGGATTCATGGCCGGATCGGCCCCGCCCATGCGCGCGGCCACCGTGACCTCCTTGATCAGCCGCGTGAAGGTCTTGCCTTTTTTGGCATCCGACGCCGCCTTCTTGTGCTTTATGTTGGCCCATCTGGAATGTCCTGACATGGCTGGAAGCGCGTTCCCTGAGCGGAAGAGCTTATAATTTTATCACCCGAGCATCGCGCCCAGCCAAAAACAAGCCGTCTCGTGACCGAACCCTTGCTCGCCGCAGGATCGAAAAGCGCCAAGCCGCGGTTCCTGCCCGCACTCGCCGATCGCCATGAACCGATCGCGCGAACCACACTTCCGGACAGCCGGAAACACCGCCGGTGACTTCCCCGGCTTCCTACCGCGCCATCGGCATCGCGATGGCGATCGTGGGCGTCATGTGCTTCTCGCTGCGCCCTATCCTGATCAAGCTCGCCTACGGCTACGTCGTCGACCCGATCACCCTGCTCGCGCTGCGGATGATTTTTTCCCTGCCGTTTTTTCTCGCGGCTGCGGCCTGGGTCGGGCGCGACGCGACCCGCGAGCGCCTCACCCCCCGTGACGTCTGGGCGATCGTCTTTCTGGGGTTCATCGGATATTACTTCGCCAGCTTCGTCGATTTTCTGGGTCTGCAATACGTTTCTGCGGGACTGGGCCGCCTGATCCTGTTCCTGTATCCCACGCTGGTCGTCCTGCTGTCGGTAATTTTTCTGCATAAGCGCCCGAGTGCCCGCGAGATCGTCGCGCTGGTCCTCACCTACTCGGGGGTCGCGCTGGTGATGTCGACCTTGATTGGGAACGACAACGCGAACCTGTCCCTGGGCGTCGCTTTGTGTTTCGCGAGCGCGACGGGCTACGCCGTCTACCTCGTGGCCGGCAGCCAGGTCGTGCAGCGGGTCGGTTCGATCCGTTTCACCGCCTACGCCACGACGGTCGCGAGCTTTTTCTGCATCGCGCAGTTCTTCTTGCTGCGGCCCCTCGCGGCGCTCGCGCTGCCGCTGCCGGTATACGGCATAGCGATCGCCATGGCGATTTTTTCCACCGTGCTCCCGGTATTCATTACCTCCGAGGCGCTGCGCCGCATCGGGGCGAACCAGGTCGCCCTGGTCGGGGCGCTGGGTCCGGTGACCACCATTTTTTTCGGCTGGATAGGCTTGGACGAAACCATGACCCCGGTACAATTGGCGGGTGCCGCGCTGGTGTTGGGCGGCGTGATGCTGGTCACGCTCCGGCCGGCGAAATGATTTTCCGGGAGGGATCAATAGTGGATCTGAAAATTCGCGGCAAGGCCGCGCTCGTATGCGGCGGCAGCAAGGGCCTGGGCCGGGGATGCGCGACCTCGCTCGCGCGCGAAGGCTGCCGGGTGACTCTGGTTGCGCGCGACCGCCCGACGCTGGAGAAAACCGCGGAGGAAATCCGTGCCACGACCGGCGCGACGGTCGTGACCGTGCCTGCGGACATTACCAGCGAACAGGGCCGCATCGCGGCGCTGGCCGCCTGCCCGGAGCCGGACATCCTCGTCACCAACGCCGGCGGCCCTCCGCCCGGAGATTTCCGCAAGTTCTCGCGCGAGGACTGGCAGAAAGCGCTCGGCGCGAACATGCTGACGCCCATCGAATTGATCAAGGCGACGGTGGACGGAATGATCGCGAGGCGCTTCGGGCGCATCCTCAACATCACCTCGAGCGCGGTGAAGGCGCCGATCGCGGAGCTGGCGCTCTCGAACGGCGCACGCAGCGGCCTCACCGGTTTCGTCGCAGGCCTCGCGCGCAAAACCGTCGCGCACAACGTCACGATCAACAACCTGCTCCCCGGGCGCTTCTGGACCGACCGGCTGATCAGCAACACCGAGTTCGCCGCGAAGGAGCAGGGCAAGACGCCGGAGGAGATCAAGCGCGAGCGGGAAAAAGAGATTCCGGCCGGCCGCTTCGGAACGCCCGAGGAGTTCGGCGAGCTGTGCGCCTACCTGTGCAGCGTCCAGGCGGGCTACATCACCGGCCAGAATTTCCTGATCGACGGCGGCATCTATCCCGGCACGTTCTAGCTGTCATCCTGAGCGAAGCGAAGGATCTGCTGTTATCGCTTTCAAAGCAGATTCTTCGTCGCTGCGCTCCTCAGAATGACAACGCACTATTTTTCAACAGGCCGCTAACTCATGATCCTCTACGCGGTTACGATTTTCCTGAGCGCCTTTCTGCTGTTCCAGGTGCAGCCGCTCATTGCCAAGGTCATCCTGCCCTGGTTCGGCGGCACTGCGGCGGTATGGACGATCTGCATGCTGTTCTTCCAGTTGCTGCTGCTGGCGGGTTACGTGTACTCGCACGCCTACGTCCGCTTGCGTGTCCCGGCACGGCGCCACATTCACATCGCGCTGCTCGTCCTTGCCGCGGCGACGCTGCCGCTCGCCGCGAGCGCCGCCTGGAAGCCCCTGGGCGGCGAGGATCCGACGTGGCGGATATTGGGGCTGCTCGCGACGAGCGTCGGACTGCCTTATTTCATGCTCTCCACCACCGGCCCCCTGGTGCAGGCCTGGTACGCGCGCTCCCATGAGGGCGCGGCGCCTTATCGCCTGTTCGCGCTTTCCAATCTGGGCTCGATGCTCGCGCTGCTCACCTATCCGCTTGCCGTCGAGCCGCTGCTCACCCTGCGCCATCAGACGGCGGTCTGGTCGGCCGGCTTCGTCCTGTTCGCGCTCGCGTGCGCCACGCTTGCCTGGCGCAGCAAAGGTGCCGAAGCGCAGCGCCTCGCTCACGATGATGCGGGCAAGCCCGGGCCGGGCCTGCAGACGCTGTGGGCGGCGCTGGCCTGCTGCGCTTCCCTGTTGCTGCTCGCCTTTACCAGCTACATGACGCTCAACATCGCAGCCATCCCCTTCCTCTGGGTGGTGCCTCTCGCGCTCTACCTTTTGAGCTTCGTGCTGTGTTTCGAAGCTTCGGGCTGGTATCGGCGGTGGCTGTTTCTGCCTCTGCTCGCCGCGGGACTCGCAGGAGTCTGCGTGACGCTCACCCGCTCCAATCCGAGCATCTGGAGCTTGATACCGCTCTACTCCGCCACGCTCTTCGTGGCGTGCATGGTCTGCCACGGAGAGCTGGCCCGTTCCAAACCCCATCCGCAGCACCTCACCGGCTTCTATCTCATGCTTGCGCTGGGCGGAGCGGGAGGCGGCGTGCTCGTCGGGCTGGTGGCGCCCAACGTGTTCAAGGACCTCTACGAGCTGCCGATCGGCATGCTCGCGCTCTGCGTGCTCGTGATGGCCGCGCTGCTGCGCGATCGTTCGAGCGTACTTCACGGACGCTGGAGAATTCCCGTGGGACTCGTTCTCCTGGCGCTGACCGTGGCGCTGGGTGTCGCCCTCGCGCGTACCTACGCCGAAGATTCGGCAGATACGCGCGTCACTTCCCGCAACTTCTACGGCGTGCTCAGCGTGCGCGATTCCGGGGAGGGGCCGGAGGCCATGCGGATGCTTTCGCACGGCACCATCGTTCATGGCAAACAGTTTCTGGAAGCCGACCGGCGCGACTGGCCCACCACCTACTATGGACCGACATCGGGCGTCGGACTCGCCCTGATCGACGCGCACGAGCACGGACCTGTACGGGTGGGCGTGGTCGGCCTGGGCACGGGCACGATCGCGGCCTACGGCAGAACGGGCGACGTCTTCCGCTTCTACGACATCAATTCCGACGTGGTCAAGCTCGCCCGTACGGAATTCAGCTTTCTCGCAGACAGCCCGGCGAAAGTGGACGTGGCGCTCGGCGATGCGCGTCTGTCGCTCGAGCGCGAGTCCCCGCAGAATTTCGACGTTCTCGCGCTCGACGCCTTTTCGAGCGACGCCATTCCCGTGCATCTACTTACGGTGGAGGCTTTCAAGACGTACTTGCGCCATTTGAAACCAACCGGCGTTCTCGCCGTGCACATCTCCAATCGTTACCTCGACCTGGTTCCCGTGGTGCAGCAGGCGGCGCGGCAGCTGTCGCTCGAAGTGCGCCAGGTGGAAAACGACGACGACGATGACGCGGGAGTGTACCGCTCCGACTGGATGCTGCTGTCCGCATCGCCCGCGGTCTTCGAAGGAAGGCTGCTGAAGGAAGTGGCCGAAAGAATCGATACGGCGCCGGGCGTGAAGCTGTGGACCGACGACTACAGCGACTTGTACAGGATACTGAAGTAGCGCCCGAGCGCTCCACTGCGCTGTGGAGTGAGCGTTACGGCGCGAGACAGGTCTGTCGCGCTCAGAAAAGCGGCAGCTGATTCATCGGCGTGCGCCCCGACGGCACCTCGCAGTGGTGTCGCTGGAGGCGCAGCATGACCCACCCGCCAACGATGCCGTACCCGATCATCAACAGCCAGCCGCTCAGGCTGAGGCTTGCGAGCGCAAACACCGTGGCGGCCAACGTCGCTCGCTTGAACACCCACAGCACGCCACCCCAGAAATAGCAGTAGTTCGGCGCGCACCAGTATTGCCAGATCGAGTACATCAAGCCGGCCGCCGCTAGTGTGCCGACGCCTACGAACACGATCGCCGCCGAACCGATGCAAACGCCTCCCGCAACCAGCGTCAGGCCGAGCAGCAGCAACCGCAGAAAGCTGCCTCCGAAGCGTGGGCAGGCGATGGACGGCGGATCCCAAACCCAGGGCGGCATCGGACGCCCGTCGTCCGGGCCATGGCCGGTGCCGCCTCCCGGGCCGTGGTCGGTGCCGTCATCCGAGCCCGGTTGACTGTCTTCGCCCGGCCCCGGCCGGTCCGGGTGATTCTTGCACCCGAGCTTGCTCCAATCGTGAAACCCGCAGCCTCCCGTGCCGGACACGCAGGTCGCGTCGACCCAAAGCTCTAGGCCGCATGGCAGACCGACGATCGGCGGCGCGAAGTCGACCCGCCACGAGCCGTCGTTCTGCGGATCGAGATCCGCCGTGCCGGGCACGAGCTGCTGATAGATCGTGTCGGCGAACGCGTCGAAGATCGCCGGACCGTTCGGCGTGGCGCGAACGATGACGTGGACCCGCGTGCAGTTGCGCGACGCGTGTCCAATGGCGGCGTAGCGCGTCGGCAAGCCGTTGACGTACGGCTCCGATGCCTGAAGCTCGGCGTCGATGCGGCAGGGGTTAGGCATGCGCGTTGCTGCTCAGGACGAAACGTCTACCGTGGTCGTGGCGGACAGCGAGCCCGCACCGATCGTCATCGTGGCCTGGAGCGTGTATTGCCCCGGCGTGTGCGCGATGAAGGTGACGCTTTGCCCCACCAGGTTCAACTCCGCGTCCGGACTCGGCGGATCGATGATGCTCCACACGAATTGCGGACAAGGGTCGTCGATGCCCGCCGGCAGCGAGACGACCTCGTCGACCCGAGCGGTCTGTGCGGGTCCCGGGTCCGGTACCCGGACCTTCACCGTATCGAATGGGATCGCAACGGTGGTGCCGTCGGCGCCGTCGGTGACGAGAAGCACCGGCGCGTACAGGCCCGGAACGTCGGGAACGAACGAGGGCGTCGCGGACCTCGGGTTGTCCAGCGCCGCGAGCGAACTGCTCGGAGTGCCGAGGTCCCACAGGAAACCGAGCGGGTGAACGAAGCCGTCGTCGGTAGGCATTGCGCCGATGCTCAGCGACACCGTCTGTCCGGGAAACACGCAGCCTGAAGACACGTTCAGCGATCCGCCGACGGGCGGACCGTTAGGCACCGCGGCCGGCGTGAACGACGGAGTCCAGACAGGCAGCCACGGGTTCACGGTCCGGCGGAAGCGCCCCTCCGGGAGAAGCTCTGCGTACGCATTGGGACCGCTCCCGAAAGGGCCGAGGTATTCCTGGAACCAGCCGATGAGGTGAAACCACCACCCAAACGCCGCAAGGTTGAAATTGTGCGCACCCTCGTGCATCGCCACCCCACGCGCGGTAACGAAGAGGCGCAGACCGTTGGCGGGGTCTATCGCGGGTCGGGCACGTCCGAATTGGCCGGGAATCTGGACAAAGTTCCCCGTGTTGTACGCATCCGGAGAAAAATACACGAACCCGCCATGCGTGGCCCACGTGCCGGACGTGAAGTCGGAGAAACCCCCGAATGGGCGACCGCCGAACCACGACCACAACGTATTGGCGATCAAGATGACCGCGCCGACGAGGGTTATCGGCCACGACATCGGCATCGCGAGACTCGTCCAACCGAGGACCACTTGATATGCCGGCGCGTTCGAGAGCTGGGGAATGCAGGCCAGGAAGCCGACGACGCCGACGGCGGGCGCGATCAGGAGCGCCACCGGTAACGCTGCCGCCGCCGCTATCGCAATCACCACGTTGACCCACGGTTGCGCAAGCGCCACGAACGCCGCTGGAAGCAGAAACACGTTCATGATCGCGTTGAGGCCGATCATCGCACCTCGCGCCACCTGCTCTACCGGCGTCGCTGTCTGGGGGCCGGTAGGCGTGGCCACGGAGGCTGTCGCAATCGCCGCAATGAAGTACAACACGACGACGACGACGAGGTAGATGACCACCCAAAGGACCGCGCTAAGCTGGATGCCGATTGAAACCGGCGGCAGCGGCAGGGCCGCCGCGGAGAGGCCGAGCGCAAGAGCGATCGGCGGAGCGAGGACAAGCCCGATGAGCGCGCCGACCAAGGCACCGAGTATCGTCATCGTCGCTTCTCCCTCCCCGGAGAGGACCGTGACCCAGCGGATTTCGAGCGGACCACGGTCAATTGCCGATCAATCTATTCCAACCGCGAGAGCGCGGCAAGTCCTTCCCGCCCCCTGCCGCGTGTGAAGCTCTGGACTGACGACTACAGCGACTTGTACTGGATTCTGAAATAACCCGCTTTGGAGTAGAATTTCCGCACTTCGGCCGCTTCGGCCGGACAGGCAGTCTTACAATCAGTCTCCCAGTGGAGTTCCCATGAACGACCCCAAGATTTCCGGCATTGCCGCGCTCAACCTCAAGGATCCGTCTCTCTTTCGCCAGCAGTGCTACATCGACGGCAAATGGGCTGACGCCGACAGCGGCAAGTCCATTCCCGTCAATAACCCCGCCACCGGCGAAATCCTCGGCACGGTGCCCAACATGGGCGCAGCCGAGACGCGCCGCGCGATCGAAGCGGCCAACGCAGCGTTTCCCGCCTGGCGCGCGAAAACCGCCAAGGAACGTTCGGTTATCCTGCGCAAATGGTTCGACCTGATGATGGCGAACCAGGAAGACCTCGCCAGGATTCTCACTGCCGAACAAGGCAAGCCTCTCACCGAGGGGCGCACCGAGATCGCCTACGGCGCTTCCTTCATCGAATGGTTCGCCGAAGAAGCCAAACGCATCTACGGCGACACCATTCCGGGACATCAAGCCGACAAGCGCATCGTGGTTCTCAAGGAGCCGATCGGCGTGTGCGCCGCGATCACGCCCTGGAATTTCCCCAACGCCATGATCACGCGCAAGGCCGCGCCGGCGCTTGCGGCCGGCTGCACCATGGTGCTCAAGCCCGCCACGATGACGCCCTATTCGGCGTTCGCGATGGCTGAACTGGGTGAGCGCGCAGGAATTCCAAAAGGTGTCTTCAGTGTGCTCACCGGCAGCGCCTCCGCCATCGGCGGCGAACTCACCTCCAACCCGATCGTGCGCAAGCTCACATTCACCGGCTCGACCGCAGTCGGCAAGATCCTCCTCGAGCAATGCTCGAAGACCGTGAAGAAAACCTCGATGGAGCTCGGCGGCAACGCGCCGTTCATCGTCTTCGACGACGCCGACCTGGATGCAGCAGTGGAAGGCGCACTCGCCTCCAAGTACCGCAACACTGGCCAGACCTGCGTGTGCGCGAACCGGCTGCTGGTTCAGGACAAGGTATATGACGCGTTCGCCGCCAAGCTCACCGAAAAAGTGAAAGCGATGAAAGTCGGTAACGGCATGGAGTCCGGCGTGACGCAAGGCCCACTGATCGACAAGGCTGCGGTGGAGAAAGTTGAAGAACACATCAGCGATGCCTTGTCGAAAGGCGCGAAGGTGCTGACCGGCGGCAAGCGCCACGCCCTCGGCGGCACGTTCTTCGAGCCGACCGTGCTCGCCAACGTCAATACCACGATGAAAGTGACCAAGGAAGAAACCTTCGGTCCGGTCGCGCCGCTCTTCCGCTTCAAGGACGAAAAAGAAGCGATCAAGCTCGCGAACGACACCGAATTCGGCCTCGCCTCGTATTTCTACGGCCGCGACATCAACCGTGTGTGGCGCGTCGCCGAAGCGCTCGAGTACGGCATCGTCGGCATCAACACCGGCATCATCTCCACCGAAGTCGCGCCCTTCGGCGGCGTGAAGGAATCGGGAATGGGGCGTGAAGGCTCGAAGTACGGGATCGAGGATTACCTGGTCATCAAGTATCTCTGTATGGGCGGCGTTGATCGCTAGTCCGACAAAACATCTGCCGGATGAACGGCAGTCCGTTCCATCCGGCACGGCGCGGCGCGCGGGACGCGCGTCCGGACACCGTCAGACGTTGAACCTGAAGTGCATCACATCCCCGTCGCGAACGACGTAGTCCTTCCCCTCCAGCCTGAGCTTTCCCGCCTCTTTCGCACCCTGCTCGCCTTTCCCGGCGACGTAATCCGCGAATGAGGTGACCTCGGCGCGGATAAAGCCGCGCTCGAAATCGGTGTGGATCACGCCGGCGGCCTGCGGCGCGGTGGCGCCGACCTGCACGGTCCAGGCGCGCACCTCCTTCGGCCCGGCGGTGAAATAGGTCTGCAGACCCAGCAGCGTGTACCCGACGCGGATCAGTCGGTTGAGGCCGGGCTCCTTCATTCCCATGTCGGCGAGGAAAATCTGCTTGTCCTCGTCCGAAAGATCGCCGATTTGCGCTTCGAGCGCAGCGCAGATCGGCACGACCGGCGCGCCTTCGCGTTTCGCATATTCCTCGACCTTCGCGAGCAGCGGGTTGCCCTCGAAACCGTGCTCAGAGACGTTGGCGACGTACATCGCCGGCTTCACCGTCAAAAGGAAGAACGGCTTGAGTACCGCCTGCTCCTCCTTGGAAAGCGCCACGCTGCGCGCCGGGCGCGCCTCATCGAGTACCGGGCGCACCTTGTCGAGCACGGCAACGATGCGCTGCGCTTCCTTGTCGCCACCGGTCCTCGCCACCTTGCCGTAGCGCGCGTAGGCTTTTTCCACGGTCGTAAGGTCGGCGAGGGCGAGCTCGGTGTTGATGGTCTCGATGTCGGAAACCGGGTCGACCTTGCCGGCGACGTGCACCACGTTCGAATCCTCGAAGCAGCGCACCACGTGCGCGATCGCATCGCACTCGCGGATGTTGGCGAGAAACTGGTTGCCCAGGCCTTCGCCCTTCGAGGCGCCGGCCACGAGCCCCGCGATGTCCACGAACTCGACCGCCGCAGCGATGACTTTCTGCGGTTTGACTATGGCGGCGAGCTTTTCCAGACGCGGATCGGGCACCTCGACGATGCCGACGTTAGGCTCGATGGTGCAGAAGGGATAATTCTCCGCCGCGATGCCGGCCTTGGTGAGGGCGTTAAATAGAGTCGATTTCCCCACATTGGGCAGTCCGACGATGCCGCATTTCAAGGACATCAGCTTTTCGTGTGCAGCTTGAGCATCGCCGCCTCCATGTCTCCGTCGAGCAGCAGCCCTGAAATTTCCATGCAGCGCTCCAGCGTCGTTTCGATCAGCTCGCGCTCGGATGCGCGCGGCGAGGCCAGCACGTAATCCGCGACGAGGTCCTTGTCGCCGGGATGGCCTATACCGATCCGCAGACGCCAGAATGCGTTCGTGCCGAGCTGCGCAGCGATGTCTTTCAGGCCGTTGTGCCCGGCGACGCCGCCGCCGAGCTTGAGTTTCGCAGTGCCGGGCGGGAAATCGAGCTCGTCGTGCACGACCAGGATTTCTTCAGGCTGGATCTTGTAGAAGCGCGCGAGCGCTCCGACCGATTGCCCCGAGAGGTTCATATAAGTTTGCGGCATGAGCAACCACAACTCGCCGGAGTTGCGCGCGAGCTTGCCGACCAGTCCCTGGTACTTCGCTACCGGCTTGAGGTCCACGCGCCGCGCCGCCGCAAGCCGTAACAGGAACCAGAAGCCGACGTTGTGCCGGTCCCTCTCGTGCTTTTTCCCGGGGTTTCCGAGGCCGGCGATCAGTTTTAGAGAATGCATGGATAAAAAAGGGCGCGGTGACCGCGCCCTTTCCCAAGGAGATGAAAGGCGCTATTTCTTGTCGCCTTTGTCGCCTTTGTCGCCCTTTCCGCCTTTGCCGCCCTTGTCGTCCGCGGCAGGCGCGGCTTCCGGCGCCTTTTGCTTGATGCTCGGCACGTCGGCGGCGGCGGGCACGGCCGCGGCAGCAGCAGCGGCTCCCTCGACCCCGGCAGCCGCGGCAGCAGCGGCGGCTTCCTCCTCCTCGGCGATTGCGGCCTTCGGGATCTGCGCCGAAGCGACGGTTGGATTCTCCTTGCCCCCCAGAGCAAATTCAACACCCTTGGGCATCAGGAGCTCGCGTATGTGGATCGAGTGTCCGATCGCGATCTGCGACAGATCCACCTCGATGAATTCAGGCAGGTCCGCAGGCAGGCAGCGAACGTCGATCTCGTTCAGAACGTGAGTGATGAGTCCGCCCTGCTCCTTGATCGCCGGCGACTTGTCGGCGTTGACGAAGTGCAACGGCACCTTGATATGGATTTTCTCGTCCGCCGAAACGCGCTGGAAGTCGACGTGCTGCACTTCTATCTTGAACGGATGCATGTTGACCGCGCGCAGCAGCACCTGCTCCTTCGCGCCGTCCAGGGCGAGCATCAGGACGGAGGCGTGAAACTTTTCGTTGCGCAGATGGTGATACAGCGGGTTGTGATCGAGCTCGATGTTGACCGCGGGTTTCTTGCCCCCGTAGAGAATCCCGGGGACTTTACCGCTGAGGCGCAGGCGGCGGCTCGCACCCCTTCCCTGCCCTTTGCGCATTTGCGCGACGACTTCGATTGCCATGTTGACCTCTCTTCAAGTTGAGGCGTCGCTCGCGACCAGGCGACGCCGAAAAAAATCATTCTATGAACAGCGAGCTTACCGAATCCTCATTGCTGATCCGCAGGATCGTCTCCGCGAGCAGCCCCGCGACCGAAAGCACGCGGATCTTGCTGCACGCCTGTGCCGCCTTCGAGAGCGGGATGGAATCGGTCACCACCAATTCGTCGATCTCCGACTCGGCGATGCGCTGCACCGCCCCGCCCGAGAGCACCGGGTGCGTGCAGTACGAAACAACCCGGATCGCGCCTTCCTCCTTCAGGGCCTGCGCCGCCTTGACCAGCGTATTGGCGGTGTCGACCATGTCGTCCATGATGACGCAGTTGCGTCCCTTCACGTCGCCGATCACGTTCATCACTTCCGAAACGTTCGGCTGGGGCCGGCGCTTGTCGATGATCGCGAGGTCCGACTCCAAGCGCTTCGCCATCGCGCGCGCGCGCACCACGCCGCCGACGTCCGGCGACACCACCAGCAGGTTTTCGTACTGGTGCTTCCATACGTCCCCGAGCAGCACGGGGGTCGCGTAAATATTGTCCACGGGCACGTCAAAAAATCCCTGTATCTGGTCCGCGTGCAGATCCATCGTCAACACGCGGTCGACCCCTGCCGCCTGCAGCATGTTCGCCGCCACCTTCGCGCTGATCGCCACGCGCGCCGAGCGCGGGCGCCGGTCCTGGCGCGCGTACCCGAAATAGGGTATCGCCGCCGTCACGCGGGCGGCCGACGCGCGCTTCAAAGCATCGACGATCAGCAGCACTTCCATCAAGCTGTCGTTCGCCGGCGCGCAGGTGGACTGCAGCACGAAGCAGTCCTTGCCGCGCACGTTCTCCAGCAGCTCGACCATGATCTCCCCGTCGGAGAACTTTCCAACGGTGGCGTGGCCGAGCGGGATGTTGAGCCTCCGCACCACCGCGTGCGCGAGCAGCGGGTTGGCGTTCCCGGTGAAAACCATCAGGCTTTCGTAGGCCATGCGCTTTAGTCCAGGGGCTAGGGGCTACGGACTCAACAAGCCTTGCTCGCAAAAAATCAGCCGCTTCGGCGGTATGCTATTTCACCAGTCCCTAATCCCTGGCCCTTGTCTCGAAATCCGATGGCTGGGGAGGAAGGATTCGAACCCTCGTATGGCGGAATCAAAATCCGCTGCCTTAACCAGCTTGGCGACTCCCCAAGCGCTAACCCTTCTCCAACAACGCCGTAAGCGGATGACGATCCAGCCCCCGCACGGCGAAACCGCGCATTTCCGCGGGCATTCTGGATAAGACCGAGCGTGCCTCTCGCTCGGCTGCAAATTCGACGAATACGCAAGCGCCTGAGCCACTCATGCGCGCATCCCCGAACTCCCTGAGCCATTCGAGATGCGCCGCCACTTCCGCATGGCGCCGACACACGACCGATTCCAGGTCGTTCCTGCCGAAACCGGCAGAAAAGCCAGACATTTTGATGGTTTTCGAATTTCGTGTCAATTCAGGTGCGGTGAAAATCCCCTGCGTGGACACGCTGACCGGGGGAACGAGCACGACGTACCATGCCGGCGGCAATTCGAGGGGCGCGAGGCGCTCGCCTATGCCCTCGGCGAAGGCGTTCCCGCCGAAAAGAAAGAACGGAACGTCCGCCCCGAGCGAGAGCGCCATTGCGGCGAGTCTCTCCTCGGAAAAATCGAGTTCCCACAGCCGGTTCAGGACGGCAAGCGTGGTGGCGCAATCGGAGCTTCCACCGCCCAGGCCTCCGCCGATCGGGATGTTTTTTTCGATTTCGATGTCGACACCCCGATTCGATCCGCCTTCGGATTGCAGGAGCCGTGCGGCACGCACGGCGAGTTCCTCATTTTCTGCGATTCCGGGCAAGCCGCGCGCGAGTCTCACTTCGGCGTCGGGGCGCGGCGTGAAGCGCAACCAGTCGCACAGCTCGATCAGCCGGAAAGCGGTCTGCAACAGGTGATAGCCGTCGGGGCGCCGGCCGACGACGTGCAGGAACAGATTCAGCTTGGCCGGTGCGGGATAGCGGCGCTCCCACGGATTCAATTTGTCCATTGATCCACGATCAGGCGAATTTCCAGATTTTCGCGCGACATGCGCAGCCGGAGTGGTCGTCCGTCCCGAAATTCCTCATAGGCGACGTGCCAGCCGTCCTGCCATAGTTCCAGGTCGCGGTTCAGCTCGCCGCGAACCTCCGCAGGCCGGCCCGGGCTTGGGCGCGCCTGCACCCAATCGGCGAGTCCGCCAAGCGGGAGTCGCCAGCCAAGCGCCTGCTCGGTCAGGTCCTCGGCGTTGCCGGCGCGGTACTCCTTCTGATCGCCGGTCAGCAACCGGAACTGATCGCCGTTCCGATTGAGGCGCGCGACGCCCTGGCCGAAGGGCGAGGTGATGAGCAGATCGTCGGTGTCACTCGAGTGCCGCCAGAGGACGCGGCCCGATGCGGCGTCTTTGCCGTAGCGGACCGCAACTCGGCCGGCAAGCTCGAAGCCGCCCGGGAGCGGACGCCCCGCTTCGGGCAGGGACGCGCAGGCTCCGAGCACTGCCGCTGCTGCGAATGCGAGGGCAAAGCGGACCACGGGGAGTCAGCAGATTGCCAACAACTTGTCAGCGCTTGAGGCGCTTGATCGTACTGGCGAGTGTTTCGTTGTCCGGAGTTTCCCGGGTCGCATCGCCCCAGACGCGCTCCGCCTCGGCTCGATCGCCGTTCGCCCAGAGCACTTCGCCCAGGTGTGCTGCGATTTCCGGGTCGGGCCGCCCGGCGAACGCGCGCTTCAGATAGCCGATCGAATCCTTGAGCTTGCCCATCCGGTACAAGACCCAACCCATGCTGTCGATGATGAACGAATCGTCGGGGGCAAGCGTCAGCGCTTTTTCGATCAGCTCGCGCGCCTCGGGCAGGCGCTGGTTGCGGTCGGCGAGGGAGTAGCCGAGCGCGTTATAGGCGTGCGCATGCTCCGGCCGTATCTCGATCAGCTTGCGAAGCGAGGATTCGAGAATATCCACGCGTTCGATTTTCTCGGCGAGCATGGCGTAGTCGTAGAGCAGCTCGGGGTCGTTCGGCAGCCGATCCAGAGCCTGCCCGACGAGGTCGAATGCGGCCTTGGGCTGATTGGCATCGCGCAGCAGCTGCGCTTCGGCGAGAATCAGCTGCACGCGCTGCTGACTGTTCTTCGCAGCCGCCTGCTGCAGGTGGGCGCGCGCCTCACCGAGCTTGCCCTGCCTGGAAAGCACCTGAGCGTAGCGGATCTGAGCCTGCACGTACTGCTCGCCCTCGCCCACTTCGCCGTACCACCTTAGCGCCTCCGGAAGATTTTTACGTTCTTCGGCCACCTGGCCGAGGTACAAGCGCACTCCGTCCTTGTCGCGGTATGGGCTTTCGATCAGGCCTTTCAGATATTTTTCCGCGGCGTCGTAATCCTTGAGTTGCAACGATAGCAGCGCGACGGCAAAGGCCATGTCGGTGCTGTCGGGAACACTGGCCATGAGTTTCTGGAATTCGACGCGAGCTTCGCTAAAGCGCTTCTGCCCGACCAGCAAGCGCGCGTAGGCGAGGCGCGCTTCTCGCGCGGCGGGATTTTTTTTCAGGTAGCCGGCGAGCAGCGATACCGCCTGGTCGACCGAGACCTTCTGCAGCAGTTGTGCTTCGAGCAGCACCGCCGCCTCGAAGTCGGGACGCAGTTGTCCGGCCTTGCGGGCTTCCTCGAGGGCGATCCGATCCTCGCCGGCGTTGAGCGCCGCCCGTGCGACGGCAAAGTGCGCCTCAGGGAGCTTGGGATAGTCCGCAGCGAGACTCTGCACGAGCTTCAGCGCGGCTTGCTTGTCCTGGGCACCGGCGAGCGTGCGAGTGAGCTGCGCAAACCCGCTTGCCGGATCGGACGCCGGACTGGCCAGCAGCTTTTTCAGATTGGGCAGCGCCTCGTCGTAGCGGCCCGCGGCGATCAGCAGTCCGGAGAGCGCCTGGAGCGGACGCGTCGAACCCGGATCGGTCTCGTACCAGACCGTTGCGGCTTCGATCGCAGCGGTGTTCATGCGCGCGTAAAGCGCGACCTCGGTAGCGCGGCGCGCGATTCGCGGATCGCGGGTGCGCTTTGCGAGATCGACGTACGCCTGCGCGGAGAGCGCGACGTTACCGCGCTGGCCCGCGATCTCGGCAAGCAAATATTCGTACAGCAGGTTTTCGGTCAGGTCCTGATTGGGAAGCGTCGAGCGGTCTATGGTCTCGGTGGAAGCCTGCGGGTCTCCGGCCGGCGCATCCGCGTCTTCGTCCTGGGTTTCCTCTCCTGCCGCGGCCGGATTCGGCGGAATCGCCGCGCATCCCGCGACAAATACCATCACCATCGCAGCGACTATCGCGGCGAGCAGCCGGGCGCCGGCTCGGATGGGGAACAGGCTCTGTAGATTGGACATGGGAGAAATTGCTGTGGCGGAGGCTTAGTTTAGGTATATTTGCTAAGGCCCACAAGGCCATTGGGTTCCGCCGTGCCAGAACTGCCGGAAGTCGAGATCACCCGCCGCGGCGTCGAGCCTTTCGTGCTCGGGAAGACCATCACGGGCGTGATCGTGCGCAATCCCAATCTGCGGCAGCGCATACCGCGGAACATCGCCCGAATCCTCGTCGGCAAACGGGTCGAACGCCTGGTGCGGCGTGGAAAGTATCTGTTGTTCGAATGCGATGGCGGTTTGCTCATTGTGCACCTGGGTATGTCAGGGAGCCTGCGTGCGATCGACCCCGAAACACCGCCGCGCAAGCACGATCATCTCGATATCGTTTTTGGCAGCACGGCGTTGCGCCTGCGCGACCCGCGCCGCTTTGGCCTGGTCTTGTGGAACGACGGCGATGCTTCCGGCCACCCGTTGCTCGTCAAGCTCGGCGTTGAACCCTTGGACGAGCAATTCTCCCCGGAGTTCCTCTATCGGGTCACCCGCGGCCGGGATGTCGGCGTCAAGCAGTTGCTGATGAACGCCGGCATCGTGGTCGGAATCGGAAACATCTACGCCAACGAGAGCCTGTTCAGGGCCGGAATCCACCCTCGCCTGCGCGCGGAACGCCTCTCTCGCGCGCGCTGCGCGCGGCTGGTGGCGGCCGTGAGGGAGACGCTGCTCGCCGCGTTGGCCGCCGGCGGATCGAGCCTGCGCGATTTCGTGCACTCCGACGGAGCTTCGGGATATTTTCAGCAGCACTACTACGTCTACGACCGTGCCGCCCTTCCGTGTCGCGTATGTGGAGCCGCGATCCGGGTGGCCCGTCTCGGTCAGCGCTCCAGCTTCTACTGCACGACCTGCCAGAAGTGAGGGGGCAGGCTTATTTTTTTCTCCGCTTCCTGACCTTTGCGGCGAGTGCCTGTGCGACGCGCGGTTGCACGAACTTGCTCACATCACCTCCCAGGGAGGCGATTTCCCTCACCATGGTGGCGGAGATGAACAGGTATTGCTCGGCCGGGGTCAGGAACAGGAACTCGACATCCGGATAGAGGTTTCGGTTCATGCCGGCCATCTGAAACTCGTACTCGAAGTCCGACACCGCACGCAGGCCGCGCAGGACGACTTGTGCCTTCTGTTCGCGAACAAAATCCATGAGCAGGCCGCGAAAGCCTTCCACTTTCACGTTGTCATAGGGCTTGAGCACCTCGCGAGCCATACGCACACGTTCTTCACCCGTGAAAAACGGATTCTTCGTCTGACTGTCGGCAATGCCTACCACCACTATGTCGAAAAGGGCGGCAGCCCGCCGCACCAGATCCTGGTGGCCTCGCGTAATCGGATCAAATGTTCCCGGATATACCGCCTTGATCATCGGGCTGCCTCCACAGAAGATGAAAATGCACGTTGCCTGCGCGGGCGTGCTTCAGAATACCCCAGCCACGGGATGGCTCAATGACAGCGTCGCTCTCTACGTACGCCCGCCCCCCGTCGGGGAGAAGTCCGCGCGCGAGCGCAAGCACGGCCGCCTGCAGTCCGAGCCGGAACGGCGGATCGACGAACACAATGTCAAAACGAGAGCGCGTACCGCGGGTAAATTCTAGCGCATCACCGCGCACAACAGTCAGGTTCGCAGCGCCGAGCTTGTGTGCATTTTCGCGGATCGCGCGCAACACCGTGGGGTCGTTCTCGACCATCACTACCGAGGCCGCGCCTCGCGAAAGCGCTTCGAAGCCGAGCGCACCGCTGCCGGCGAAGAGGTCGAGGCACGCCATGCCGGTCAGATCCCGGCCGAGCCAGTTGAATAGTGTTTCGCGCACGCGATCAGGCGTCGGCCTCAAGTCCGCGGCGTCGGGGAATTCGAGAATGCGGCTGCGCCACGCGCCGCCGATGATGCGCACGGTGTTGCGTCTAGTCCGGCGCACCGACGACGACGATCGAAAGCTTTGCAGGATCGAGGCGGCGAGCAAAGGCGCTGCGGACCTGTGCGAGGGTCACCGCTTGCACGCTCGCGGGGTATCGGTCGAGCCAGTCGAGCGGCAGGCTGTAGAACCCGATCAAGGCCACTTGATCGAGTATCTTGCGGTTGGTATCGATGCGAAGGGGAAATCCGCCGACGAGACTTTTCCGCGCCGCGCTCAGTTCCGCTTCAGTCGGCCCTCGCGCGACGAATTCGGCGATCACTTCGCGGGTGCGGGCTAGCGCCTCACCCGCCTGGTCGCGCCGCGTCTGCAGCCCGGCCACGAAGGGACCGGCTTGACCGAATACACGGAAGTAGCTGTAGACGCTGTAGGCATAGCCGCGCTTGCTGCGCACCTCCTTGGTGAGCCGAGAAACGAATCCGCCGCCCCCCAGGACATAGTTGCCGACGAGGAGCGGAAAGTAATCCGGATCGCCGTAAGACAGGACCGGAACGCCTAGCAGCACGTGACTCTGGGTCGATGGATGCGCGATACGCAGCGTTCCGCCTGCTGGCGAGGACGCGACCGGGGCGCGCACGGCCTCCTCGCCTCGAGCCAGGCGGGAAGTCAGCTCCTCGGCCAGGGCGCGGGCTTCATCGCCGCGCAGGTTGCCGACGATCGTGACCGCTGCATGAGCGGATCCGTAGCGGGTGCGATAGTAGCGCTCAACATCCTCGCGGGTGATCGCTGCAAGCGACGCCGGGGTTGCACTGAAGCCGTACCCATGCGCCGGGTACATGAGCGCGTACAGGTTCTGCTCGGCAACCCGATCCGGCTGTGTTTCGGCTTCCCGGGCGTTTGCGATGGCGCGTGCCTGCTCGCGTGCGAAGACCTCGCTCGGGAACCGCGGCGATTGCAGCATATCGGAGAGGGTGTCGAAAGCCACCTTGCGCTCGGCCTCCGAAGATAAAGTCCTCAGGGAGAATCCGGCTCGATCGAGATCGAAGTTGTCTTTCAGTTGCGCACCGGCATCCGCGATGCGGCGGCCGGCCTCAGTTTCTGAGTAGCGCGAGGATCCGGCCTTCAGCAGTGTCAGAGTAAGTTTCCCCAGCCCCGCCCGCTCGCGCGGGTCGTAGGCGCTGCCCGCGGAGAACTCCACTGCGACATCCACAATCGGGAGCGCGTGGCTTTCGACGAAATACACTCGGGCTCCCGACTGCGAGACCCAGTGCTCGATTTGCACGCGGGCTTGGGCCGGCAAAGCAAGCGTGAGAAGCAGCAGGCTTCCCCAAGGGATGTGCCGGGAAAACAGCCTTCTTCGAAGGCGCGCGCGCGCCTTCGGGAATACGGAGGCCTGGCGGGACATCTCAGTGCCTGATCGCCGGTGCCGCAACACCGGGTGGGCCGGGCTTGAGGGGCTGCGGATCGAGCACGGCTACGGTCAGTCCGTCATCGATGAGGTATTGGGCCGCGGCGGCCTGGATTTGCTCGACCGTGATCGCCTTGAGCCGATCGGGGATGCGATCGGCATCGCGAAACGACAATCCGCTCGATTCCAGTTCCCCGAGTTCGAGTGCTTGCGCGAAAAAAGAGTCTCGCCGGTAGACGATCTGCGCGAGGCGCTGCACCTTGGCCCGCGCCAACTCTTCGGGCGTCACGCCCGCGGCGGCGACCCGGGCGACGATCTCGCGCAAAGCGGATTCAAGCTCGGCTCCGCTGTGCCCCTCTGCCGCGGCAGCTTCCAGAAAAACCATCCCCGGGCCGCGCGAGATCAATTCGTAGTCGGCCTCGGCGCTGGTGGCGATGCGGCGCTCCCTCACCAGAATCTGGTTGAGCCGAGCCGCATCGTCTCCGCCGAGCAGCTGCGCGAGGAGCGAAAGCGCGAAAGGTTCCCAGTCGTTCGCCGGATCGCGCAGCACCGGCGCCTTGTATCCGAGACGGACGTAGGCGAGCTCGGCCGGCGCCTTTACGGTAACGTGTTTGATGCCCCGTTGAGCCGGTTCCGAGAAAGACTTGCGGGCGACGTTTGCCCTGGGGACGAC
>DATHHS010000228.1:0-9842 GCA_035317085.1 Burkholderiales bacterium
GAAAATCCTGCGGCTGGAGGAGCGGTTCGGCTACAAGCACAAGGGCATCGAGAAACGCTTCGAGCAGATGACGATCGAAGAGGGCGCGAAGCTCGCAGGCAGGGTGAGCGGCGATTCCACGGTCGCCTACGCCTGGGCCTACGCCATGGCGGTCGAAGGCGCCACGGGAACCGCGCCGCCGGGCCGCGCGCTCGCGCTGCGCGGCATCTTCCTCGAGCTCGAGCGCATCGCCAATCATCTGGGCGACCTCGGCTACCTCGGCAACGACGTCTCGCTCTCGTTCGGCTTCTTCCAGTTCTGGCGGCTGAAGGAGGATCTGCTGCGCACCAACGCGCGCCTCTTCGGCCACCGCTACCTGATGGACGCCGTCGTTCCCGGCGGCGTCGCGAAGGATCTGCCGCGCTCCGAGGTCGAATTCCTCGCCGGCCGGCTGGACAAAATCGAGCGCGAGGTCGCGACGCTCAAGGCAATCTACGACGAGCACGCAGGCGCGCAGGACCGCTTCATCATGACCGGACAGGTGGTACCTGAACTCGCGGAGCGCATGGGTCTCACCGGAATCGCGGGCCGCGCGAGCGGGATGGCGCACGACCTGCGCAGCGATCACCCGATTCCGCCCTGGCAGCAGCTCGACCTCCGCATGGCTACGCACACGCGCGGGGACGTCGCGGCGCGCGTAGCGGTGCGCTTCGACGAGGTCTTCGAATCGATGCGCCTGGTGCGAGCGCTCGCGCAGGAGCTTCCGCCCGGCGGGATCCGCACGGCGGTCGCGCCGGCCAAGGCGGGCGTGCGCGGTCTCGGCTGGGTCGAGGGCTGGCGCGGCGAAGTGCTGATCGCGCTCGAGACCGCCGCGGCAAACCGTATCCAGCGCCTGCATCCGCATGATCCTTCCTGGCAGAACTGGCCGCTCCTCGAGCACGCGGTGCACGGCAATATCGTCCCGGACTTCCCGCTCATCAACAAATCGTTCAATCTGAGTTACAGCGGAGTGGACCTCTGATGTATCAGATCCTCAAGCAAATCGCGAAGACCGGCATCGTCACGGAGCGCGCCCCGGGTCCGGACGCCGCGCTGCGCGAGCTGGAGCAGAAGCTGGGCGAGCTCATCCTCAAGCACTTCGGCCGCGCGCTCGCGATCCGGCACGTGGACGCGGGCTCGTGCAACGGCTGCGAGCTGGAGATCCACGCGATGAACAGCCCCTACTACAATCTGGAGCGGCTCGGAATCAAGTTCGTCGCGAGCCCCCGCCACGCCGACCTGCTGCTCGTCACCGGTCC
The DNA here is from genome assembly GCA_035317085.1 of Burkholderiales bacterium. Classification (GTDB taxonomy): domain Bacteria; phylum Pseudomonadota; class Gammaproteobacteria; order Burkholderiales; family SG8-39; genus VBDM01. Next base: position 1,278 of record DATHHS010000228.1, read on the forward strand.
GGTGTCGCGCAACATGGAAACGGCGCTCAAACGCACCTATGAAGCGACGCCCGATCCCAAGCTCGTCGTCGCGATCGGCGACTGCGGCTGCACCGGCGGAATCTTCGGCGAGAGCTATGCGAGCTGCGGGCGCGTCTCGAGCGTGATCCCGGTCGACGTCGCCGTTCCCGGCTGCCCGCCCGCCCCGGTCGCCATCATGCAGGGCATACTCACTGCGATCACTCCCGGAAAACGGATCGGCGCAATTCAATCCTAGATGGAGCTCCCCCTCGTCTTCATCGGCTGGTTCTTCACGCTCCTTTCGGTCGGCGCGCTCGCCTTCGGCGGCCTGCTCGTCCTGATGCTCCTGCGCGCGGGGGACCTGGAGCGGCGCTACCTCGCGTACAGTTTCTGGAACGACGCGCTCCTGGCGGGCATCTGGGGGCTGGGACTCGCCGGCGGCATCGGCGTGCTGCGCCTGCAAGCCTGGGGACGATACCTGCTGGAGCTCTTCTGCTGGGGACTGATCGTGCTGCTCCTGCTCTCCGCCGCCACCCGCCTCTATGCTGTAGCGCGGGAGCGCGATCCAGAAGCCCCGCCCGTGAACTGGCTGGGCGCGGTCGCCGGAGTCACCTTGATCGTGGTCCCCATCCTCGCGATCTGCGCGGCGACGATCTTGACGTTGCGCAGCCCGGAAGCGCTGAAGGTTTTTTCCTAAGGCTTGAGGTACGCGTAGCCTTCTTTCTGCTGCAGATGAGTGATCTGCACCACGCCCGAAGGCACGAACTCCACCCCGAGGATGAACTGGTCCTTCTTCAGATTGCGGAGGCGCATCGTGATCTCGCACACCTGGAACTTCACTCCCCGTCCCATGAGGTCCTGCACCCGTGCATCGAAAGGGCCCAGGCGGTCCTTGGCACCCTCCATCAGGAAATCGACGCCGTCGGCGTGTGTGACAGCGATGATTCTCGCCTTGGGATCGACTTCGAGATGATTGCTGATATTGCGCAGGCCTCTGGTCGCCTGCTCGGTGCTCGAATCGAAGTGATAGACGACCTTCTCCTGCGCTGAAACCGCCGCCGCGGCGAACGCAAGGAGCAGCGCCAAAACAATCTTCGCGATCGATTTCATCGTAATCTCCTCTGCGAGAACGATGACCGACACTTTACGCCCACGAGCGGAGATTGGAAAATCCATCCATGGCCATGCATCTGAAAATCTTCGGCCGCGTCCAAGGCGTAGGTTTTCGCTACTCCATGGCGAAAGAAGCCGAGCGGCTCGGTGTCACCGGCTGGGTGAGGAATCGGCGCGATGGAACGGTCGAAGCAGTGCTCGACGGCGCACCCGATGCGGTGAGCGCCCTGCTCATCTGGACTCGCCGCGGGCCGCGCGGCGCCAGCGTGACCGATGTCCAGATCGAAGAGATCCCGGGAAGCTTCGAGCGATTCGAAATGCGGTCGACCGAATAGGCGGAGCGAGGGAAGCCGAACCTCACCTGCCCGGTCGTTCACATGCCGCCTGATCGCGCTGGCAGTCCTCCTGGCAGGCCTGTGAGGCGGGCGCCTCGCTCGTCGTGCGCCGGCACTTCTGCATGCAGGCAGTGAAGGCGCTCTTGCACGTGGGCGCTTCGTCGCCTCCGGTGACGCCTTTGTAGGCGTAATAGCCCACCGCTACGGCGATCGCAAGCACGATCAGCACGCCGAAAGCACTCAAGCCCCGCTGCGACCGTTTCATCATCCCGCCTTGTGCGTCCGCCCCACTTTCGCGGAGCGAAGCGCCTCCAGAATCGCGAGCGCGCACGCCATGGAAAATTCGCGGGTCTTCCGATCGAAAGCCTTGCCGGCCTCCGGCATCATGTAGCCGTGGAGCACGCCGGGAAATATGTGTAGGTCCAGGTTGTCTGAGCGCCCGGCCGCGGCGCGATAGGCGTCGAGCACCTCGGCGGGCGCCTGGTGGTCCTCGTCGCCCCAGATGATGCAGACCGGCCGATCGAGTCCCTCGAGATCCCTGATGTAATCCAGCATCTGCGAGCCGTGGCAGGAGATGCCCGCGTCGTAACCAAGGCGCTTCGGACCGAGGATCGCGTAGGGACCGCCGTAGCACAGGCCCATCACCGCGGCGCGTCCGTTCGATTGCGGCAGCTTGCGCAGCTCGGCGAGCGTGTCGGCGAGGTCGGCTTCGCCCGTCTTGATTTTTTCCAGGCGCGGCTGCGAGCGCTGCTTCGTGCGCTCGTCGTCGCGTGCGAGCGGCCCCGGAACCGAGCGCCAGAAAAGATCCGGCGCCGCGGCGATATAACCCTGCGAGGCGAACTCCTCGGCGATCGCGCGAACGTCGGCGTTGACCCCGTGCACTGCAGAAGCGATTACGATCGCCGGGACCTTTGCGCCGGCGTGCGGCACGCTGAGGTGGCAGTCGAACTCGCCGCCCCCGCTCGAGCGGATCTTGACGTTCTTGCCTGACATGTCTTTCGTCTCCTCTCTTCGCCTGTTTGGCGCTCACCGTAACTCAGCGCAACCGCGCTTGTCCAATGACGCAGCGCCGCAATCCGAATGCTCCCGTCATGATTGCTCAGTGGCGGCGAACTGACTAACATCACGCCTTTCCGAAGCGCGGTGCGGATTTCACAATGCGAAATCGCGGGTTTAGCGCCGGCTTCGTCGCAGCATCACTTGTGAAAAGGAGGATTCGTGAGTACCAAGTACAAGATTCTGATCATGGGCGCGTCGTACGGTTCGCTGCTCGGAACCAAGCTCGCCCTCGCGGGGCACGCAGTGCACCTCGTGTGCCTGCCCGCCGAGGCGGACCTGATCAACAAGGAAGGCGCCATCGTGCGCATGCCGGTCAAAGGCCGCGAGGGACTGGTCGAAATCAATTCGAAAAAACTGCCGGGCAAGATGTCCGCCGGCGGCGCCGCGGGCGTCAAGCCGTCCGAGTACGATCTGGTCGCGCTCGCCATGCAGGAGCCGCAGTACCGCTCGCCCGGCGTGCGCGAGTTGCTCGACGCGGTGGCCAAAGCCAAAGTCCCCTGCATGTCGATCATGAACATGCCGCCGCTGCCCTACCTCGCGCGTATTCCGGGCGTGGACGTCAAGGCATGCCGGAGCTGCTACACCGATCCCACCGTCTGGGATCACTTCGATCCCAAGTTGATGACGCTGTGCAGCCCGGACCCGCAGGCCTTCCGCCCGCCGGAAGAAAAGGTCAACGTGCTGCAAGTACGGCTGCCGACCAATTTCAAATCGGCGCGCTTCGACTCGGAAGCCCACACCGCCATACTCCGCCAACTCGCTGCGGACATCGAAGCGTCCCGCTTCGAAGGAATCGAGCTGCCCGTCAAGCTCAAGGTGCACGACTCGGTCTTCGTGCCGCTGGCAAAGTGGGCCATGTTGCTCGCCGGCAACTATCGCTGCGTGCAAAAGGACGGCATGCGCCCCATCAAGGATGCCGTGCACAGCGACCTGGAAGCTTCGCGTTCTGTATACAACTGGGTGATGAAACTGTGCGTGTCCCTGGGCGCGGACGAGAAAGACCTGGTGCCCTTCGAAAAATACGCGAGCGCGGCACTCTCGCTCCTGACCCCCTCCTCTGCGGCGCGCGCCCTCGCCAACGGCGCGCCCAACATCGAGCGCACCGACCGTCTGGTGCAGACCATCGCGGCGCAGAAAGGCATGCGCCTGCCTGGGGTCGATCAGACCGTCGCCCTGATCGACGGGTGGCTCGAGAAAAATCGGAAGAAGGCTGCCTGAAGTTTCATCCCAGCCACGCGTGAGAGGGCCGAGGGACACAGTTTTCCTCTTCCCCAACGACAAAAGGCCCGGAAAACCTCCGGGCCTTTTCCATTTCCCGACTTGTCAGCCGAACACCAGCACCGTGATCGATGGCAGGAGCGAGACCTTGAGATTGACGTCGAGAAAATAGTATTGAAGGTACGCCAGCACCAGAGCAAGCAGCATCAGGCCCTGCCTTGCAATCAATTGCCGGCTGGGGGCATTCTTGGCCGGGAGTCGCGCCGAGAAGGCGCTGAGAAAACCCAGGACCGATCTCCGCGGTCCGGTGTATTCCTTTGACGGCTGTTCCGCGCTGCGATTGGATTTCTCGGTCCGTCCGACCGATCTGGCGGCCGGTTCCGCGCGATTCATTTCGGCGAGCGCGGTGCGTGCGTGGCGACAGTGGGCGCGTGCTCTCTCGAGCTTCGCCTCGGCCACATCGACAGCCGCCGCGGCCCGACCAGCGACCGCTCTGGCGAGCTCGGCCTCTGCTTCGGCGAGGGCAGCCTCAAGTTCTTCCCGTGTGCTCATGGCTCCTCTTTGCTTGCGCCCAGAGATATACCACAAGGCCTAGGACAATGCCATATTTGGAACGCCACGCCCTTCCGATGGGCGACGTTGCAGGCCTTCCCTCAGCGCGCCTTCGCCTCCCGAAACTCGAAATCGCCGTAATACGCTTCCAGCGCCCGATCGCTCATATCGGTTTCGGTCAGGATGCCCACCGAAACGATTTTCCCGGGTTCTTCGCCGAAGAGGCGCCTGTAATCCGCCTCGATGTCGCGCGATTCGTCGAGCCACATTCCCAGCTTCTCCTTCCCGTTCTCGACGGCGATGATCTTGATGCGCGACGTGTAACCGTTGGGCACGACTCCGTCGCGGGGGGTGCGGCTCCCCCAGACGTACATCAGGCTGGCGTAGGGCAGTTGCTGTCCGGTGAAAAGGCGGAACTGGTCGTAGAAAAGACGATCGCTGAACGGCAGCTTCCGGATGTCGCCGGCGAACGAAACCACGATCCGCGCCGGCGAATCGTCCGGGCTCGCATCGGAGGGGGCGAGCCCCGTCACCTTCCAGCGCCAGGACAGCAGCGGACGCTCGTGTGGATCTGCGTCGAGATAGTGAATCAGCCCTGACGCCGATGCCTGCGCACTTCCGTGAAGGACCGTCGTGCCTGCGTCTTCCACCAGCTCGTAGCGGCTCGCGGACTTGAATCGCGACAAAGTCCAGGGACCCCACGCGGGCGGCATGGGATCGCCCGGCTTGAGCGCCGCGAAGGGGGCGACCTGAGACGGCGGGACAAGCCCGGGGGGCGGAGCCTTCGGGGCCGTCGCGCAGCCGGCGAGAACGGCGAGAGTCACGAACCATGTCAGCTTACGGATAGAGCACCTCCACGTTCTCCGGTCTCAGCCATTCGTTCAGGGACTTCATCAGCGCGTCATCCAGGTTGACGCGCCACTTGTCGCCGAGTTGCATCTCGACGCTCGCGCCGCCGTTCCGATAGCGGACTTCCACCGGGCAGCTGCCGTTGCGGTAGGGTTCGAGCAATGTCTTGAGTTTCGCTGACGTTGCCGCGCCGGCGATGGATGCCTCGCCGTTCATCGACAGCCGCACGCCGCGCGCGAAGCGGCTGCGCGCGCCGGCGACGTCGTAGATTCGCTCGGCGGCGATGCGCATGAACACGGCTTCGCCCTCCTCGCCCACGGAGCGGCGCACGTTCCTCACCTTGGCCTCGATCACCACGACTGCGTCTTCCTTCACCAGCTCGCGGTACTGGTCGAACACCTCGCTGTATACAGTGACTTCCTGCATGGCGGTGCCGTCCGAGAGGTTCACCACCACCATGCGGCCCTGCTGGGTCCTCTGGAAGCGCACCGATTCCACCACGCCGGCGATCAGCTGCGTGCGCGTCCCGCCTTCGCTTTCGGATGAGGCCGCGAGACTGCGCAGGTTCGTGCGCACGAACTGCCCGATCTCGGTGCGGTGCGCGGTGAACGGATGCCCCGAGAGATACAAGCCGAGTGCCGCCTTCTCCTCGCGCAGGCGCTGCGCTTCCGGCCAGTGGGGAGCGGACACCAGATCGGGCTTCTGCTGCGAGCCGCTCTCCCCCGCGCCGAACAGGCTCACCTGTTTCGCGTTGCGCTCGGCCTGTTCGGCGGCCTCCAGGGCGATACCCACCGAGGCGAGCAGGCTCGCGCGCTGCCTATGGTCGTCGGCATCGAGGCAATCGAAGGCGCCGGCGCGCACCAGTGCCTCGACCGTGCGGCGGTTGACGATGCGCTTGTCCACGCGCGCGCAGAAATCGAAGAGATCGCGGAACGGACCGGCCTTGCGCGCCGCGAGAACCGCGGCTATGGCCGATTCGCCCGTGCCCTTCACCGCACCCAGGCCGTAGCGTATCGTCTTCGCATCCACCGGAACGAAGCGGTATTCGCCCGAATTGATGTCGGGCGCGAACACGCGCAAGCCGTTCGCGAGCGCATCCTCGTGGAACTGGTGCACCTTGTCGGTATCGTCCATCACTGCGGAAAGGTTGGCCGCCATGAAGGCGGCGGGATGATGCACCTTGAGATAGGCCGTCTGGTAGGCGATGAGCGCGTAGGCCGCAGCGTGCGACTTGTTGAAGCCGTAGCCCGCGAACTTTTCCATCAGATCGAAGAGGAGAATGGCTTTCGCGCGCGGCAAGTGATTCTTCTCCGCACCCGCGACGAACACGTCGCGCTGCTGTGCCATCTCTTTTGCATCCTTCTTGCCCATCGCGCGCCGCAGGAGGTCGGCGCTTCCGAGGGAATACCCGCCGATCACCTGCGCGATCTGCATCACCTGCTCCTGGTACACCATGATCCCGTAAGTCGGTTTCAGGATAGGCTCCAGGCGCGGATCGAGATAGTCGACGCGCTTGCCGTTCTTGCGTTCGACAAACTCGGGTATGAGCTCCATGGGACCCGGCCGATACAAGGCGACCAGCGCGATGATGTCCTCGAAGCGGTCGGGCCGGGCGCGCTTGACGAGGTCGCGCATGCCGCGCGACTCGAACTGGAATATCGCGGTGGTGTTGGCGTGTGCGAACACCGCGTAGGCGGCGGGATCGTCGAGCGGGATCTTCTCGAGCGCGAACTCCGGCTTTCCCGCCGCGCGGATCGATTGCACCGCCCAGTCGAGAACCGTGAGCGTGGTGAGACCGAGGAAGTCGAATTTCACCAGGCCGATGCGCTCGACGTCCTTCATGTCGAACTGCGAGATCGTGCTTTCGGTGCCTTGCGCCGCATAGAGCGGGCAGAAATCGGTGAGCTTGCCCGGCGCGATCAGCACGCCCCCCGCGTGCATGCCGACGTTGCGCGCGAGCCCTTCGAGCTGCCCGGCGAGCGCAAGGAGCTCCTTCGTCTCCTCCTCGTTCCTTTCTCGCTCCGCGAGGCGCGGCTCCATCTCGCGCGCGTCCTTCAGCGTGATGCGCTTGCCGGGCTGAAACGGAATGAGCTTCGCCAGTTCGTCGGTGCGCGTGTAGCTCCACTCCATGACGCGGCCGACATCGCGCACCACCGCGCGCGCCGCCATGGTGCCAAAAGTGGCGATCTGCGATACGGACTGCGCGCCGTACTTTTGCTTCACGTATTCGATCACGCGGTCGCGCCCGCGCTCGCAGAAGTCGATGTCGAAGTCCGGCATCGACACGCGCTCCGGATTGAGGAAGCGCTCGAACAGCAGGTCGTAGCGCAGGGGGTCGAGATCGGTAATGCCAAGCGAATATGCGACGAGCGACCCGGCCCCCGAGCCGCGCCCGGGGCCGACCGGGACGCCGTTCGATTTCGCCCAGTTGATGAAGTCGGCGACGATGAGGAAGTAGCCGGCGAAGCCCATCTGGATGATGGTCTTGGTCTCGAGCTCCAGGCGCTGCCGGTAGCGCGACTCCTGCTGGGCGCGAAGCGCAAGATCCGGGTAGAGCGCGGCCAGACGCCGCTCCAGACCCTCACCGGCCATCTGCGCGAGATAGTCCTCGAGGCTCACCCCGCCGGGCGTGGGAAATTTCGGGAGCCGGCTCTTCCCCAGCTCGAGCACGAGATTGCAGCGCCGCGCGATCCCCACCGAATTGGCGAGCGCCTCGGGCAGATCGGCGAAGAGCTCAGCCATCTCCGTCTGCGAAAGGAAATAACTTTGTGGCGTGAATTGCCGCGGACGGCGCTGGTCGCCGAGCACCTGCCCTTCCGCAATGCAAACCCGCGCTTCATGCGCGGTGTAGTCCTCGGAGCGGAGAAACTGCACCGGGTGCGTGGCGACCACCGGGAGCGAACAGATCCCGGCAAGCCGCACCGCGGCTTCGACGTAGTCCTCCGTGTGCGGAGCACCCGCGCGCTGCAGTTCCAGGTAGTAACGGCCGGGGAACAGGCGCGCCCAATCCGCGGCGAGCTGCCCCGCGCGGGCGGGGTCCTGGAGGAGCGCCGCGCCTACGTCGCCCTGCATCGCGCCCGAGAGAGCGATCAGGCCTTCGGTACCTTCGGCGAACCAGCTTTTGTTCAGCTCGGCGCGGCCGCGATGCTGGTTTTCCAGCCAGGCACGCGTGAGCAACTCCGAAAGTCGCAGATAGCCCTTGCGCGACTGCACAAGCAGCAGCAGCCTGTGCGGTTTGTCGCGCTCGGATTCGTTGGCGATCCAGACGTCGCAGCCGATGACGGGCTTCACGCCCGCGGCACGCGCCGCCTTGTAGAACTTGACCATGCCGAAGACGTTGGCGAGGTCGGTGATCGCCAGGGCCGGCATGCCGGCGGCCGCGGCGCGCTCGACGGCTTCGTCGATACGGACGATCCCGTCGGTGATGGAGTACTCGCTA
>DATHHS010000229.1:0-38642 GCA_035317085.1 Burkholderiales bacterium
AATACCGCGATGGACCGCAGGCTGACCAATGAAGATATCGACTGGCTGCGCAAACTGCGCAACGCCAGAGCGACGAACCAGCCTTCCGACATCCCCACCAGCGTGGTGCGCAGATTGACGCTGCTCGCCTGCGCGGAAGTCAAAGGGCCCAAGGGATATTCGATCACGCTCAGAGGCCGCGACGAGCTGATCGACCGGGATCTCGAGAAAGAAGTCGGCTGATCCCCGTGAGAATTTCAGGACTGTGATCGGGGCGCGCGAAGCGCCCCGATTTGTTTTTCGGCATTCCGGACTTCCGGACTGCCTTGCTGGCGTTAACCACCTATAAGAACCGGGAGGGTGGGAGATATGAATGAAAAAGAAGATTCTCGCGGTACTCGCATTCGCTCTTTTTCCGCCGTTCGCGTGGTGCCAAACACCGACGCCTGTCGAGTCGCTAAGAAATATGGTCAGCTCGACGGCCGCCTATTCGACGACGGTGACGCCGCTCGATGGCACCTCCGGCACACCGGTTTCGCTTACGGCGCTCGCTCAACCCGTGACGTTTGGACTCACGGACAGCTTCGTGTCGGTGAGCTTCCCGCCGTCGGCAACGCCCTACGTATTGGTGGGAATTCAGGTCTCGGTGACCGTGACCGGCACCGGCTTTACCGCGGCGCAGCCGATCATCATCAATTTCCCGATCGCGGCCCTGGCCGTTCCCGCAAACCAGACGTCGAAGGTGGTCTACACCATGCCGCTGACGACGATGGGATCCCTGGCGGCGTCGCTCGGGCCCGATACGCTGCCGCCGGCCGCGCCCGTCGCGCTTATCGCTTCAGCTTCGAGCGCGAGCTCGGTCGCACTGACCTGGTCCGTCGCGAGCGATAACGTCGCGGTCACCGGGTACGCCATCTGGCGCTGCGCGGGCGCGGGATGCTCGGCGCTCTCCAAGGTGGCGACGAGCACGGTCAACTCCTTTACGGACTCCGGTCTCGCGGCCGGGCAGTCGTACACCTGGTGCGTCAGCGCCTTCGACGCGGCCGGGAATTCGAGCGCCTGCTCGAATTCGGCCTCGGCGACGATGCCCGCATCCGCGCCCTCGGGGAATTCTCCCGATGGCTCGACGGCGGTCCCTGGAGCAACGCCTCCTTCGACCTCGCAGACGCTGACGACGGCTCAAGGGACCTGGAGTTTCGGATCGAGCAAATCGGGCGGTGGTTTCGCGCTTATGTTAAGTGGGAGGCAAGCCGGCGGCGGATTCGGGGTCAAGCTGTACGTCGCGAACGGCGGCCAGGTCTATACGCGCAACGACGCAGGGAATCTCTACCTCTGGAGCGGCTCGGGCTGGACGCAGGCCGCCTCGACCACCGTCCCGCCGTGATCCTGCTCGCGCCGCTTACTACGCCTTGATGCGCGCGTCCCTTCGGGAGGAGGTGGGAATCTAGACCATTCTCCCGCAGCGGGAACAACGCCTATACTGTCGGGCGAATTCCCGCAGCGGAGCCTGCCGTGCGCATCCTGGTCATCGAGGACGAGAAAAAAGTCGCGAAGGCGCTGCAGGAAGGACTCGAAGCCGAACGCTACGAAGTCCGCATGGCCGCCGACGGCGAAGAGGGCTTCTCGCTCGCGAGCCGGGATTCGTTCGACCTGGTGCTGCTCGATCTCTCGCTCCCGAGGCGCGACGGCATCGACGTTCTCACCAGCTTGCGCAAACGCAGAGTGGCGACGCCGGTGTTCATCCTCACCGCCAGGGACGCCGTCGAGGACAGAGTGCTCGGCCTGGATAGGGGCGCCGACGACTATCTCGTCAAGCCGTTCACGTTCCCGGAGCTGTTCGCGCGAATCCGCGCGCTGCTCCGCCGCGGGCGCGCGGACCCGAGCCTGAAATTGCAGCACGAGGATCTCCACATGGACCTCGCCACGCGCAAGGTGGCACGGCGGGAACAGCCCCTGGAACTGACCGGGAAGGAGTTCGAGATTCTCGAGTGCCTGCTGCGCCACCCGGGCCGGATCGTTTCGCGGGAAATGCTCGCCCGCGACGTATGGCATGTCAGCGCGCGCGCCACCCCGCTCGACAACGTCATCGACGTCACCATGACGCGGCTGCGCCGCAAGATCGACGATCCGTTCGAGAAGAAGCTGCTGCACACGGTCCGCGGCGCGGGATTCGTCCTGGGAGCGAGACACGAATGAGGGCCCGCCCCTTGAGCGTGCGCGCCCGCCTGACCCTCTGGCACGCGGGCGTGCTGACGCTCATCGTCTGCGCCTTCTCGGCGGGGATAGTGATTCTCGTGAAGGCAAGTCTTTTTGAGGGAGTGGATCGTCAGTTGCTCCGTGCGCTGACGACCATCGATTGGGTCTATCACCACGAGCCGGACGAGATCGGAGATCTGGCGTCCGAATCGGGAATCGCGCTGTTCCAGCTGACCGTAGGCGGCAAGCTGCGCCATCAAACCGAGGGATGGGAGCGGGTCGGTCTCTCGCGCGCGCTGCCGGGTAGCGGCGCGATTCCGCCCACTTCCTGGACGGCGCCGGACGGGCGCTGGTATCGCGTGCAGGCCGTGGCGGAGCCCTCTTACACCATCGCAGCCGCGATCGACGAAAGCGCCCGTCGCGATACGCTCTGGACGCTCGTCGCGATCCTGGCGATGGGCGCCCCTTTCGCCGTGGGCCTGGCGATTGCGGGAGGCTATTTCCTCGCCGGGCGCGTCCTCTCGCCGGTCGGCGCCATGGCGGACAAGGCACGGGAGATCACCGCGGATTCGCTCGGCGAGCGCCTTCCGGTCGGAAATCCGCAGGATGAATTCGGGCGTCTCGCAACGGTTTTCAACGACACACTGTCGCGGCTGCACGATGCCTTTGACCGGCTGCGCCGGTTTACATCGGACGCATCGCACGAGTTGCGCACGCCGCTGACGGCGATGCGCAGCGTGGGCGAGATCGCGCTTCAGGTTCCGCTCGAGGCGGGCACCTACCGCGACGTCATCGGCAGCATGCTGGAGGAAGTCGATCGACTCACCCGGCTGGTGGACAGCCTGCTCATGCTCACGCGCGCCGATTCCGGCGCGGCCCAGCCGGTGCGCGAAGCGGTGGAATTGTCGGCGCTCGCGGGCAACGTCGCGGAGCATCTTCGCGTGCTCGCGGAGGAAAAGAAGCAGACCTTGAGCGTTCAATCCGCCGCACCCGTGGCGGCCGTATGCGATCCCGCCATTCTCCGGATCGGCCTGATGAATCTTCTGCACAACGCAATCAAGTACACGCCCAACGGCGGCGCGATCCATGTCCGGACCGCGGCGACCGCCTCCGGGCAGCCCTCGATCGAAGTGCAGGACACAGGCCCGGGAATTCCGGCTGCGCACCGGGAGCGGATCTTCGAGCGCTTTTATCGGATGGATCCGGGCCGGGCCAGGGAATCGGGCGGCTCGGGGCTGGGTCTGGCCATCGCGCGCTGGGCGGTTGCGGCGAACGGCGGCCGCATAGAACTGGAGAGCGAGGAATCCAAGGGCAGCCTTTTCAGGATCGTCCTGCCCGGCGTCGCCTGAGCGCGAGGACGGCTGGCTAGGGAAGCTCTGATTTAATGTCATGCCCGCGAAGGCGGGCATCCAGCAAGCGGCTTGAAATTCCTGGATTCCCGCTTACGCGGGAATGACGAAGCTTGTCCCCGAATGGATCTATCGGGGATCATGGGTTGTTCAGAGCTTCCCTAGATCAGGCTTCCCTTGCGTGCGGGGCTCAATTCAGAGCTTCCCTAGATCAGGCTTCGCTTGCGTGCGGGGCTCAAGCCTGCCTATTCCAGCGGCTCCAGCTTGACGAGCGCCGCGTGATGGTTGTTACCCACCCAGAAGGTGGGCGGCGCGGTCGAGTTGTCCACGAACACGCGGCGGATGTTGGTTGGGCTGGGCAGCGGATACTCGGTGAACTCGCCCGTCTCCACGTTCATGCGCAGGACGCGATCGGTGTTCATGCCCGCGGTCCACACCTTGCCGTCGCGGTCCAGGGCCACGTCGTAGGGCGCGGTGAACGGCGTGGGCACGGTCCACTCGCGGAATTTCTCGGTCCTGGTGTCGAACATGCCGATCTTCTCGGCGCGCCACTCGGCGAACCACACGCGGTCCTGATCGTCCATCCGGCCGCGGCGCGGACGCGATCGCGGCGTCGGCGTCGGGAAAAGCGTCAGCTTGCCGGTCGCGGCCTCGATCTTGCCGACGTTCTCGCCGCCGAAATCCATGAAGAAGATGTTGTTCCTCGAGTCGGCGTAGATGCCGTATACCGAGTGCGGCCCTTTCGGCAGGTTCTCGTAGGGTCTCCAGGTTTCGAACTTGCCGGTCGCCATGTCCAGGCGATGCACGCCCGGGATGCCGGCGTCGTTGAGCCACACCTTGTTGTCCACCGTCCAGCGCTGCGGGCCGACCATCGACTGCTGGGAATCGTCGTTGACCGTACCCGCGGGCAGGGGAAACGCCTGGAATTTCTCGGTCTTCCTGTCGAACTTCACGATGCCCGACTGGAACATGTGCGACATCCACAGGTTGCCCTGCGGATCCACTTCCAGATCGAGGGTGCCCTTCGGGAAGCCGGGCCGCTGCACGGGAATCGCGAACTCGCTGGTCTTCAAGGTCCGCGGATCGAATTTTCCGAGGAACTGCTCGTCGAACTGGGAGAACCAGGCGACGCCGTCGCGATCGACGATCACGTCGTGCGGCATGAGCTTGCGCGGCAGATCGTACTCGGTGATGACGACGCGGGTGCCTTTGCCCTTCGCGCGCGGCAGGGCTTTCAGCGCGTACGACCAGGGGCCCGCGCTCTGGTTGAGGGTGGCGAGAAACGCGGCCTGCTTTTCGAAGTCGGGGCCGAAGTTGCGCACGGGATCCCGGGCGCGGACCCGGACCTGCGGCCGTTCCACGTGGCTGTTGTTGGCGTAACTCGCCATGCGCTTCATGACTTGCAGGAAACCGGCCGTGTCGTGCTTCGATTTCGCGATGCGCTCCAGCGTGTGGCAGCCGACGCAGCCGTAGAGAAACTTCTTCTGGTCGGGCGTTCCGGGAAAGCTCGCGATCCATTCGGCGTTGGTGAGCTGCGGAGTGATGTCCCTGGCCTTGCGCAGCTTGAGATCGGCCAGGGCGGGCACGGCGAGAACCACATCCATCGAGACCGGAGCGTCGAGCTCGTAACCTGTGGCGCGAACCCGAAGCGCGTACTGGCCGGATACGAGCTTGGAAGAAGGAAAGCTGAAATGGCCCTTCTCGTCGCTCACCACGCTGACCGTGATGGGGGAGCCGGCTTTCCTCGCGCTGACGACCACGCCCTCCATCAAACCTTCTTCGGCGGAGCTCACCCGACCTTCCAGCGCCGCGGAATTCTGGGCCGGGATCGTTGCGGAATGACCTCCAGTGAAAGCGAGAGCGAGAGCGGCGGCTGCAAGCAGTTGTCTTGTCATGGACGACTCCCTTGGGATCCCCCCGACCAGCCCCGCATTTTAGCCCTATTCGGTTTAGAGTTACGGCTTTCGACTTCACTACGGAGCCAGAATCCATGATCGACCTCTACGCCGCCGGCACCTCGAACGGCATGCGCGCGCGCATCGGGCTGGAAGAATGCGGCCTCGCCTACAACTTTCACCCGATCGACCTCACCAAGGCCGAGCAGAAATCGCCCTCGTTCCTCGCGATGAACCCCAACGGCCAGATCCCGGTGATCGTGGACAGCGACGGACCCGGCGGGAAGCCGGTGACGATCTCGCAGTCGCTCGCGGTGCTGATGTACTGCGCCGAGAAATCGGGCAAGTTCCTGCCGAAAGACCCTGCGGCGCGGCCGGCATTCTGGCAGGCGCTCGCGAGCGCCGGGAGCGACATGAGCGGCATGGTCACCACGATCTTCACTTTGTCGCGCGCCAAGGAGCAGCACGCCCCGACGGTCGACATCTTCAAGGCTATGTGGAAGAACTACACGAAGGTCTGGGACGACAGGCTGGCAAGAGAGCGCTGCTGCGCCGGCAGCGAGGTGACCATCGCCGACTTCGCGCTCTACGGCCTGGTCGCCCGCATGAGGGGCACGCAGCCCGCCCTGCTCGAGGGTTTCGCGAACGTCGCGCGCTGGGCGGACGAGATGGCCGCGCGGCCGGCGGTCCAGCGGGCGATGAAGTTCTAAGGTATGTTGGCTTGCAGGGAGCACATCAAAAAGGAGGCGAGGCGATCATGAAGCGGTTCAAGACCTGGACGGCAGTGTGCGCGGGTGCGTCTGCACTCGCGTTTTCCATCGTGCTGTTTGCGCAGACCGGATTCCCGCCGCCGCCGCCGAAGGTGAGCCCGGCGGCCGGGTCGATCGACATCCACGTCCACAGCGATCCGGACGCGTTCAACCGCAGCCTCGACGACTTCGAGGTCGCGCGTATCGCAGCGCGCAAGGGCATGCGCGGCTTCGTGCTGAAGAACCACATCGCCCCCACGGCGGCCCGCGCGGCGCTGGTGATGCGCACCGTGCCCGGAATCGAGGTATGGGGCGGCATCGCGCTCAACCGCTCCGTGGGCGGCGTGAATCCCATGGCCGTGGAGTGGTTTCACCGCATGTCGGGCGGACGCGGCAAGGTGGTCTGGCTGCCGACCTTCGACGCCGACAACCAGCACAAGATTCTCAAGGAGCCCGGCGAAGGGCTCAAGGTCGCGGCCGGCGGCAAGGTGTTTGCGGAGACGGAAGAGGTGCTGAAGATCATCGCGCGCGAGAACCTTTCGCTCGCCACCGGCCATATCGCGCCCGAAGAATCGCTCGCGGTGATCAAGCGGGCGAAGGAGCTGGGCGTCAAGAACATCGTCGTCACCCACGCCATGGCCGAGGTGCCGGGAATGACGCTCGAGCAAGTGAAGCAGGCCGTCGCCATGGGCGCATTCATCGAGTACTGCTTCCTGAACGACATTCACGGGCCGCAATCCTACTGGCCGTTCCTGCGCACCTGGCGCCGCGTGTCCTTCGCCGACATCGCCAAGGTCATCAAGGAGGTCGGCGCGCAGCACTTCATCCTCTCGAGCGACCTCGGGCAGAACGGCACGCCAACGCACGCCGACGGCCTGGAGATGATGGCGAACGGGATGAAGCGCGAAGGCCTGTCTCAGGCCGACGTCGACCTGATGATGAAGAAGAACCCGGCGAAGTTCCTGGGCCTGGAGAGCTAGGGAGCGAAGCGATCAGCCGACGACCAGGGCCGCGTGCTCGCTCTGGCCTTCGGTCATCCCCCGCGCCTTCATCCAGTCGTAGGCGCGGTTGAACAAGGCCGGATCGTAGTAGTCGACGTGCTTGTAGTGCACGAAGGCGCGCAGCAGTTCGCGCGGCTGCAAGGCGCCCTTGGTCGCCGCGGCAACGTGATGCGCGTATTTGTAGAAGTCACCGTTGATGAGATCGACGGCCTGGTTTTCGGCGTCGTAGTAGGCCTTGCGCTCCTCGGCCGTCAGGTCGGCCGCCACCACCTCGCCGCCGCGATAGAACGAAGCGGCGATGATATGCGCGCCTTCTTTCAGGCTCAGGCTGATGAAGGGCTCCATCACCGCCACCGCGCGATAAGTGCGGTCCCTGAGACCCTCCCAGCGCTTGGACGGCAGGCTGCCGTTCTGGATCTTGACGTGCTCGCGTCCCACGGCGCTCTCCAGCATCTGCAGCGTCGTGTAGTGCGAGCCGGTGAGCTCCTGCACCACCACGGGAACGTCGGCGAGGTCGCGCGGCGTCTGCAGCGCTTCGTCGAAAGTCAGGATGGCCTGCGCCGCGACCGCGGCGCGCAGGGCCGCGATGCTGCCGCCGCGCTTGCCGCGCTCCAGGCGATCGATGCTCGCCCACTCGCAGACGTTGTAGCTGTCGGCCGAGCCGCATTCGAACATCTGTTCCTTGAGACGCGAGAGCACCGGCTTCTCCGCGCTGTCCTTCTCGCGGTCGGCGTAAGTCGCCGAGAAGCTCACGTCCAGCCCCGCCTTCTCGAACAGCCCTTCCTCGATGCCGACGATGACCGGCAGATCGAACACCGGGTTGTTGGGAGCAATCTTTACGGCGGGTCGGGTCGCGGATGCCATGATTTCTCCTTGCGTGTGATGGTCCGCCGTCACGGCGGAGATATGCAGACAGGATACTACGCCGGATTCCGCAGTCAACCGGCGGACGCTGGGGCGAGGAGAGCGATCGCGCCGAGCACGGCAAAGCTCGCCGCCGCGACCCGGCGCAGGATCTTCGCCGGCACCCGCCGCAGGATGCGCTCGCCGAAGTACACCACCGGGGCGTCGGCGAGCATCATCCCCAGCGTCGTGCCGGCGACGACCACCGCAATCGAGGCGTAGCGCGCAGCCAGGGCGGCGGTCGCGATCTGCGTCTTGTCGCCCATCTCCACCAGGAAGAAGGCGATGAGCGTCGCTACGAACGCGCCGAGGCGCGCGCTTTGCGGCTTTTCCTTTTCCAGCTTGTCCGGAATCAGCGCCCACGCCGCCATGGCAAGGAACGACAGGCCCAGAATCCAGCGCAGCGCCTCCGGGCCGATCATCGCGGCGACCTCCGCGCCGAGCCATGCGGCAAGGGCGTGGTTGGCCAGTGTCGCCACGAAAATTCCCAGAATCACCGGCACGGGGCGCCGGTAGCGCGCCGCGAGGACGAGCGCGAGGAGTTGCGTCTTGTCGCCCATCTCCGCGAGGACGACGATTCCGACCGACACGAAAAACGCTTCCAAGCAGCCCTCCGGCGTAGAGGCGAATTGTATCGGCGCCGCGCCCCGGAAGCTTCCCCGCAAGGAAAATATTTCGGAAACATTTCGGGAATAAAGTCGCGGCTCTTCCGGTCTTGCATTGTGTGACCGGCTTATCAGGGCGACTGCCCGCTTATTCCTTAAAGGAGACTGCAATGAACGAATCGATCGATCGACGGGAATTTCTCAAGCTTGCGGGCCTGGGCGGCGCGGTGTTCGCCTCCGGCCTCGCGGGCTGCGCCAGCATGGCCGGCGCGAAGCAGGACGATTTCTATTTCGTGCAGCTCTCGGACACGCACTGGGGCTTCAAGGGACCGGCGCTGAATCCGGACGCCGACGGCACGCTGCAGAAGGCGGTGGCAGCGGTGAACGCGCTTTCGTTCGAGCCGGACTTTATCGTCTTCACCGGAGACCTTACCCACACCACCGACGACCCCAAGGAAAGAAGGCGCAGGCTAGCCGAGTTCCGCGACATCGTCGGGGCCTTGAAGAACAAGAACGTACGCTTCATGCCCGGCGAGCACGATGCTTCGCTCGACAACGGGGAGGCGTGGAAGGAGCTCTTCGGCCCGAGCTACTACACGTTCGATCACAAGGGCGTCCACTTCATCGCCGTCGACAACGTCTCCGACGCCTCCGCGCGCCTCGGCGAGACCCAGCTCGTGTGGCTCAAGGCGGATCTCGACAAACAGGACAAGAACGCGCGCATCGTGGTGTTCGCGCACCGGCCGCTGTTCGATCTCATGCCGCAATGGGACTGGGCGACGCGCGACGGCGCGCAGGCGATGGAGCTCCTGATGCCTTACCGCAACGTGACCGTGTTCTACGGTCACATCCACCAGGAGAATCACCACATGACCGGCCACATCGCGCACCATTCGGCGAAGTCGCTGATCTTCCCGCTGATCGCACCCGGCTCGCAGCCCAAGCGCGCGCCGGTGGCCTGGGATCCGGCGCAGCCTTACAAGGGACTCGGCTTCCGCGGCGTGGACGCCGAAGTACAGAAGGCCGAATACGAGATCACCGAGTATCCGGTGATCAAGGTATGAATCGATGAACCCTGAACGCCGCCGCGTGCTCGCTGCGGGAATCGCCGCCTTGGCCGGCACCGCAGCGGTCTTCGCGCAACCGCAGGAGAAGGTGATCCGGATCACGGCGCGCAAGTTCGAGTTCGTGCCCGGGAAGATCGAGTTGAAGAAGGGCGAGCCGGTGGTGCTCGAATTCACGACCGCCGACGTCCTGATGGGTTTCAACGCGCCCGACTTCAAGGTTCGCACCGACATCGCGCCCGGCCAGGTCGCCCGGGTGCGCCTCACGCCGGACAGGACCGGCGAGTTCGAATATTTCTGCGACAACTTCTGCGGCGAAGGCCACGAGACGATGTCAGGGACGATCCACGTCACGGCGTGAGTCGGCGCGCTATCATGGCGCACACGACCCACTCCGTCCGCGAAAGAAACCTTGAGCGAGCGCAAACGACGATTCGAGCAACGAGTGCTGCCGCACCTGGACGCGGCGTTCAACCTCGCGCGCTGGCTGACGCGCAACGATCACGATGCCGAGGACGTGGTGCAGGAAGCGATGCTGCGCGCCTTTCGCTTCCTGGACGGCCTGCGCGGCGAAGCGAAGCCGTGGCTGCTCACCATCGTGCGCAATTCCTGCTTCACCTGGCTGCAGGTCAACCGGCCCGCCGAGCTCGCCGGTTTCGACGACCGCACCGCCGAGCTGCATCTGGTCGATGAGGGCAGCCCCGAAGCCCTCGCCCTTCGCCAGTGCGACCGGCGCATGCTGAACGAGGCGCTCGCCGCGCTGTCCGCGCAATTCCGCGAGGCGCTGATCCTGAGGGAGCTCGAGGACCTCTCCTACAAGGACATCGCGCGCATCACCGATGTGCCGATCGGCACGGTCATGTCGCGGCTTGCGCGGGGACGGCGGCTCCTCGCCGAATCGCTGCAGGCCATATCCAACGCATCGCAGGTGCACCGATGACGCGCGAAGAAGCCGCGGGACTGTTGCACGCTTATGTGGACGGCGAGCTCGATGCCGCGAAGAGCGTCGAGCTCGAGGCGCATCTCGCCGGGAACCCGGCCGCACGCGCGGCCAGCGAGCGGCTGCGCGAGATGTCCGCGGCAATCCGCGATCGCGCGGACTATCACGCCGCGCCCGCCTCGCTCGCCGCGCGCCTGCGGGCCTCGGTACCGACAGCACCTGAAGAAATACCGCGACGCGCCGGCTGGGGGGCATGGCTGAGACCGGCAGCGTTGATTGCCGCGATTGCACTCGTCACCTGGGTCGTCGCTGTCGTGGTCATGCGGCCGGGCGAGGACGAGCGCATCGCGCAGGAAGTGCTGGCGAGCCACGTGCGCGAGACGCTTGGAAACCGCCTGTACGACGTCGCATCCTCCGATCAGCACACGGTAAAGCCGTGGCTCAGCGCGCGGCTCGCTTTTTCTCCGCCCGTCGCCGACTTCTCGGCCCACGGATTCGAGCTGCAGGGCGGCAGGCTGGACTACGTCGGCGGGCAATCCGTCGCGGTGCTCGTCTACCGGCGCCGCCAGCACGTGATCGACGTGTTCGTCTGGCCTGCCCCGGCGCAGAAGGCAGGGCAGGCGCTGACGCGGAACGGTTTCAATATCGAGAGCTTCGCGCACGGCGGCATGGGCTATTGGCTCGTGTCCGACCTCAACCGCAACGAGCTGGGCGACTTCGCCCGCCTGCTCGCCGCCGCGCCTTGAAGCCTAGGCTGTTGGAAGGACCCGCCAGGGAGGCTCTGAACTGATTTCGTCATTCCCGCGTAAGCGGGAATCCAGGAATTTCAGCCGATCGCTGGATGCCCGCTTTCGCGGGCATGACGGCAACCGGAGCTTCCCTAGTCCTCGGTGTCGGGCGCGCCGCCGGCCGAGGCGAGGTCTTCCTGCTTGATTTTCTCCGCGTTGAATTTCGCCGCGCGATCGCGCATGGTCTTCAGCACTTCTTCCAGCGGCGGCGGTTCGCCCTGGATCCAGCGCAGGGGATTCACGCGCGCGACGACGAAGGCGCGCAGGTAGGGACTGACGAAGCCGCGCGCTTTCAGTTTCGCGATGGCCTCGGCGACGCGCGCATCCAGTTCCATGAGCAACTCGGCGTGCTTTTCGTGCTCCCGGATGGCTTTCGACAGCGGCTCCTCCGAAAACTTTTCCAGCCGACGCACGATCGGGTTGTAGGCGCCGCCGGCGAACTTGCCGTTTCTCTCGTAGCACACGCCGAGCGTGACGAGCGACGCCTCCTCCAGGTAGAAGGCGAACCCGCTTTCCGCGCGCTTCGCGTCCTCATCCAGCAGGCCCCGGTAGATGCGGATCACCTCGAGCGACTTCTCGCGCAGGTTGTGCGCCTTTTCGGTGTTGAGCGCGAGGATCTGCCAGGCGATCTCGCGCTTGGGCACGACGAGCGCCGTGATCGAACGCGCGCCCAGCCTCCTCATCGCCTCCAGCCTGTGCCTTCCGTTCGGGGTCCAGAAGCCTTCCTTCGGCGCGGTGACCGCGATCACCGGATCGAGAAACATCCCCGTGCGGTCGAGGACGTCGGCGAGCTTGCGGTGGTGTGTCTGCGAAAGGTCGCGCTGAAAAGGCGTCGGCTCGATGCGATCGATGGGCAGGATCGCGAAGATGAGCGGGCTCTTCCCGAGCGGATCGCTGTAGGCGCCGAGCACGAGGCCCCCTTCGCGCTCGATTCTTGCGCGCACTTCCTCCGCATCGGCCGGCAGCGAGTCGAGCCGGCACTCGGCGGGCAGGAGGCCGCGCGTGCCGGGCTTGGCCTTCCTCGGCATGCGCTTCGGCGGGGCGCGCTTGAGGCCGGACTTGCGTTTGGGTTTCGGCGTCGCCATGGGCTAGCTTGACTGCATCTGCGCGGGGTCCGACGCAGCGCGCTTTTTCTTCTCGAAGAATTCGAAGGCCAGGTTGCCGACGATCATCGCGGCGAGAAAGACCAGCCCCTTCGCCGAACCGGTGCCGGCCAGAACCAGCGCGGGTCCGGGGCAGATGCCCGCCAGTCCCCAGCCCACCCCAAACACGAGGCTGCCCAAGACGAGCCGCTTGTCTATACGGCGCGCGCCCGGGAGGAGCACCGGCGCGCCGAGCAGGGTCCGCGTGCGTTTCTTCATGAAGGCAAAGGCGCCCGCGCCCACCGCGACGGCACCCGCCATGACGAGGGCGAGCGAAGGGTCCCAGGCGCCGGCGAGGTCGAGAAAGCCGAGCACCTTTACCGGGTTCGCCATCCCGGCGACGAGGAGTCCCAAGCCGAAAACGAAGCCCGCTGCGAAGGAGGCGGCCGTATACACGGAAGTTCTCACGATCCGATCAGGTGGCGGACAACATACACGGTCGCGAAGCCCGCGGCCATGAACGCGAGCGTCGCCGCGATCGAGCGCGGCGACAGGCGCGATACGCCGCATACGCCGTGGCCGCTGGTGCATCCTCCGCCGTAGCGGGTGCCGACTCCCACCAGCAGCCCCGCGGCCGCGAGCGCGAAATAATTCGCGTCGACCCGGATCTCCGGCAGCGCGGCGAGGAGGCCCCACGCGAGGGGCGCGGCGATGAGGCCTGCGACGAAGGCGATCCGCCACGAGACGTCGCCGGCCTGCGGGCGAGCGAGGCCGCCGAGAATGCCGCTGACCCCGGCAATGCGGCCGTTCAGCACGGCAAAGAGGGCGGCGGCGGCGCCGATGATCGCACCGCCTATCAGTGCGGATGCGGGGGTGAATGCGTTCCAGGCGATCGACATGGGCGGACGTCGAGCATAATACAATCGGAGGCAATATGAGACTTGCCCGGATTCTTCTCCCGGTGGTGCTTTCGGCATGCGGCCCGGCCGCGCTCGCGCAATCGAGCGCGGACTATCCCAATCGCGCGATCCGCATCGTCGTGCCGCTCTCGGCGGGCGGCAACGTCGATATCGTCGCACGCACGGTCGCGGAGCAGATCTCGAAGAGCCTCGGTCAAGCGGTCATCGTCGAGAACAAGCCGGGAGCCTCCAGCCTCGTCGGAACGCAGTACGTCGCGAAATCCGCGTCCGACGGCTATACGCTGCTCGCGATCGCCAACACCTTCGCCACGGTGCCGCTGATCGTACCCAGTCCCGGCTACGATCCGTTGAAGGACTTCGCGGCCATCACGCTCACCTGTCTGGTGCCGCAGGTGCTGATCGCGAATCCCGCATTGCCGGTGCGTTCGGTGAAGGAGCTCATCGCGCTCGCCCGTTCGCAGCCGGGCAAGCTTTCCTACGCGTCTTCCGGAAACGGCTCGACCGGCCACATGGCGGCGGAGCTGTTCAGCAGCCAGACGGGCGTGAAGATGCTGCACGTCCCGTACAAGGGAAATTCCCAGGCGCTGGTGGACGTGATCGGCGGGCAGGTGACGATGATGTTCGACCAGGTGAGCACCTCCGCGCCGCAGATCAAGGCGGACAAGGTGCGCGCGCTCGCCGTGACCAGCCTCGCGCGCTCGCCGCTCCTGCCCGAGGTGCCCACCCTGGACGAAGCGGGAGTGCCGGGCTACGAAGACATCACCTTCAACGGGCTCGTCGCGCCGGCGGGGACAGCTCGCGCGGCTCTGGTCCGCATCAACCGGGCGGTTGCGGAGGCAGTGAGTGAATCCGAGCTTCACAAGCGCTTCATCGAGCGAGGCATCGAGTTGAAAGCGAGCGGCTCGCCCGAGGAATTCACCGCTTACATCAAGGCGGAATTCGAGAAGAAGGCCCGGCTCGCTCGCGAAGCCGGGATCAAGCCGGAGTAGCGGCGCGATGATCGCACGCGAGCCGCTGGGGATCGCCGTCGTCGGTGCCGGGCGCATCGGCGCACTGCGCGCGCGGCTTGCCTCCGAACATTCCGCCGTCAACTTCATCGCCGTCGCCGACGCCGATTCGGAGCGGGCGCGCGACACGGCGCAGAAAGTCGGCGCGCAGTTTCATTCCAGCGACAACCTCGCGGCCATTTCGCGCCCGGAAGTGAGCGCGGTGATCGTGGCGACGAGCGAAGGCGAGCACGTCGAGCCTGTGATGCAGGCACTCGAGCGCGGGAAGGCGGTGCTCGTGGAAAAGCCCCTCGCACTGACGCTCGGCGAAGCAGACCGCATCGTCGCGGAGACGGAAAGGCGCAAGGCAAACCTGCGCGTCGGTTACAGCCGCCGCTACAAAGAGCGTTACCTGATCGCAAAAGAGCAGGTGATTCAGGGGCGCGTCGGCAAGATCGTCGGCGCGAGCGCGCGCGTGTTCAACTCGCGCTCGCAGGCGCTCGCCATGCTCAGGCGCAACCCCGGCGCGACCCCGGTGGTGGACGCGCTGACCTATTACGTGGATCTGGTGAACTGGTTCCTCGAGGGCGCGCACGTCACCGAGGTGTTCGCGCGCGGACAGAAAGGCGTGCTCAAGGCGGCCGGCCACGACACCGACGACGTCAACTGGGCGATTCTCAGCTACAGCGACGGCACGGTCGCGAACCTGGGGGTGAGCTACGCGCTGCCCGCGAAATATCCCGCGCTCGGGCACGCGGCGCGCGTCGAGCTTCTCGGCACCGAAGGCGTGATGATCCTGGACGACGATCACACCGATCAGCTGATGTACAGCGAGAAAGGCGTTCCGCACGTCTATCTGCCCGATCACTCGGTCAACATGGTGTTCCTGCAAAGCGGGACGCCGGGCGACTGGGCGCTCGGCGACTTCTGGGGACCGATCGCGAACGAAACGCGCGCCTGGCTCGATCACCTCGCGCTCGGCAAGCCCTGCGTGCTCGCGACTCCCCGCGAAGCGCGCAACGCGCTGGAGGTGACGCTTGCGATCGAGCGCTCCGCCGCAACCCGCAGGCCGGTCGCACTGCCGATCGCGGAATAGCGGCTCGCGTACGGATGTACCGGGTCCGGATCTGCCCCTCAGGCGTGAACATCTCCAGAGTCATCCGGATGGGTACCCACCAGGCTGCGGCGCCATTGCTGGCGCCGGTCTTTTCCGTCCCACGCCTCCTGTCGCTCGCGCCGGTCCGCCCATCGCCGGTCCTTGAACCATTGGAGCGCCGCCTGTTCGCTGCGAAAGCTCCGAAGGTTGACCCCGTGCCGTTGCGCGAGCGACTCGATATATTCCTGGGAGAGCCTGAGCTCCGGGGAATCGCCCGTCAGGGCAACCCTGCATCTCGACACCTCGCCGAGCTCTTTGAAGTAATCAGGCAGTCCGTGTTGTGAGACTCTGAATATCGGTCTTGAAGCATGAGCCGATATGAGGATCTGCGAGCGCCCGTGCTTGCGCGCCTCGGCCGCGACAGCCGCAAGAACCTGCTGCGTTTCCTCAGCGGTGTGCTGGTCGAACAGGTCGACCTTGAGATAGGCGGGCTCAACAGTAAACTTGTATCGCATTTCCGTGCACCGCAGGGTATCGCGTCGTTTGGTATCGGCTCCCTCTCCCTTTGGGGTTTTTTTTGGCCGGCCTGGTTCCCATGAGTACCGGTGCCCCAGCACCCGGCAACCAGGGAATAATTGTGCATAGCGTAGCCCGACTGTAATAAAACAAGGTGCCGAAAAATAGGCCGCATGGACCAATGCGGCGCTTGCCAAATCCATTGGGGCTAGATCGCTGCTGTACTATCCGGACATGGGTTTCCACGTCCTGAAAGCGTGTGCGCTCGCCGCGCTCGCGGTCTCGGCACCGGCCCAGGCCCAGATCTATCCGGCGAAGCCGATCCGCATGATCGTCGCCTATCCGCCGGGCGGCGGCACCGACATCGTCGGACGAATGCTGGCGCAGAAACTCACCGGGACGCTCGGGCGGAGCGTGGTCGTGGAGAATCGCGGCGGGGCGAGCGGCAACATCGGCACCGAGCTCGCGGCGCGCGCCGCGCCCGACGGCTACACCATCCTGATGGGCAACGTCGCGCCCAATGCGATCAACGTCAGCCTGTTCAGGAGCCTTCCGTTCGATCCGGTCGCGGACTTCGCCCCGGTGAGCCTGGTCGCCTCCACCCCCAACATCCTGCTAGTACATCCGTCCACACCCGTCCGGGCCGTGAAGGCACTGATCGCGCTCGCGAAAGCGAAGCCGGGAACGCTCAACTTCGCCTCGGCGGGAGTGGGCAGCTCGTCGCATCTTGCGGGGGAACTGTTCCGCGTCCTCGCCGGTGCCGACATCGTGCACGTGCCCTACAAGGGCGCGGGGCCGGCGATGGTCGACGTCCTGTCGGGGCAGGTGCAGCTGTATTTTGCGACCATGCCGGCGGCCATGCCGCACGTGAAATCGGGCAAGCTCGCGCCGGTTGCGGTCACCAGCGCCGCGCGCTCGCAAACCTTGCCGGAATTGCCGACGATCGCCGAGTCGGGCGTGCCGGGATACGAAGCGTCGACGTGGTACGGCGTGCTCGCGCCCGCGCACACGCCAGGCGCCGCAGTCACCCGACTGCATGAAAATATCGTCAGGATTCTGGCGGTTCCGGAGACGCGCGAGCGGCTCACCGACCAGGGCTTCGAGCCGGTCGGCAGTTCGCCGGAGGAATTCGGCGCCTACATAAAATCCGAGATCGCGAAGTGGGGCAAGGTCATCGGCGACGCGGGCATCCGGCCGGAATGACGCCGCGGGATTGCGGCATGACCGGCGGAAATTTCCGAGTGTAGAATCCGCAGACAGCTATTTGTAAGTCATCGGGCCTTACTCTGGGCTGTCGCGATTTGCCGGCTTACGAGAAAAAGGCAGGCCTCCCGCCGCACCAGTGGGAGCCGTTGCCGCAAAACGAAAGAAGAAGACCCATGCCGATCCGATATCTCGAACCGAAAAACGGAGTGCAGCGCGAGTGGCAAACGGCAGTGCAGCGCTTATTTGCGCTGGACTTCCGGGAAGGCCTCGCGCTCTGCACCGTTCTCTTCGCAATCGTCGCCGTGACGGACTATGTCACGCCGGCCGAGCTCAATTTCACGTTCATGTATGTTTTCGTCATTCTCCTCGCGTGCTGGAACCTCGGTACGAAGTGGGGGATCGCCTACACGGCCCTCGCCTGCGTCATGCAGGTAACCGTGCTGGACCAGATCAAGGGCGAATATATCTCGGCGATGTATTTCTACCTGGACATGGCCAATCGCCTGTTTACGTTTCTCATCGTCATCGCCCTGACCGTGCCGCTGAGAACGGCCTATGGCCGCGAAAAAATCACCGCACGCGTCGACTGGCTGACGAGGATTCCGAACCTCAGAGGGTTCACCGAGCTGCTCCTGACGGAGATCGCCCGATACGAGCGCACCGGCGCCCTGTTTTCCGTCGCGTACTTCGATGTCGACGATTTCAAGGCGATCAACGACCGCTTCGGGCACAAAAGGGGCGACCTGCTCCTGTGCGGGATCGCCGAAACGGTCAGGCGCAGCCTGCGCAAGACCGACACCATCGGGCGGCTCGGCGGCGACGAATTCGCCATCCTCTTTCCGGCCTCCGACCTCGACGTGGCCCTCCCGGTCATGCAGAGAGTCCGTGCCGGATTGGATGCCTTGCGCCAGGAGGGCGGCCCCGCGACATTCAGCGTCGGGCTGGGAGCGTTCAGTCGCAAGGGGCTGTCGCCCGACGAAGTGATCGCCTGTTGCGATGCGCTGATGTATCGGGCGAAGCGCGAGGGCAAAAAAGCCATCGCGTGCGAGCGATTTTCCGACGCGAGCGCCGAGCCGGGCCAGGCTTCCGCGAAAGCCCCGGCCTAGCCTTGCAGCGCGAACGAGGAGCATCAAAATGAGAGACAAGCTGTTCGAGCAGGGACTCAAATTGCGCAAGCGGGTGTTGGGGGCGGCGTACGTGGAGAAGCAACTCAAGAACGCCGACGCGTTCTCCATGCCGATGCAGATGCTCGCGACCAAATCGGCCTGGGGCATGGTGTGGTCGCGCCCCGGGCTGCCGCGCAAGATCCGCAGTATGCTGAATATCGCGATGCTGGTCGCGCTCGGCAAGGCCGAGGAGCTCGAGCTGCATCTGGACGGGGCGATCCGCAACGGCGTGACCCGGAAGGAGATCGGCGAGATCCTCCTGCACTCCGCGATCTACTGCGGCTACCCCGCCGCGCTCGGCGGCTTCCGGACCGCGCGCGAATATTTTGCCAGGCACGGCGGGAAGAAAGCAGCGAAGAAAAGAAGGTAATGCGCCGCCGCACCGCTCTATCCCTGGCGGCGGCGCTCGCGATATCGACGCCGCAGGCCGTCGCGGCGGCCGATGCCTATCCCTCGAAGCCGATCCGCTTCGTCGTCGCCTTCCCGCCGGGCGGGGGCACCGACATCATCGCGCGCTCGATCGCGCAGAAGCTCGCCGAGCGCCTCGCGCAACAGGTCGTGGTCGACAACCGGCCCGGCGCCAGCGGCAACATCGGCACCGACATCGTCGCGAAGAGCGCGCCCGACGGCTACACGATGTTGATGGGATCGGCGGGGCCGCTCGCGATCAACGCGAGCCTCTTCGCCAGCATGCCTTTCGACCCGGTCAGGGATCTCGCGCCGGTGACGCTCGCGGCGTCCACGCCCAACGTGCTGGTGGTTCACCCCTCTCTGCGCGCAACGACGGTCAAGGAGCTGATCGCGCTCGCGAAAGCAAAGCCCGGCGAAATCAACTTTGCCTCCTCGGGTCACGGCACGCCCGCGCATCTCGCCGGCGAGCTGTTCGACTCGATGGCGGGAGTGAAGATGATCCACGTGCCTTACAAAGGCGCCGCTCCGGCGCTCGCCGATCTGCTCGGCGGCCAGGTGCAGATCATGTTCTCGACCATGCCTCCCGCCCTGCCCCACGTGAAGGACGGGAAGCTTCGCGCGCTGGCGGTGACGAGCTTGAAGCGCTCGCCTGCGATGCCGGAATTGCCGACGGTCGATGAAGCCGCGCTCCCCGGGTTCGAAGCGAATACCTGGCACGGCGTGCTGGTGCCCGCGGGCACGCCTGTGCCCATCATCGCGCGGCTCAACCGCGAGATCGTCGCGATCCTGCATTTACCCGATGTCGTGGAGCGTCTGTCCGGCCAGGGCGCTGAAGCCCAGGGCAGCACGCCCGAGGAATTCGCCGCCTACATCAAATCGGAAACGCTCAAGTGGGCCAAGGTGGTCAGGGAGTCGGGCGCGAAGGCGGAATAGGGAGTCCCATGTCATCGCGCGACGAAGGCCCTCCGGATTTCAAGTCGCCGCCGCTCGGCTGCGACTGCCACTTTCACGTGTTCGACCCGGCCGGACGCTATCCCTACAATCAGGCCGACCTGCGTTACGCGCCGCCGCACGCGCCGGTCGGGGATTTTCTCGCGCTCTCGAAGCGGCTCGGTCTCGAGCGTTTCGTGTTCGTGCAGCCTTCGGCTTACGGGCGCGACAACCGCTGCATGCTGGACGCGATGCGCGGAGTCGGCGCGGCGAGCTGCCGCGGCATCGCCGACATCGACGAGAACGCCCCCGACGCGGAGCTCGCGCGCCTCGATGCCCTGGGCGTGCGCGGCGTGCGCATCAACGTGCCGCCGGTAAAACCCTACGAAGCGGGATTCGCAGCGAAGCTCCTGCCGCGCATCGAACGCCTGCGCGCGCGCTGCGCCGGGATCGGCTGGCAGCTGGATTTCCTGACTCCGGGCTGGCTGACCGCCGAGCTGATGCCGACGCTCGAGAAATTGAACGTCGACTTCACTATCGCGCATTTCGGCCTGTTCCCCGCGAAGGACGGCGTGGAGCAAGTCGGTTTTCGGCGGCTGCTCGAGTTGCTCGCCCGTGGCGAGCGGCGCTGCCATGTGAAGCTCACCGGCATCTACCGCATGTCGGTCGCGAAGGGATTCGCCGACGTGGCGCCGATGGCGCGCGCGCTCATCGAAGCGGCGCCCGACCGGATCATCTGGGGCAGCGACTATCCGCACCTGTCCTTCTCCGACAAGGTCGGCTCGATAGAACTGTGGAACCTGCTGGGGCAATGGGCGCCGGACGAAGCGACGCGGCGGAAGATCCTGGTCGACAATCCGCAACGGCTGTTCAAGTTCTGAAAGCCGGCGGGCGGCCTGGCAGGCTTCGACCGTGACGTCCGTCACGGCGCTCTGCCGCCGGCATTTTCTTTCCCGCAGCCGATCTCGTATCATCCGCCTATGGATTTTCCTAGCCTTTCCGAACCGGTCACCGCCTCGATGATCGGCGCCCTCGCCACGGTGGCGGGTGCGCTCGTCCAGCTGCGCATTTCCTGGCGCAGGGAAATGAAAGAGCGCGAGCGCGGGCAGCCGATCACCAAGAAAACGCGGCGCGGCCCGGTCATCTTCATCTTCGCGCTGGTGATTGCTGCGGCGGTGGGCGGTTTCGCGCTTTCGCAGTATTTCGTGTCGCTGCGCGAAGGCGACCGTGACGCGCTGCGCACCGATCTCCAGTCCAAGCTCTCGGAGATCAACGCGACCGCGGCGCGCCTGGAACAGGCCCGCATGGGCGACCGCAGGCAGATCGAAACCGAGATTCAGCGCGCGGACGCGTCGCGCCTCGGCGAGGAAGGCGTGACGGCGAGTGTCGTGGTCGGGCCGTGCAAGCCCGAAGGCGTCCCCGGGGCGAGGGAGGAATGCACCGAGCAAAGCGCGCTGCGGATCACGGTCTGCGCAGGCGTGCCGGCGTCGGCAAAGATCAAGGAAGTCCAGCTCTACGTGCGCGGCGCCGAGGACTCGAAGCAGCCCTGGCAGGAATCCCGGGTGCAGCCCGGGCAGGAGGCGGGGCAGGCGCGCTTCGCGGATAAATTCACGGAGCGGCCCGACGGCGACGCCGCCAAGCAGGTGTGCGAGGGATTCGCCAACTGGAGCGGCCAGAAAACGCGCCTCGCGCGCATTCTCGTCAAATACGCTCTCTAGATTCCGGGGTCATTCCCACGCGTTGACTGCCATCCAGCCATCCTTCGTCAGGCGGAAAAGCTGCCTGAGTTGCAATTTTCCCTCGCCTTTGACGATCCGCTCGACCATCGGGAACACCTTTTGTACGTCAGGGTTGCGGGCCCACTCAGCGGCGGCGATCCTGTAGGTATAGGCGACCGTCGTCTCCTGATGATCGCCCACGGTTCGCGGCGCTTCCCACCCGACCAGGCTATCCAGGCTCAATTTCCCCGCGCAGAAATCGCCCCGATGAACGACCTTTGTTCCATCGGGGCCTGCATGGCTTGTTTCTCTCGCGATATAGGATTTCCTTCCCGCCTCGGTCAATCGGTAGCGCGTTACCGGGACGGTTTTTTCGATGTCGCCTTCCTTGCGCTTTTCCGAGGCTTTTGACGAAACGACGATGCCGATCTTTTCCAGAACCGGCATCTGCAGCGCGTCGCGCGTCCCGATCCGGCTGTCGTGCTCGCTCACGCCGATCGGCCAGTCGAATTTCCCCAGACACAAGTCGCCTTTTTCCTTCAGGAACTTTTCCAGGGCCGGACGGAGATTCTCGGCGATGGGTTCCATCGAATGTCCGCATGCGGCGAAGCCCGACAGGCCCGTCGCCAAGATTGCGAGGATTTTCGTCTTCATGGATTGTTCATTGCCTGTCGTTGCGGCCGGTAGTCGTCGGTCAGCGTGTTGAGAAAGACCTCCAGGTCCTTGACGTCCTGGTCCGACATCGCGGGCTGGCTGCCGCGCGGCCTCCCGTCGAGGGGCTTTTGCGCATCGACGTTGTTGCGATACTTCGGCGGCAGGTCGTTGAATTTCTGCACCACGCCGTTCACGACCGGATACCAGAGCTCCGGATTCGTGTCGCGCGTGTTGTAGAAACGGATCGCTTCGTTCAGCGATCTGATCTGGCCGTTGTGAAAGAACACCTTGCGCGTCGCCACGTTGCGCAAAGTCGGCGTCTTGAACATGCCGCAATATTGTTTGCTCTCCGGACGCGGATGATCGGGCCGCCCGCAGATCCCCAGATCGTAATATTTTTGATTCTTGTTGGCCGGGATGCCTGTGTTGCGCGGTACGCCGATGGCCGCGTAGGTGAAGTCGGTGAAGAGCCGGCTACTGCCGTTCAGGCCGGGGCCGTTGTAGTGACAGGCGAAGCAATTACCCTTCTCGGGATCGTTATAAACGTCGAAGCCGCGTTTTTCTTCCCGCGTCATCTCGCCGCCGATCTTGTTGCCCGCATACAGATCGTACTTGCTGTTGTAGGGATGGAAGCTCGGGTCTTCGCTCTGGAAAGCCTGCAGGGCCTCCAGCGCCTTGCGGAACGCCTTTTGCGTGCGGGCGAATACGTCTTCGCCGAAGGCCTGGCGAAATAGCCCGGCATACTCCGCGGCGCGAATTTTTTTCACCACCGCGGCGGGGCTGCGATTCGCCATTTCATTCGCCGCGAGCAGGGGAATCCGTGCCTGGTCGGCGAGCGTGGGTGCGCGGCCGTCCTGGGTGTAGCCGCCCCCGGGGCCGGGCGTGCTGATGCCGTCGGGGTTGTCGAGCATGTCCGCGTACGGCGGCGTGAATTCCTGGTAGCGCAACGACGGCACCGCGCGCGTTCCCGCATCGGACAGCTTCGGTCCGCCGGGCTGCACCGGCAGCTCGTTCGGCGGCCCGTAGGCGCGATCGGGATCGTGGCAGGTCGCGCACGCCATCTTTCCCGAGGCGGACAGAGTCTTGTCGAAGAAGATTTTTTTGCCTGCCTGGGCAGCGAGACTCAAGGGCACATCGGGCTGAACGATTGGCGCGCCGGAAGACACGGACGGCGTCGTGCTCTCGCCTCCCGCGCTTTCGAGGGAAACAAGCAGCATGGCCGCGAGCGCAAGCATTGCGATCGGGAGATGCCGGAGACTAGGCAAGCGCATGACCACCTCCTCGAATCATTTGGGGCCGGCTCAAAAACAAAAAGCAGGGCGAATCAGGATCGATTCGCCCTGCCCCACGACTTCTTCAAGCAGAGTCGCCTCTGCCGGTTACTTGAGCGCCCAGACGCCGGTCTGGGTGATGTCCGGCCCGACTTGCGGCAGGGTATTCCGGTCGGCCGACTGCTTCTGCGCGAAACCCGCCGGCGCGACGAAGGCGTGATTCATCGGCCGCACGGAGTCGAAGTGCGTGTCGGCGCTGCCCGCGTACTCCGGCAGGTTGAGGATGTTCGCCGCAATGAATTTCTCCGTGTACTTGGAGCGATTCATGTACGAGCCGTCATCCGCGGGATCGGCCAGCTGGAACATGTCCTGCAGCGTGCGCACGAACGAGAAGTGGCTGTAGGCGTCGCTGTCTGAGATGCCCTTGGGCGCTCGAACCTGGTTCGTCAGGACGCCGAAGATGCTATTCCCGTGCCCGCGGTTGCCCAGGGTGTAGTTGTTGACCGAAGTATCCTTGGAGAACGTGCCGTCCGGATTCTGCTTGAGCGGGTTCGCCACCTTGCTGTTGACCGGGTTCCAGCCGCAGCAGGAGTTGAAGCCGCTGGTCGCGTTGCCCTCGTCGAACATCAGCACGATGGCCACGCGCTTGTGCGGATTGCGCCAGATCGGCGAGGACTGGATTTTCTGGACCAGAAAATCGACGTAGTTGTCGCCGCGTGTGATGATCGGGGCCGGGGTCGTAATCGGCACGTTGTTGGCTACGCTAGCGCAGTCGCTTGCCGTCACCAGAGCGGGGTTGCCGGGGACGGTACCCCTGACCGTGATCCCGTGCATGTCGTCGCACTGGTCGGGAATCACGAAGTTCAGGTGGCCGATGTCCCCGCTCAGCAGATCGCTGCCGAACTGGTCGATGTTGTAGCCGGGCGGAATCGCGTAAGCGGTGCTGTTCAGGAGCACGGGATCCCACTGGCCGCCGCCCAAAGTGCGGTTGCTGGCCTTGAACTCGGGCGCGCTGCGCACACCCTGGTAGGCCATGCCCGGATGATGCTTGGTCTTGTACAGGCCGGCCGGCAGGGGCAGGTTGAGCAGCGGATTGCCGATCGTGGTCGCATTGCCTCCCACCGTGCCCGGCGCATACACGTGGTCCGGCGCGATGACGGCATTGTCTACCACGCTGTCGGTGCGGACGTCCTGGCCCGGGTTCATCGATTCGTTGTAAGTCCTCCAACTCATGCCGGCGGCGGTCAGCGCATTGAACAGGTTGGGTTTGCCGACAATGTTGTGGTTCACCAGATTCGGCGGCTGCGTGCAGGTCGCCGCGAAGGGCGAGCTGGCGAGACCCGGCTGGGTCTTGTCGGGCACCGGCAGGTCCTGCACCGCGTTCGGTCCGGTGGCGTCGCAGTTCCACTGGCTGTCGTCGGTGATGCCGAAGTCGTCCGCGCCGCCGAGCGCCGTGTAGTTCGGCTCGCTGGGATTGCCCGTCGCGAAGTAGTTGACGAACTGGTTGCCGGAATTCAGGTAGCCGTTGATCTTCGGGGCAAACGGCGAATTCCTGATCGACAGCGTGGCCTTGTTCTCGAGCATGACGATGAAGATGTGGTCGTAGCGCGGAATGCCCTCGACGTTCATCGCTGCCTGCTCGGCTTCCTTCATCGTGTGCACGTCGCCGCGGTTGAACGCCTTGGTCGCGAAGGTGAAGCGGTTGGTGAGGATGACCGATTCCGTAAGAAGCGCCGTCTGCACGATGTCCTGTACCCGGTTCGGATCCCTCAGTACTTCATGCGCCGATACTTCCAGGCGGGCGGCGAGATCCTGCTTCGCCGTCAGGTAAGGCAGGCTGTCCGCCTCCATCATGCGGACCACTTCGGTGGAGAGCGGCGTGACCGTGACGTGGGCGTTCAGCGCCCTGCCCTCGCCGCGATGGCTGTCGGTGGCGCCTTCTTCGATCTGATCCAGGGAGGCACGGAAGACCACCGTTCTTGGGGCGTTCGGCACGTGCTTGTTTTCGTCGCCGTCCTTCCCCTTGCCTTTCCCGTCGTCTTTCCAATCGTCCTTCCCTCTATGGTCGTCGTCCCTCTCCCTCAGCAAGACGGCGTTGGTCGAGGTCGTCAGGACTTCGGCGACGAGCGGACCGGAGACCGGGCTTTCCAGATAGAACTCACCCCGCTTGTCGGTGACGGTGCTGGCTTCGCCGGAATCGCACACGGCGTTATTGTTCGAGTCCACACAGACTTTGGCGCCCATGTAGTAGGACGCGACGGTGCTCGAGGGCAGACCGCCCGCGGGCGGAAGAAAAAGGCTGCCTGCGACAGCGCCCCGGACCGTCATGGGGGTCTTCGAGTCCTTGGAGTCTTTCGAGTC
Source organism: Burkholderiales bacterium (assembly GCA_035317085.1). Classification (GTDB taxonomy): domain Bacteria; phylum Pseudomonadota; class Gammaproteobacteria; order Burkholderiales; family SG8-39; genus VBDM01. The sequence continues at coordinate 25,787 of DATHHS010000229.1, forward strand.
TTTTGCGTCGCTGACCGAGTAGGCCGCGATCAAGGCGCTGCCGACTACGGCGGAAATCAGTGAAAGGCGAAACGGGATCCGACCACGTGAAATTTCGTACACGGATATTCTCCTGTTGCTTGAGGGTTGGGCTTGAGGGCTGGCTGGGTTATTCAAATTGCGAGCGGATTCTGAACAGCCCACATGACAGGCATATTTCAGCGGGCTGAAGACTCCTGTCGGGCTGTCATAATTTCTTCATCTGCGCGCGCGATAGTTGTCGGCTGCCATGGCGATGCTCGTTAATTTTTCTCCCGAAATAAGAACCTGGATCCTGCACAACCTCGATCGGGGCTGCGCTCCATCCGCTCTGGTCGGCAGCATGGTCGATCAGAAATTCGAGCCGCAGGTCGCGCAAGGCCTGATCGATGCGTTCGTCCACGCGCGCAGCACGGGCGCAGCTCCGCCCGGGGATTCCGTGACGCTCGAGCTGCCTCCCCTCGAATACCGCTACGAAACGCCGTGTCTCGCCCCGGGCAACACGATCCGCGCCTCGGACCGGGTCATCTCCGTGCTGGCTCGAACGGAGGAGCCCATCCTTGCGGTGCTGGAAGGCGTGCTGAGCGCGGAGGAGTGCGACGAATTGATCGAGCTGTCCCGCCCGCGGTTGAAGGCTTCAACCGTGGTCGATCCCGAGACCGGGGAAAACACCATCGCGGAGTATCGGGACAGCGACGGGATGTTCTTCCGGCTCGAGGAGACGCCGTTCATCGCCAAGCTCGACCGGCGCATCTCCGGGATCATGAGCTGCCCCATCGAAAACGGCGAAGGCTTGCAAGTCCTGCGCTACGGCCCGGGCGCCAAGACCACCCCTCATTTCGATTTCCTCGTTCCTTCCAACCCGGCGAACAAGGCGTCCCTCGCGCGCAGCGGGCAGCGCATCAGCACCCTGATCGTCTATCTGAACGACGTGATTTCAGGCGGAGAAACCGTTTTTCCGGAAGTGGGATTGTCGGTCTCCGCCAAAAAGGGAAACGCGGTCTATTTCGAATACGCCAACACCCTCAACCAGGTCGACTACAGATCCCTGCACGCGGGCGCTCCCGTCGCCGAAGGCGAGAAATGGGCCGTGACCAAATGGATGCGTGAAAGGCGTTTCCTGTCGGCGTGAGGGGGTTTTTCGATGGCATCGGCAGCCGTCCGCCGCGAATGGCCGTAGACTTCCGCTTTTTGGACTCGCGCCATGCCGCCCGTCACGCAGGCCCTGCTGATCGCCAACGTCGCCGTTTTCCTGCTCCAGTCCGCGAGCGGCGAGCAACTGGAAACCTGGTTCGCGCTGTGGCCGCTCGATCACGGATTCGCGATCTGGCAGCTCGTCACCTACGGTTTCCTGCACGGCGGCATCGGGCATATTTTCTTCAACATGCTCGCGCTGTACATGTTCGGCAGCGACATCGAACGGCTATTCGGCTCGCGCTATTTCCTGATTTACTACCTCGCCTGCGTGGTCTCCGCCGCGCTCTGTCAGCTTCTGGTCACCAGCGTGATGGGCGCTCCGCCGTTCCCCACGATCGGCGCCTCCGGCGGAGTCTACGGATTGCTGCTCGCCTTCGGGATGTATTTTCCGCGGCGCATGGTCATGCTGATCTTCCCACCGATCCCCATGCAGGCGCGCTTCTTCGTGATCGTCTTCGGCGCGCTCGAGCTCGTGTTCGGGGTGACCGGTACCGACGCGGGCGTGGCGCACTTCGCGCACCTGGGCGGCATGCTCGGGGGCTGGTTCGTGATCCAGTACCGCCGCCGGGGTTTTCCTTTCACGCGACGGCGCTGAGGCGGACTCACCGGAAGGTCGATACGGGGACGACCAGAAAGATCCCGGAGAGCAGCAGCAGAATCAGGACGACCTTGCGAAAGCCCGCTTCGTCGAGCCGTCCGTAAAGTTTCATTCCGACCCAGGTGCCGGCCAGCAGCATCGGCAAGCCCAACAGAAACAGCTTCACCGTATCGGCGGTGACCGCGCCGCTCGCACCCAGCCAGGCCGCGGTCATGGCACTCGTCGCGATGATGACCGGCTGGAAGACCGTGCGCTGCACGTCCTTCGGCCAGCCGCGCAATTGGCACCAGATGACCACGATGATCCCGACGAGGCCGGTCAGTCCGCCGAGCACCCCGTTGAAAAATCCGATTCCGATGTCGGCGTGAAGTCCGCCTTGAACCGGTTTGAGCGCCGGCCGCGCCAGGTAGTAGATGCTGTAGAGCAGCAGCACCAGACCCACCCCGGTGCGCAGGTAGGCCGGGTTGATGTGCGCCAGCAGCATGGCGCCGATCGGCACGCCGATCGTGCCGCTGATGATGAACGGCGCGACTTTGCGCCAGCTCAGCGCGTGCCGCAGCTTCCAGAGGCTGTAGCCCTGCAGCAAAACGCTGTAGCTCACCATCAGGCTTACCGTCTGGATCGGCGTGAGGATGTGCAGCCATATGCCGGACACCACGAGGCCCATGGCGAAACCGGCAACACCGGTCGTCACCGCGCCGAGAAACGCCGCAAGAAGAAAAAATCCCAGAACTGTGCCATCCATATCCATAAATAGGTCGCTCCCAAAATGGGGTGACCAGCGCTTGGATGGATATGCCATCTGAAGGGGAGGCTGCTGTGTCCCCAGCGATCCGAGCAAGTCGGAAATGTCGCCCTTGCGGGCGCTAATTTTTCAAATCGTTTCGAACTCTCCCGTGAATCTCAACGTGTCGTCACGCCGTAGCCGAAATCGTCGAACAGCGTCACGCTGTCCGCCTTGGTCCACACGCCGACCGCGCCCGTGCCGGCGATGTGATCATCGTCCGTCTCGATGTAGGGCTTGCCGTCCAGCATCACGCGGATTTTTTTCCCGGAAAACTCCACCCGCAGCGCGTGCCAGGTATTGCCGGGCACCGGCGCATCGACGTACTTGATCGTGTTGCGCCGGCCGTTCGCGGTGTAGTAGAGCGACACGTTGTTCTCCAGCGCGTTCGCGCGCGCGACGTAGTAGTTGTCGCCGTCCTTCCAGCGCCATATCACTCCGCCCGCCTGATCTTCGCGGCCCGTGAGCGGCTTGAACTTCACTTCGACGTAGCCGTCGGCGAGGGACACGTCCGGCCTTACGCACCAGGGGAAAAATCCGCTGCCCGACTGCTTGAGGACATTGGGTTTGCTCGGCGCGGAGGCGTCGGCCTCGACCGTCCATTTGGGAAAGCCGCGGCCGGTGACGCCGGCGCGCCAGCCTGCGGGCAGCGCGCCTGGTGCGTCCCGGTCGAATGAGAAAGTTTCAGCGTGAGTAGTTGTCATGATCGTCACCGATGCGAGAGCCGGAATCATCAATGCGAGGGCTTTTTTCAAGATACGCTCCGCTCAGCTTTTCGCTCGGTTGACTTTGCTCAGAGCCGCCTTCAGGGTTCCGGCCAGCTTTCCGGCATCGTCGTTCGCCCAGAAATGCATGAAGAACAACCGCGGTTGTTCGGTAAGCATGTGACTGTGCAGTGCCGTCACCTCGATCCCGCCGTCGCGCAAGGTCTTGAGCACCGGATTGACCTCTCGTGCGAGAAGCACGAAGTCCCCGGTGATGGCCGCCTTGCCGCCGCCGGTCGGCTGGAAGTTGATGACGATTCCCGAGCCCATGCCGATGGGAATCGGCATGCCATCCTCCATGATGCTTTCGGCCCGGGGAATATTGAACCCATAAACACCGCTGTTGATTGAACCCTTGGCGCCAAGCGCCTGATCGACGGCGGCGGTGTCAAGGTCGAGCGGCGGCGGAGAACCGGCGGGTGCCGGCGCCGCCAACGGGGTCTTGCTTTCGGCAAGCGCGGTGCGCAGTATCGCGGCGAGCTCGGCGGGGTCGCCGCGGCCGAGGACATGCATGTACATGGTCGCAGGCGAGGAGCGCAGCAAGTGATTGTGCAGCGCCGTGATCTCGATGCCGCCCTCGACGAGTTTCTTCATCACCGGGTTGACCTCTTCATGGAGGAGCACGAGATCGCCCATCACCATTCCCATACCGCCCATTTTCTGAAACGCAAGATAGGAACCCAAAGCGAGCGTGGGCCTGACCTGGACTCCGTCGAGCGTGACCTTCAGGTCGCTCCGCCCCAGACCGACGCGGTAGATTCCGCCGGGCAATTCTGCACCGGATCGGCCAAGCGCCTGTGCCACCCGGGACCAGTCGTAATCGGCCGCGTGTGCGGTGGATAGTCCGATCGCGAACCCGATGCTCGCGAGAATTAAACTAAAGGGCTTCATTGCATGACCTCCTGGAGAGTGGCGTTGGGACCGTTGCTGCTTGCTGTGCGGACTACGACTCACAGAGGCCGGGTCACTGTAATGACTTTGCCTTTGCTGGCGATGAGCACCACGGCGACGGGCTTGTGGTTCCGGATCGCAGGTGTAATCGAGAAGACAGTGCCGGGTTGAGTTTTCTTCACCTCGGCGATGACCGCAGTAAGGCTTTTCCGGCCGAGCGACATCACTGCGAGCTGTTCGGCCGAGCGCGCGACGTGTGGTACGTCCTTGAAAACTTCCACTTGCGGTGTCCACTTGTCCTGTTCGGGGCTGCCGCTCAGCTCCTGAAGCACATTCTTTTCGGCAGGGACTGCCAGCCCCTTCCCGGCCGTATACACGGAAAGCGACAACTTCCCGTCTTCCAGCTCGAACTTGGCCGAAATGGCTTTTGCACTTCCTTGGCTTGCCTGCCGGATGCCCGCAAGCAAGCTGAGTTTGCTCTTGCCCAACGCCTGCGCGATCGCCTGCAGCTCCTGGGATTCTCCTTCGGCACTCGCGGGCTGCCAGCCAAGCGATCCCGCCATGACGAATGCGGCAACCAGGGGAAAGACATGTGAGTAACGGCGTACTTTGTATTGCATGGTTTGCTCCTTATCAATCCGGGGCAGTACGGCCCCGTGACGTGTTGCGATCCTAAGTGTGCTTTATGTCAATTCAACGAAGTCGATAGTCAGCGCTAGGGGTTCATCCTTACCGGCCCTCCGAGGGCCTTCCAGCCCGAGTAGCCGCCTTTCATGTACTTCGCGTCGAATCCGGCCTCGCGCAGCGCAACCGCCGTACGGCAGCCGATGTGAAAGCCGTAGACGCAGAAGACGACCACCGGATCGGACTTCGACAACTCGCCCATCCATTCCTGCACGCGTTCCGGATCTCGCCAGGTGGCGCCTTCGACGATGTCCTGCATCCGCGACACGGAGTGCTTCGGCCGGGCGTCGATGAATTGCACCGGCTTTCCCGCCTCCAGCATCGCCTTGACTTCCTCGACGCCGACGCCCGGCAGATCGCCGAACTCCTTTTGCACCAGCGGCCGCGGCGGCTCGACTTTCGACGCATCCTCGTAGCGCTCCTCGACCGCCTTGGAATCGATATTGCGCATGAACGCCTCCACATAGGCCTTTGCATTCGCGCCGAAGTCGATGTGATAGGCATGCTCGTACATGTCGAGCGCCAGGATCGGGATCCCGCCTGCGAGCGCCTGGCTATGATCGCTCGCGTACTGATTCACCAGCCGGCGATCGCGCGGCACGTAGACGAGCAGCACCCAGCCCGAGCCGCCGGCCAGGGCGTTGCCCATCGCGACGAACTCGCTGCGCCAGCGATCGACCGAGCCGAAGTCGCGGGCCAGGGTCTCCGCGAACGCTTTGGTCGGCTTGCCGTCGCCGCCCAGGCTTGCGAAGTAGAGCTCGTGCAGCAGCGTGGAATTGAGCGCGATCAGCTCCTCGCGCTTGAGGCCATTGACGACATAGCCCGGCGCTTTGCCGAAATCGAGAGCTTCGAGCTGCTCCGTGATGGCGTTCAGGCGACGCAGCGCCCCGCCATAGTTGTTCTCATAGTGGCTCTCGATGAGCTTGGGCGACAGGCCGAGCAACAGCCAGGGACGGCAATGGACCTGCTTCAGCTGATACCGCATGTCATTTCTCCTTGGGTGATTGGGGTTTAGTCCATCATTCAGCGGTAGGCCGCGGGTTTCCAGGTGTGCACTTCGTCCTGCCCTCCCTTGCACCACGCGTAGAGCGCGTCGTACATCACCATGCCGTACCTGAGCATTTCGTGGTCGTCGGCGAAGTTGCGCGAGAGTCCGAGCGAGATCGCGGCGAGCCCGGGCGCCTGCGGCGCGAGATCGAGGCGCGCGGTGTCCGCGCCGCGAACGATGAGCGCGAGCTGCTCGAGCGCGGGATCCGTCAGTCGATAGTGCTTGAGGAAAGCGTCGAAGCTGCAGCGCTCGCCCTCGTGCGAGAAGTGGACGTCGGCGATGTCGTAAGGCGTCGCATCGTGCTCCTTCGCCGCAGCGAGTACCTGCTTCGCCGGAACGTAGAGAAATTCCGCGCCGGGATCGATGAAGCGCGCGATCAGCCACGGGCAGGCGATGCGGTCGATCTTCGGCCGCTCGCGCGTCACCCAGCGCGTGTTCGCGCCGGCCGCCTTGCGGTCGAGCGCAGCGCCCGGAACCTTCCAGCCTTCCTCTATTCCGCCTTTGAGAACCTGCGTGGCGATGCCGCGCTCCCCGAGCGCCTTCGCGACGCCCTGGCTCACCTCATGCCCGTGCACGCAGTACGCGACGACACGGCTTGCACGCGGAAGCTCGCTCGCCCACTCGGTGACGCGCTCGGGATCGCGCCACAGGGCACCCGCGATCATGTCGCTCGCCGCGCGAAACGCCTGCTCGCACCGCACGTCGAGGATCAATGGAGGTTGGCCGCCGTGAATGGCGGACAGAACTTCGCTTGTCGATATGAAACTTGCTAATGTAGCCACGTCCATAGCTTCTCCTGACGGAGTCAGTGAAGCAGAGCTTGGACGCGGGCGTCTTGAACCGGCTTGCGCCGGGCGGGGAGTCTGCACTTCCCCGTGAGTGTTGAATATTGGAACGGCGCCGCGGCGATGTCAAGCGCGGCCGGTGCGGTGGGGCGGCGGGCCCGCCGCCGGATCACTGCGCGAGCAGGTCCGGGCCGATCTCGCCCACCGAGCGCACGCCCGAGAGCTGCATGGCGCGCCCCAGCTCATCGCGCAGGATCTCGAGCGCGCGCGCCGCGCCGGCTTCGCCCGCAGCGCAGGCGCCGTAAAGCGTTGCGCGGCCGAGCATGACGCCTTCGGCGCCGAGCGCGAGCGCCTTGACGACGTCCACACCGCGGCGCACGCCGCCGTCCACCAGCACGCTCATTCGGCCTTTCACCGCGCGCGCGATCGGCGGCAGCGCATCGAGCGCCGACACCGCGCCGTCGAGCTGGCGTCCGCCGTGGTTGGACACGACCACGGCGTCCACGCCCATCGCCGCGAGCCGTTCGGCGTCGTCGGCACGCAGGATGCCTTTGACCATCATCTTTCTCGGCCAGCGCTCGCGAATCTCCTTCAAGCCGTCCCAATCGAAGTCCGCGTCCCAGAAACGCCCGACCGAAGAAGCGATCTCCGAAACATTGGTCGCCTCCGGCGTGAAGCTCGCGACGTTTTCCAGGACCGGCATTCCGTATCTGAGCGCCGCGAGCCACCAGCCCGGGCAGGATGCGAAATCGAGCAGGTTCTTCCGGGTGAAGCGGAACGGGATGGTGTAGTCGTTACGAAAATCCCGCTCGCGCTTGCCACCGACCGGCACGTCCACCGTCACCATGAGCGCGTCGTAGCCGAACTGTCGCGCGCGCTCGATCAGGTGCACGGTGATGTCGCGCTTTTTGAATACGTAGGCCTGGAACCACAGGCGCCCGCCCGCTTCGCGCGCGATACGCTCGATCGAGGACGTCGCCATGGTCGAGAGCGTATAAGGGATGCCGGCCGCCGCGGCCGCGCGCGCCACGCCGACGTCGGCGAACGGCCAGCCAAAGCCGATGCCCCCTGTGGGGCCGATCGCGATCGGGAGCTTGGAGCGCGCACCGAGAATGTTCGTGGAGGCGTCGACCCGGGCGACGCCGGTCAGCATCTTCGGCGCGATGCGCACGCGCTCGAAAGCCGCGCGGTTTTCGTGAAGCGTGGTTTCGTCCTCCGCAGCGCCGTCGAAGAAATCGAATATCGCGCGCGGCAGGCGCTTTTTCGCGAGCCCGCGCAGGTCTTCGATATTCCAGGCGCGCAGCACGCGCGCGGAGGCGCGTCGCGAAACCGGGCAGGAGGACGCCGCCACAGCCGCGGCGTCGATGGCGGCGCTGCGAAGTCCGCTCGCCGCGCTCATTCGGCCTTCACGCCCGAAGCCTTGATGACGCGCGCCCAGCGCTCGTGGTCTTTCTTCAGGAACGCGGCGAATTCCGCGGGCGTATCGGCGACGGTAACCGCGCCCAAAGCCTTCATCCGTTCCTGCGTCTGGGCCTTCGCCAGCGACTTGCGCATTTCGTCGGCGAGGCGATTGACGACAGCCGCGGGCGTTCCGGCCGGAGCGAGCATGCCGACCCAGGGCGCGGTCTCCTCGAATCCGGGAAAGCCCGCCTCCGACATGGTCGGGATTTCCGGAAAATCGGGATGGCGCACCGGCGTGCCGACGGCGATGACCTTCAGCTTCTTTCCGGCGACCTGGTCGGCGATGCCGACGATGGGATAGAACATGAAGGTGACGCGGCCCGCCATCACTTCGGCGAGCGCCGGCCCGTTGCCCTTGAACGGGACGTTGATCATCTTGGTGCCGGACGCGTTCTCGAGCATCGCGCCGGCAAGGTGCGAGGAGCCGCCGATGCCGGAGGTGCCGTAGCTCACTTCACCCGGCTTCGCTTTCGCAAGCGCGACCAGCTCCTGCATCGTCGCGACCGGAATCTCGGGACTCGCCACGATCACCATCGGGAGCACCGCCGCGTTGCAAATCGGCGCGAAATCCTTGAACGGATCGTAGCGCGCCTTGGTCTCCGGCAGGATCGCGTTCACCAGGAGCGAGAGAGACGAAAACAGCAGCGTGTAGCCGTCCGGCGCCGAGTGGGCCACCGCTTCGGTGGCGATAATGGCGTTGGCGCCGGGCCGGTTCTCGACGATGAAGGACTGCCCGAGCGACAAGCTCAGGTCCGCAGCAACGACGCGTGCGATCACGTCGGTCGGTCCGCCCGCGGCGAAGCCGACCAGGATCCTGACCGGCCTCGCAGGATAGCTCTGTGCCCCGGCGTTGCCGGCAAGCACGCACACGGCCGCAAGCGCGGCCAATGCTTTTTTCATCGTTCCTCCCCGTAGGACATCGTCGCCATTACCTGGCAGCGCTTGACGAGGCGGTGTTCCCCGGGCCCGTAGTCAGCCACCGCGTTGTGGATGGTGCCGATGTCCTCCCACATCAGGACGTCGCCTTCCTGCCAGTGAAAGGCGTAACGGTACTCGCGCTTGATCTGATGCTCGAACAGGAACTCGAGCATCTCGCCGCTTTCCCTTTCGGGCAGTTCGTTGATGCGGATCGAATAGCCGGGATTGGCGTAGAGCACTTTGCGTTTGGTGATCGGGTGCGCAAGAAAGATCGGATGCGAAACCGGCGGCTTCGCCTTCTTCTGCTCCTCGGTCAGCGGCGGGCGATGGCTGCCCCGGCTTCTCATCATCTCCCAGAACTTGTTGAAGTCGTGCAGCACCGTCATGCCCTCGAGGTCGCGCTTCATTTCGGCCGGAAGGCCGTCGTACGCCGCGTGCATGTTGCTGAATTCTGTCGATCCGAGCGGCTTGCCGTCGCGCACCGGAATCTCGATGCCGTACAGAACGTTCGCGAACGCGATGTCCTTGCTGTACGACATGTCGGTGTGCCAGTCCTGCCCCGCGTCCGCCATGCCGATCGGCTTGCCGTTCTCGACGATATTGGAGAGGATCATCACCTCCGGAATCCCCGGCTCCTGGAAGGCGTTGGCGACGTTGATCTCCAGCTTGCCGAAGCGCGCGCTGAAATCCGCGAGCTGCCGAGTGGTGAGGCGCTGACGCGGAAAACGGATGACGCCGTAGTCGCCTAACGCGCGCAGCACCGTATCGAACGCATTCGCCGACAGCCGCCGCGCGAGATCGAGGCCTTCGATCGTCGCGCCGAGAGTCTCTCCGCTGCCGGTCACTTTCATCCGTCGATGAATTCTACGCCAAGCTCTCGGGATTCCAGGTCGGAAAGAAAACGGGCGCCGACCGAAGCCGGCGCCCGCTGATTACGACTCGTCAGCCGATGTCAGTTGGGAACGGTGCTCGCGTTTGCCGCGTCGATATACGCCTGCACGTCCTCGCCGATCAGGAAGCCGTCTTTCTGCAGCTTCTGCGCGGCCTTGGTGACCGCGTCCACGTAGGCCTTGTGGGTCGGGTAGCGCTCCAGGATCGACTTGCGCGGATCGCCGGGCGCGCGCGTCGCCGGCGAACTGGCGAAGTTGATCTTCGTGCCGCTGGCATCGCAGCCGTCGCCGTCGCCGTTCGTGCGCAGATTCCAGCCGGTGTACGTGGCTAGCGGCACCGCGATTTCCGGCATGCGCACGCCAGCGATGTCGTTGCCGTCGGCGTCGGTCTTGGGGACCAGCGAGGGATAAGGCGTGGTGACGATGGGCGGCAGAATGTCCATGATGCCTTCGCTGTGGAACCGCGGACCGAAGTCGAGCAGGTCTCCGGTGTGGAGCACGCCGTTATACGGAACCGTGACGCCCGGGATCACGATGTCCGGGAAGCCCTGCTTCGCCTGCGGCAGCGGCGGAACCAGGGTGCCGTCGCGCGTGCGCGGAATGCGGTTGTCCGGCGGATCGCGCCTGAAGACGACCCAGACGTCCAGGTCCACGAGCAAGGCGCGCAGGAGCTGGTTGGGGCCGAGGGGGTTTCTCTCCATCGCGCAGATGCCCTTCCCCGTCGCGGCGCCGTGCGGCGCGCTGGCCTGCAGGTAGTAGCGCACGTCCGAATCCAGGTTGTCGATGTCCCGGCCGCGCGCGTCGGTCAGCAGATTGGATGCCGCCTTGGCCCAGAACTCGTTCGCCGAGTTCGCTTCGATGATCTTGGGACAGGTATGCGTCTCCTGGCAGCGGTCCAGGCGGCCTGCGGTCCTGCCCGTCACCGGATCGTGCAGCCTCTCGTTCGCAAACGGGAACTGGATCTCCGGCGTCCAGCGCGCGATGTGCTGGCGATGCGTGCGCACCGGCTGGCTGAAGCGGTAGTTGAGGAAGATCCCGCTGCCGCCGCCTTTCCAGTTGAGCACGCCGTCGAACACCTGCACGCCCCTGTCGTGATCGCGGTCGTGATCGCGGTCGTGGTCGCCGTCGTGGTCGCCGTCGTGACCTCTGTCGTGGTCATTGTCGTGGCCATTGCCGTGGTCGTCGTCGCGACCGCGGCCACGGTGTTCGTCCCGGAGTCCGTCGGACTCGTTGAAGCCGAGCGCCACGAAATCGCGCACGGTGCGGCAGGGCTGCGACGAGCAGGTCGAGTAGAGCAGATCCAGCCGGCCCGCGAGCGGATTGGAGGGGCCGGTGTTGTCTTCGGCCGGCCCGTCACGCAGGAAAACCGCCAGGTCGCGGATTGCGGCGAAGCCCAGCCCCGCCACCACCGGATTCATCGCCGGGTAGGTGAACTCATAGAGATGGGTCGGCGTGAAGTTGCCCGTGGTCAGCTTGATGGTCGTGGCGTTGACGTAGGCCCAGCCCGAAGGCGGGATGAGAAGCGGCGCGTCCGAATAGCGCACGCGCACCGTCAGGTTGGCCTGCGACTGGTCGAGAGTCGATGCCGGATAGGTGAGCGGCAGCGTGGCCGGATTCTGGCCGGTGTCGACGACCAGCTCCTCGCTGTTCAGTCCGGTGATCGGTGTGCCGCCGGGGTTCGTCGCGACCGGCACCGTCGCCGTGAAATTGTTCGAGGCCTTGTCCGGTCCGCAGGTTTGCGTCAGCCGGTTGCACGGCGCGGAGAAGTCCCATCCGCTGAGCAGCACGGTCCAGCCGTTGCGCATCAGGTAGCCGTTGCCGGCGTCCGCGGCGGTCGTCGGATTGTTTCCGGCATTGCTGTCGTTGAAGATGCCGAGGACGTTGGTGTTGCCCCGGTTGGTGACGTCGTAGAGCAGGCGGTGGTTGCCCCGGGATGCATTGATCGGCCGCAGGATGAGGAAGTCGGTCGAATACTCGACCATGCCCTTCGCATTCCTCGGCCCGAGCTTCACGTCGACGATGACCTCGTTGCGCCGGTCGTTCGGGTCGACCTCGCCGGTGACCGTGCCGATCAGCTTCTCGTATTGGCCGACCGCGCCGAAGGAGGTGCCTTCGAACGTGGGTGATTGGATGCTGGTGATCGTGATCTGGGTGATGTGCGCGTGTGCCGGTGCTGCGAGGGCGAGTGACGCGCACGCCACCCCCATAAACGCAGCGCGAGTGGCGCTCGATCGACAAGAGCTGAACATGCGATTTCTCCTTTGGCGACGTCCGTGATTTTTTGGATTGCTTTTTTTGGGGGATGGGAAACCATCCTGGCCCCGGCGTCAAGGCGGCCGGGGCAGGGTGAGCATCGTGCTCGACGCTCGAGAATTCAATTTTGATTTGTAGCGCATCACGCTCGGAGAGGCTGAGGCTGCGGCAAATTGTGCGCGCATCTTCCTCGTTTAGGCAATAGGAAGTCCGGGCCCGAACCGTCTCGCCAAGGTCGCGAGGAGACCCCGAGGCGGACTCAACCCTCGCAGGCGCCGGCCGCAGCATCCTCAGGTAAGATCAAGCATCCTCGGGTAAGCTCTACTTTCCTATCGTTTTTTTGTGCGCCGGACACTACAATACGGGAAGCTGGATGCTCTGCGGCCTACGGGAGGAGCGAAGAAGAAAGAAGATGGAGATCCGCCAATGACTCAGCTGCGCGCATGCTTTGCGGTGAACGGCGCACTCCTGCTCGCCGTCCTCTGCGGGTCCGCCTCCCTCGCCCATGCCCAAGCGAACGTGGCCCAGTCCGCCCCGCCGCGCGGCCAGGCGCTGGTATTCATCT
>DATHHS010000230.1:0-7443 GCA_035317085.1 Burkholderiales bacterium
TGGCGGCCAGACCCTGCTGTCGGTGCGCGAGGTGCTGCGGCAACGCCGGGCCCACTGCATCGAAGGCGCGATGCTCGCCGCCTGCGCGCTATGGGTGCACGGCGAACCGCCATTGCTCATGGACCTGCGCGCCGAGCGCGACTACGATCACGTCGTGGCGCTCTTCCGCCGCGGCGGCTGCTGGGGTGCAATCTCGAAAACCAATCCGCCGCTGCTGCGCTGGCGCGACCCGGTCTATCGAACGCTGCGCGAACTCGCGATGTCTTATCTGCACGAATACGCGAACAAGCGCAGCCAGAAAACGCTGCGCAGCTACTCGCGCCCTTTCGACCTGCGGGGACTCGATCCCGAAGTTTGGGTCACCAACAAAAAAAACTGCTGGCACGTCGGCGAAGCAGTCGACGACATACGCCACTATCGACTCATCACGAAGAAACAGGCGCGCATGTTGCGTCTGCGCGATGCCATCGAGCGCAAAGCGGGAGCCCTGCTCCAGCACCGGCGGCCGCGTAAGCGTTAGCAGGCTGAATTGGGGATCTAACTTTATAGACCGACGCCTCAGGCGATTTCCCGCGCCTTTCGCACGCTTTCGATGAGTGAGGTGCGCATCAGGAAGCGCTTGTGCAGCAAAGGGTCGGCGGCGGTGCGGCGCAACTCGTCGAAGTTGGCCTGGCGTACTCTCGGATCGCGCTCCTCGAGCCTCTTCTTGTTCGCGACGGTCTGCTGCTGTACGAACTCGATATTGATAGGCCGCCTGCGGCGCTCGTAGCGATCGAGCAAGGCGTCGTCCGTCTGCCCGCTCGCGACCCGGTGCAAGGTGTCGGCGAGCTCCATCGCGTCGTGAACGCCGCAGTTCAGACCGAGGCCTCCGACCGGATTGTTGACGTGCGCAGCGTCGCCCGCAAGGAACACGCGGCCTTTGCGGAACGCTTTCGCCACGCGCTGATGCACCCGGTAGATATTCCGGTGCACAACCAGTTCCATCGGGTGATCTTCGCAAAGCTTCCGCATTCTCCGGTCCACCGCGGCCTGCGAGAACGCTTCGTCGTCCGACTCGTTCTCCCGGGCGGGAAACACCGCGCGCCAGCGCCCTTTCAGATCGTCGCCCATGACCTTGAAGAGGTTGGTCCATTCCTCCGGATCGGAGATGTAGCTGCGCGGGCAGCAGCCTAGTGCTTTCCTGAAGTCGAACAAACTCGTGAGGACCAGGAACCGCTCCGGCCAGGTGTAGCCTTCGAAATCGATATCGAGGCACTTGCGGACGGCGCTGCGTCCGCCGTCGCAGCCGATGGCGTAGTCGAAGGCGTGGCGTTCGTGCCCGTCCGGTCCCGCCACCGTCACGCGGACGCTATTCGCGTCCTGCGCCACATCGACCACCTCGGCTCCGAGCCGCACTTCGGCGTTCGGCATCGCCGAGAGTCGCCGCAGTCCGATCGCCGAGAGTTTGTGCTGTTCGGTCTGCACCACATAGGGGTACGGCGTTTCGTCGCGGAGCGTCTCGTGGTCGAATTCCGCGACGAGCGTCTTTGCTGCGCCGTCCCAGAACTGGAAATGCCGGGCGACGAGGCCGACCGCCTGAAACTCCTCGAGGAGTCCGAGCTCGGCGAGCATCTCCAATGTGGAGGGGTGCGTGGTCGCGGCTCGCGGGCTGGGATCGATTTCGCGTCCTGCCTCGAAGAGCGCGACGTGCATGCCCTTCAATGCACAGGCGATGGCAGCGATGATCCCCACCGGGCCCGCGCCGACGATACATACGCGCGCCGTCATCGAAGCCGTGCGGCGGGATTCAGTGTGTTCCGGCGTGCCCGTCGGGCGCCGGCAGCGCTTCGCCGGTCTCCCGCTTCGAGTGGTCCTCGGCGAGCAGCACATACATCGCTGGAACGACAAAGAGCGTGAACAACGTTCCGATCGCGACCCCGGTTGCGATCACCAGTCCCATGTTGAAGCGGCTCACCGCGCCCGCGCCGCTTGCGACGATAAGCGGCACGACACCGAGCACCATGGCGCCGGTGGTCATGAGGATCGGGCGCAACCGGATTCCGGCGGCCTTCTCGACCGCATCGCGCTTGGACAGGCCCTGCTTTTGCAGGTTGTTGGCGAACTCGACGATCAGAATGCCGTGCTTGCTGATCAACCCGATCAGCGTCACGAGGCCCACCTCGGTGTAGATGTTGAGACTCGCCCCGCCGATTCCGAGGCTCACGAAGATAAGCGCCCCGCAAATCGACATCGGTACCGAGATGAGAATGATGATCGGGTCGCGGAAACTCTCGAACTGCGCAGCGAGCGCGAGGAAGATGATGATGAGTGCGAAGAAGAAGGTGACGATCAGCGCGCTCGACTCCTGGACGAACTGCCGCGATGGTCCGGCGTAGTCCACCGAGTAGCCCTGCGGCAGGGTACGCACGGCGAGCTTCTGCATGTAGGCGATCGCGTCGCCCTGGGTCACGCCGATGAAGGGCACGCCGGAAATCGTGGCGGCGTTCTGCTGCTGGAAACGGTTGAGCGATTGCGGCGTCGTCTTCGTCGTAACGTGCACCACGGTCGAAAGGGGAATCGCGTCCCCGCTGGCCGCGCGGATGTAGGTGTCGCCCAGCTGATCGGCATTCAAACGGTCGACCTGCTGGACCTGGGGAATCACCTTGTAGGCGCGGTTGAAAAAACTGAAGTAGTTGACATAACCGCCGCCGACGAGCGAGGACAGCGCGCCGCCCACGTCCTTCATGGTGAGCCCGAGCTGCGCCGTCAATTCCCGGTCGATGACGATGGTCGATTGCGGCAGGTCATAACGGAGATCGTTGTCGATGAAGAAGAACATCCCGCTCTTCTGCGCCTCCTGGGCGAATGCGGCGGCCACGTCGTTCAGCCGCTCGAAGGGCTCGGTCGTCTGGATGACGAACTGCACCGGCAGGCCGAAGGCGCCGGGCAGCGGCGGGGGCTGGAACGCCACGGCGCGCAGGCCCGCGATCTGCCCCAGCTCCTTCTGAACCTCAGGAAGCAGCGCCGCGCTAGTCGTCTTGCGTTCGTTCCAGGGCTTCATCACCATACCGCCGATCGACTGCCCCGGTGCGTCGATCTGGAACACGTGGTCGGTTTCCGCGTGCTTCATAAAGGTCCCGTACACCTCGCGGGTATAGAGCTGGCGTTGCTGCAACGTCGAGTTGGGCGCTCCTTGAGACGAAGTGATGAGGACGCCCTGATCCTCCTGCGGGGCGAGCTCGGATTTCGCGCCTGCGTAGAGGAAGTAGATGCTGCCGAGGACGACGAGCGCGAATACCGTGGTCACGGGCACCCAGTTGAGCGTGCCGTGCAGCAGGCGCTCGTAGCGCCCGTGCAGCGAATCGAAAGTGCGATCCAGGAGCCGCACGAGCTTCTCGTCCCAGCTGGTCGCCTTCGGGTCGTGTGGTTTCAGCAGTTTCGCGCACATCATCGGCGAGAGCGTCAAGGCGACCACCGCCGATACGGTCACCGCCCCGACCAGCGTGAAGGCAAATTCAGTGAAGAGCGCCCCGGTCAGTCCTCCCAGAAATCCGATCGGGACATACACGGCGATCAGCACGACGGTCATTGCGATGATGGGATTGGCGAGCTCGCGCGCGGCGAGGATCGCCGCTTCCGCCGGTTTCATACCCTCGTCCATATGGCGATTGACGTTTTCCACCACGATGATGGCGTCGTCCACCACCAGACCGATCGCCAGCACCAGCGCCAGCAACGTCAATAGATTGATCGAGTAGCCGAGCGCGAACATCATCGTAAAGGTGCCGACGAGCGACAGCGGAATGGCCACCGTGGGAATCAGCACCGAGCGCACCGAGCCGAGGAACGCGAACACGACCAGCGTCACGATGAGGAGCGCCTCGCCGAGCGTCCAGATCACCTCTTCGATCGCACTGTTCACGAATTTGGTCGAGTCGTAGACGATTTCGCCCTGCAGGCCCTGCGGCAGCTGCGCCTTGATGTCCGGGAAAGCGTCCCGCACGCGCTTGATCACGTCGAGCAGGTTCGCAGCCGGCGCCACCTGGATGCCGATGTAAACGGCCTTCTTGCCGTCGAACCCCACCTCCGACTCGTATTCCTCCGAGCCCAGCGTGACGTTCGCGACGTCGCTCAAACGGACGACCGCGCCGCCCTGTTGCTTGAGGACCAGGTTCTTGAACTGCTCGACGGTATGAATGTCGGTCGATGCAGTCAGGTTCACCTGGACCATCTGCCCCTTGGTGGTACCGACCGCCGACAGGAAATTGTTGGCGGCGAGGGCCGTGTTCACGTCGGCCCCCGTCAGGTTGTAGGCGGCGAGCTTGTCCGGATCGATCCATGCGCGCAGCGCAAAAAGTTTCCCGCCCAGAATTTCCGCCGTCTGCACGCCCTCGACCGCCTGGATCTTCGGCTGGACCACGCGGATCATGTAGTCGGTGATCTTGTTGGGAGTGAGCACGTCGCTCGCAAAGCCGATGTACATCGCCGCGATCGTTTGCCCGACCTGGACCGTGATCACCGGCTGCTGCGAACCCGGCGGCAACTGATTGAGCACCGCGTTGACCTTGGTGTTGATCTCGGTGAGCGCCTTGTCCACCTCGTAGTTGAGTCGCAGAGCCGCGATGATGACACTCACGCTTTGGCGGCTGACCGAGCTCATGTAGTCGATGCCGTTCGCCTGCGCGATGGAATTCTCCAGCGGCGTGGTGATGAAACCCGCGACGAGGGCCGGATCCGCGCCGACGTACGTCGTGGTCACGGTGACGACCGCATTTTGTGTTCGCGGGTACTGCAGCACGGGCAGGAGCCCGATCGAGCGCAGGCCGAGCACGAGCAGCGTCAGGCTCACGACCGTCGCGAGCACCGGCCGTTCGATGAAAATGTCGGTGAACTTTCTCATAGGGACCCCTTCGTTCACTGGTCCTTGGGTTTCGGAGCCGGCTCGTTCGCCGGCTGGATCGAATTGTTGACGATCACGGGCACTCCCCCGGAGCGCAGCTTGATCTGGCCCGCAGTGACCACGGTGTCGCCTTCCTTGATGCCCGAAAGGATTGCCACCTGATCGCCGCGCGTCTCGCCGGTCGTCACGAACTTCTGTTGTGCAATGAGCGCGACCTTCTCGTCCTTCCCCTTGCTCTCTTCCACGACATACACGGTGTCACCGTAGGGATTGTAGGAAACCGCGGTCTGTGGAAGCGTGAGGAAGCGCTGCGGTCCGCCCGAGGCGATCACTACCGTGGCGAACATTCCGGGAAGCAGACTGTGCTTCGGATTGCGCACGGTCGCGCGTACCTGGACGTTGCGCGTGGCCGGATCCACTTTGGGGTCGATCGAACTGATCTCGCCGACGAACTCCTGATCGGGGAAAGCGTCGGCCTTCAAAACGATCTTCTGCTTGAGCGCGACCTTGCCGAGCGATTTTTGCGGCGCGTTGAAATCCACGTATACGGATTCGAGCGCCTGCAGTGTCACGAGCTTCGTCCCGGCGTTGACGTACTGGCCGAGATCCACGGCGCGGATTCCGAGCCGTCCGTCAAAGGGGGCGCGCACCAGCTTCTTGTTCACGAGCGCCTGTTGCTCGGCGACCTGCGCTTTCGCGTTCTTCAGGTTCGCCGCGTCAGTGTCCACCACGGCCTGACTCACCCCCTGGAATTCCAGTTGCTTCCGGTCGCGCTCGTAGTTCACTTCCGCCAGTTCGGCGTTCGCCCCGAGCGAGTGAAGCTTCGCCATGTCCGACTCGGCATTGAGCTGCACGAGCGGCGCGCCTGCCTGGACCGCCTGTCCGGATTCAAAGTGTATGGCGGTGATCACGCCGGGGACCTCGGGGGCGAGGTCGGCACCGCGTACCGCGCGCAGTGTCCCGACCGCCTGGAACTCGCCCTGCCATTCGGCGAACTGCACCTTGGCCGTCGAGACGGTTTGCGGCGGGACCCCGGCGGCCGACATGAATTTTCGGATCATGACTCCCTTGAACGCCTGGAAACCGAATATTCCGCCGAACAGAAGCACTACGGCCACCAGCATGATGGTCATTCGTTTTGTCATGAACGCAACTCCAAGAAATTTCCCTTTACCGTCACCAAGTCAGTTCGCCAAGGCGGCAGGAGCCTTGTCCTGCCCCTCGCGTTGCCACCATCCGCCGCCCAATGCCTGGAAGAGCGCCGCGGTATCCGCGTAACGCACGGCCTGCGCCTGAACGAGCCCGATCTTCGCCTGTTCGTACTGGCGCTGCGCATTGAGGAGCGCGAGATAGTTCGCCGAGCCGAACTGGAGCTGGGCGCGCGTCACTTCGAGGCTTTCACGCGCCGCAACTTCAGCCTCCGCCTGCGCCTTGAGCGTGACCGCGTCGAATTCGAGCGCCAACAGCACGTCGGCCACGTTCTGGAACGCCCCGAGCACGGTCTGCTGATACTGCGCGAAGGCCTGATCGTAGGCGGCGACCGCGCCGCGTTTCTGCGCCGCGAGCTGTCCCGCGTGAAAAATCGGCTGAAGCAGGCCCGCTCCGATGCTCCAGAGGCGGTTGCCCGGATCGAACAGATTGGAAGCGCTGGTCGAGGCGTAGCCGTAGCTTCCGCTCAGAGTCAGCTGCGGGAACATGAGCGCCTCCGCGACACCGATGCGTGCATTGGTCTGACGAAGGGTCGCTTCTGCCGCCCGGATGTCCGGCCGCTGGCGCACTAGATCCGAGGGCAGGCTGACCGGAAGGTTCTGCGGCAGCTGGAACGCGGCGAGGTCAAGCTCGGGCAGCTGCGCGTCGCCCGGAAACTTTCCGATGAGCACCGCCAGCTGATTGCGGGTCTGCGCCAGCGCTTTCTCGAGCGGAGGCAGATTCGCGAGCGTTTGCGCGAGCTGTGCCTTCTGCGCGAGCACGTCGGCGCGGGAAACTGCGCCGAGCGCAAACTGCTTCTCGACCACGCCCAACTGCCGCGTCTGCGAGTCCGTGATGTCGCGCGTCGCGCGCACCTGCTCGCGCAGCGACGCCTCGCGGAACGCCGTAGTCGCGATGTTCGCCGTCAGCGAAAGATAGGCCGCCTCGAGTTGAAAGCGCTGGAAGTCTATGCCCGCCCGCAAGGCTTCGAGCTCGCGCCGCGCGCCGCCCGCGAGGTCGATCGAGTAGGACACGTTGACCGATGCGTTGTAGAGATTGAAGACGCTGCTGGGGATCGCCGGATTTCCGAATGTCGCGCCGTTGATGCGCTGGCGCTTGGCCGACAAGCTCGCGTCGACACTCGGATACAGCACCGCGTACTGGGCATTCAAGTTCTCCTCGGCCTGGCGGAGCGCGGCCTGCGCCGCGGCGAGCGTCGGCTGGCCGGCGAGCGCGGTGCGCATCAGCTTGTCGAGCTCCGGCGAACCGAAAAGAGTCCACCATTCGGCCGAGATCTTTGCCCCGACCTCGAAGCGCTGTGCATCGCCGCCGCCCACCGGGGCCGTGGCGGTCTGCTCAGGCTGCGGTTTTTCGGT
>DATHHS010000231.1:0-3741 GCA_035317085.1 Burkholderiales bacterium
CCGGTGCCGGTCAGCGTGAATGCACAGAACGTCGGCGCACTCTCGAACGGCAGCTTCCTCACCGTGACCGTCGATCCCGGAAGAACGTTCCTGCGCACCGGCGATCGCGTGGTGACCACGCTCAGGTTGGACGTCGAAGCCAACCGCAGCTACTTCGTGCGAGTCGACGTCGTCCACGGGGTGAGCACGGTGCAAACAGACCTGCGTCTGATGAGCGAGGCCGATGGCCGCCGGGCGCTCACGCAAGGCGGAGTACCGCCGCCCGCGGCCGCGGCGCCACCGCCGAGTCCCGCAGTGCAGCCTCAAGCGATCGCGCCGCCACCGCCGAGGCCCACAGTCCAACCTCAAGCAATCGCGCCGCCACCGCCGAGGCCCACAGTCCAACCTCAAGCGATCGCACCGCCGCCACCCAGGCCCGCCGCGCAACCCCAAGCGATCGCGCCACCGCCGCCAAGGCCCGCCGCGCAACCCCTGGTGATCGCCGCGCCGCCGCCGGCCCCGCCGGCCGCCAAACCCAAGCCCAAGCCGAAACCAAAACCGGCGGTTGAGGAGGAGGAGTACGGCCTCGGCCGCGACTGGGAAATTGCCCTCCTGCCGAAGCTGGGCACTTTCAAAATGGCCAATGCCGACCAGACGGTCGGAACTGCCCCCAGCACCTACGACACCTCCTCCAAATCGGTATTCAGCATCGAGGCCGAGTGGCGCAACAAGTCAGGTCTTGCTCTAGGGGGTGAGATTTTCTCCTATAGGAATCAACTGACCCAGATTCAAAACGGAACGAAGGTCAGTCCGCAGCAGGCAACGCTGGTCGCGACCATCAACGCAAAATACTACTTCTCCACGGGAATCGGCTTGCACCCGTTCGCCGGAGCCGGCATCGGATTCGCCAATGCGACCTACAGCAGCAACCTGTCGGGAAGCGCATCGGGTCTCGCCCTTCAGGGCATGGCCGGCCTGGAATACCGCTTCGAGCACGTCGGCATTTACGCGGAGTATAAATATCTTGTCTCCACGGTCGGCTCCGGCGAGAAGATCAAGGTCGGCGGAAGCGGGATTCTTGCGGGGGTCAGCATCCTCTTCTGAGTCGGCGCGGCGTCCCGCTCCGAAACCGCTTCGCGCTCGACAGCCACGAACACCCGGCGAAAAGCGAGACGGTCAGCTTCACGCGGACCGCCGATGCCGGCCGCCGGGATCAGAACTTGATCTGCATTCCCACGAAAGCGCCCTGGTCGACGTTCAGGCTGGTCTGGTTGTCGAGCTTGGCGCGCACCTGGCGGTAGCCGACGTATACGAAGCTGTTCCTGATCACCTCGACCTCGGCACGCACGCCGATATCCCAGAAGGTCTCGCCGTCAAGCAGCGTCACGACGTGGGGCGCATAGAAGCCGTAACCCCCGAACGCGAAGGAACCGTTGCCGGGGAACCAGCGCACCTGCCCCCCCAGCGCCAGCGCGACCAATTGCGAATCGCCGACCGAGACGGAATACACCTTGCCTCCCAGCCCGCCCTCTATCCGCGAGCCCCCGATCGCCGATTCGCCGGTGGCGAGGAGCCCTATGTTGATCGCCCGGTCCCTGGTGTCCCGGTTGTACAAGCCGCCGAAGGTCCAATCCGCGAGACCGGCGTTGGCGGTGTATTTGGCTTCGATCGTGTCGTTGGAAAGGTTGACATCCACGGAAGCCGCCGCAACCGAAAAACTCGCCGCCGCGAGCAGGGTAAAAACAATCAAGCGCATCATGCTCCTCCGAAGTCGTTTGCTCCCCATCAAGTGGACGGCAGAATATCCCATACCGAGCGCCGTTGTCACCGGTTATTCCGTCCGGACCTGAAGTAATTCCCGGCCAGTGGTAATTCCCGGCCAGTGCCTTCGCAGACTGCAGTTCCGGATATGATGCGGCAGGGTTCATCGTTTGAAATGAAGGCGTGACTTCTCCGCATTCGCTCGGCCGGGGCACGATGGTGTTGCTCGCGGTGTCGGTGTTCGCCGGAGCGGGCACCATCCACTATCAGACGCCGATGCTCGCGGCCTTCGCGGCCGAGTTCCACGCCGACGCGGCGGCGGCAGGCTGGGTCGCGACGCTGACTTTCGGAGGCTTCCTCGCCGGTACGGTTTTTATCGTGCCGCTCGGTGATCGCTTCGACAAGCGGCGGGTCATTCTCATCGAGCTCTCGGTGCTGATCGCCGCGCTCCTCGCGATGGCGGCCGCACCGTCGCTCGCCGCTCTCGCTCTGGCCAGCCTTATCGTCGGTATCACCGCCGGCTTTGCCCAGCTCGTCATTCCGCTCGCGGCGGAGCTCGCCCTGCCCGAAAAGCGCGGGCGCGTGATGGGGGCGATCCTGGCGTGCCTGTTTCTCGGCATCCTTTTCGGACGCATCCTTGGCGGCCTCGTCGCCTCCTATCTCGGCTGGCGGTGGACCTACGTGATCGCAGCGGTGATGCTCTCCGCGCTCGCGCCCGCGCTCGTGCTGTGGCTGCCCAGCGTGCCGGCCAAGACGCGGCTCAGCTACGGCCGCCTCATCGGTTCGCTCGCCGGATTCCTGCGCGACAACTCGACGCTGCGCCGCGCGTCGGCCATCCAGTTCCTGCTCGGCATCTCCTATGGGGCCTTCTGGGGCACGGTTTCGCCGATGCTCGCCGCGTTCCACGGCTTCGGGCCGGCGCAGACCGGTCTCATGGGAATTCCCGGTGCAGCGGGAATCCTCATCGCCCAGCCCGCGGGCCGGTGGCTCGACCGGTACGGCAGCTTTCCGATCGTCACCGGCGGCGCGTGCCTGGTGCTCGCCGCGTACATCGTGTTCGGGTTCGCCGAGCTCTCGATCGTCGCGGTGATCGCGGGAGCGGTGCTGCTCGACTGCGGCCTGCGCGCAGCAATGGTCGCCAACCAGACGACCATCACCTCGGTCGCGCCGGACGCGCGCAGCCGCTTCAACACCGTGTTCGGCGCGCACATCTGGGGCGGTAATGCGACCGGGGCGTTCCTCGCGAGCACCACGCTCGGGCACTACGGTTGGCTCGCGGTATGCGCCATCGCGGTGAGCGCATCCTGCCTCGCGCTCATCGTGCAATGGCAGTGGCGCTCGCGGCCACCCTCACCCTAGCCCGCGTTTCCGCCCCCGGCCAGCCGCGATGCATCGCGGCTGGCGTTCCACGGCGGCAGACAGGTCTGCCGAATTCCCGCTTCACCCC
This sequence comes from Burkholderiales bacterium, assembly GCA_035317085.1. GTDB lineage: Bacteria > Pseudomonadota > Gammaproteobacteria > Burkholderiales > SG8-39 > VBDM01. The sequence goes on from DATHHS010000231.1 coordinate 3,188, forward strand.
GCAAGCGGGAGAGGGAACAAGCATGGGACCGATTGAACTCTCCCTCTCCCTCCGCGGATCGGCCGGGTCGGATAGTCCTGGGCGAAGACGGCGGCGGAAGCGCAGAGCAGCGAGGCGGCGGAAAGTTTGACGATCGTTTTCACTATTTCTCCGTCATTTGAGAATTCCCGCTTCGCGCATATAGCGAAGGACGCCGGGATGGATCAGGTCCCGTAGTGCAGCGGCGAGCGTATTTTCCAGCGTCGACTCGTTCCCCTGCGCGTGGCGCGCGGTGAGGGTGGTCTTTCCTTTGTGCAGAGCGCGCGCGAGTCGATACGCGACCTCGTGGGGCAGCGAGGGCCGCGCAAGCACCAGCGACCAGGAGCCGAGCGTTGCGACCGGCGCATCCTGCCCGGGATAGCTCCCCGCAGGCAGCGCGATCGGCTTGATGAAGGAGTGCTTGGCGACGATGCGCCCGATCTCCTCCGCGCCCGGCGCGATGAAGCGCGCGCCGGCGGGTCCTTGGGACACCGCGACGAATCCCGGCCAGCCCACCCCTCCGCCCCACAACGCAG
>DATHHS010000232.1:0-29602 GCA_035317085.1 Burkholderiales bacterium
GTCGCGCCCTTGGTCCAGATGTTGAGGGCGAGAATGGTGCCGAGGGTGATCGCGGCGACGCCGAGCGAGGCGGCGCTCGGATGGGACGCGCCGGTCCCGAACAGGCTGCGAAAGCCGAGCATGCCGATCGTGACGCCGATCATCACGACCACGAAGCCTGCGACCTCGGGCGGAAAATACGGCCGCAGCGGCCGAAACAGGCGCGAGACGACGACCTCGACCGCGCCCGCGAAGATCGTCATGCCGAACATGAGCGGCAGGCCACCCGCCTTGAGCGCCAGCACCGCCGCGGGCAGATAAGGCGCGGCGAAGATCGGCGGACACAGAAATCCCGATCCTATGCCGCCCCGCCCGAAGCGTTGCAGCAGGGGACCGACTGCCATCACCAGCATCGAGAGCGCGAGCACGTCGACGATCTTCTCCGGCGCCAAGCCCGCCTCACGGCACGCCAGCACCGGCACCAGCAGAAAGATCGAGACGAGGCCAACGTGCTGCAGTCCGCTCAGGACGGTCACGCCGAGCGGGGGATTTTCGTTGAACCAGTAGACGAGGTTGGGTGGCCGCTTCATGTTCCGCGTCTCTGGTGATGGAGTCAGTGGTCGAAATGGAAATGCACGGTCGCGACATCGCCTTGCGCCTCCGAGCGCATGCGGTCGGCATTGTGGCGCAGCATGAATCCGGCGAGCCGGCGCATGCCTTCGTCGGTTTCGCGGATTTCCTGGTCGGTCGGTCGGCGGTCGGGAAACTCAAGGGGCTCGCCGCGATATGACAGGCGCACATCCAGATTGAATTCGTCGAAGCTCGCCTGGAGGGTGAGCGGACCGCTCTTCCAGCAGTTCTCGGTCACCGCTTCCACCAGTTGATTGGCCGCGAAAATGGCGCGGCCGATCACGTCCGGACGCGCGCCCCATCGGCCGCCCTGTTGCCGCAGGAAATCGTCGACCTGCTGGGCGTCGATGCGCGCCGGCTCGATCGTGAGCGCGACTGTCTGTTTCACGCCGATCCGGAACAGCAGATTGAGCGTGAAGCCGACCAGTGTGGCGAACACCAGCGACGAGCCGATCATCGGCCGCCAGCTCGCGCCGGCATGGGCGGCGATCACCGGGAAAATCTCGACCGATGATCCCGCGATGAGGGCCAGGCCGATCACCAGGGTCTTGCGCGAATCGAGCAGGCGCGAAGTCATCACCTGTACCCCGTTGATGAGGATGAAGCAGATCGAGAACAGCAGCGCGGCCACCATCACCGAGCGCGGCATCAAGGCGAGCAGCGTCGTCAGCTTCGGCAACAGGCCGAGCGCCAGAAACAACAAGCCGATCACGATGCCCACCCGTCGGCTCGCCACGCCGGTCGCGGAGGCGAGCCCCACCGACGGTGTCGAAGTATTGGTGCCGACGGCGTTGAGCAGCCCCGCCAACGCAGTCGAGATGCCGTCCGCCAGCACTCCGCGCGTGGCCGAGCGCATGTCCGGACGCACCCAGTCGGCATCGACCATGCGCTGGCATACCGTGATCGTGCCCAGCGCTTTCATCGTCGCCGCGACGCAGGCAATCGCAAAGGGCACGGCCATGACGAGCTCGAACGACCATGACAGATGGCCGAAGCCTGGCGCAGCAACCCAGGGCATGTTGTCCATGCCGTTGAGCTGCCCGTTGCCGAACAAGCCCGCGAACGCCGCGGCGGCGTAGCCGGCGGCGAGTCCGATCAGGGCGCACAGCATGCGCAGCAGGCCTTTGCCCCAGACGTTCAATCCCACCATCACCGCCAGCGTGAAGGCGGCGACCTGCCATTCGGCCGCGCTGACCGGTGCCGCGTCCGCCGCGAGCAGGGAGCGCAGTCCCGCCGCGCCGCCGCTCAAGCCGATCATGAATATGACCACACCGGAGAGCTCGGCGGGAAACACCGCGCGCAGCCGGTGCAGCGCGCGCGACAGCGCAACTTCCAGCAGCCCGGCGAACAACGTCATGCCGAACAGCAAAGGCAGCCCGCCCGCTTTCGCCGCCAGCAGCGACGGACTCAAATACGCGGCGCTGAACGTGGCGGGACACAGAAAGCCGCTGCCGATCGGCCCCAGTCGCATCACCTGCAGCAGCGTGGCCGCACCCAGCACGATCATTCCCACCGCGAGCAGGTTGGCGACCATCGGCAGCGGGGTGTCCACCAGGTGGAATACCAGCAGCGGATAAACCAGATTGATGGCGATCAGGCCGACATGCTGGATCGCGTTGAACGCCGTCACATGCAGCGGCGGGATATCGTCCAGTGTGTAGACGAGATTGGCGGGTCTTCTCATTTCATCGCCCCCGCGCCGGACACTTGAGCGCCTGGCACTCAGGTCAGGTGCGCGATTTCCCGGAGGCACTCGCTCCGGATTTTCCGGAAGCACCCGCTTGAGCGATTGCCGCGATGGCCTCCTCGCGGCTCGGAAGAATGAGGAACAAATCGGTAAACGCGGCGATGTCGAACAGGCGTTTCACCTCGCCCGCAATCCCGCACAGGGCGAGCCGTCCATGGGCGTCCGCGCTTTGCTTGGCGACGATGAGCAGCGTCCTGAAGCCGGCGCTGCTGATATAGGCGACGTCCCGGAAATCGATGACGAGTTGCGCCAGGCCCGATTCGATCAGTTTCGACAGCCGGTCCTTGAGCGTGCCCGCCGTGCTGCTGTCGACGCGCCCCTTGAGCGCTACCGCCGTGACGGTTCCGGACTTGAACTCGGTGATTTCCATGTGCGATCCTCGTTAGGGTATCGTGCAATGCATCGATGCTGCGGCAAGGCCTGACAGAGCCGGCGCCGCGTAGTTGTCAGCTCGCAGAACCGCGCACGGCATCAAGACCGAACTCGCGCGTCGGGCAGATCCTGAAGAGCCCGGTGAAGCCGCCAAGATCGAACAGGCGTTTCACTTCATCGCCGACCCCGTACAGGGCCAGGCGGCCCTGCCGGGTTTCGATCTCTCTGCCGATCGCGAGCAGCGACCAGAAGCCGGCGCTGCTGATGTATTCCAGGCCGTGCAGATCCAGCAGCATCCGGTGGGCGCCGCTGCCGATCAGCTGCGACAGCCGCTCCCTGACCTCCCGCGCAACGGTGCTGTCGAACCTGCCGCTGATGCCAATGATGGTGACTCCGTTCTCGATGGTCTCGGAGAGTTGCGTTGCGCTCCTCCCGCCCGCCGAAACCGCCGGCCCCGCCGTTCTTTTGACCAGAGTGAGATGATTGCCGTCCTCGGCGCGAAAATAGCGGACATTATCCATTAACGACTTGACGAAGTGAAGGCCGAGGCCGCCGGGCGTCCTCTCGTTCAGAGAACCGGACGGCTTGGGCGCGTCGTGCACGAGCGGGTCGAACGCCGTGCCGTCGTCCACGATCTCCGCCTGCAGCTCGTCCGCGGCGAGCCGCAGGCATACGGAAATGCTGTGGCTTGCGTTGTCGCGGTAGGCATGGTGGATGATGTTGCTGACGACCTCTTCGAGCGCGATGCTCATGTCGTGGCGCACCCTCTCGGACAAAGCGTGGCGCCGGCCGAACGCATCCAGCAGGTCGGCGACCTTGCCGATCTCGGCAAGCTGATTGGCGATACGGATTTCTGCGCTATGCATGACGGGCGAGGTGCGTAACGGCGCCATGATATCCTGACAAAGGGGACACGCGGACGAGAGCGACAGTGGACAGTGTCGCGTGGCGGATCGAACGAGAGCCTGTCATGTACCAAGAGCGCGGCTTCACCAATCGCAACAGCAATCCCGGACGCAGGAAGCCGGTCGGCGATTGCGTGTTTCCGCTCGCTCTGGCCGGCGGGACGTGCATCTCCGCGGAGCGTCGCCAGTCGGCTGACCGCCGCCGCGAAGGCTACGAGTCGCCGCTGCAGCTGTTCCGGGAGATTCCGCCGCGCATCGTCCAGGAACTGCTGGAGAGCTGTCCGGTGCGCGAATTCGCCGCCGAGACAGTCGTGCTCAGCCCCGGACAGACCAACGAGCACATCTACATGCTGCTGGGAGGGCAGCTGCGGGTGCACCTCGACGCGGTCGATTCGGCCAACCAGATCCTGATCGACGTCGGCGGCTGCATCGGCGAACTGTCGATCATCGACGGCAAGCCCGTGTCCGCATACGTGGTGGCGGAGCAGGGCTGCCGCCTCCTGATCATCCCGCAGGAGGCGTTCTGGGCGAGGATTCTGCCCAACCCCGGCATCGCGCGCAATCTGCTGCGGGTGCTGACCGAGCGCATGCGCCGCAACAACGAGACCATCCTGCAGGGCATGCGCCAGCAGCTCGTGTACGAGCATATCCAGAAGGAGCTGCGGCTCGCGCGCGAGATCCAGGCGAGCATGCTGCCCGAACGCCAGCCCGGCGGGTCCGGCGCCGGCGCGCTCGACATCTGTGCGGCGATGGAGCCGGCGCGCGAGGTCGGCGGCGACTTGTACGATTTCTTCTACGTCGGGGAAGGCGAGCTGTGTTTTCTGGTCGGCGACGTTTCCGACAAGGGCCTGGCCGCGGCCCTCTTCATGGCCCGCACCATGGACATCGTGCGCGTGGTGACGCGCCTGTTGCGCTCGAAGGATGGATCGGCCCCTCAGCCCGAGGAGATCATCGCCTGCGTCAACCGCGAGCTGTGCCAGAACAACGCGAGCTTCATGTTCGTCACCTTGTTCTTCGGCATGCTCGACCTGCGCAGCGGCCGGCTGCGTTACTGCAACGCGGGCCACAACTCGCCTTATGTCGTCGGCACCGGCGGCACCGCCACGGCGCTGAGCGGAGTGCGCAGCACTCCGCTCGGCATCAAGGACGATTCCGACTTCCGCACCGCCAGCATCACGCTCGCGCGCGACGAGTTGCTGTTCGTGTTCAGCGACGGCATCACCGAAGCGATGAACGCGGCGGGCGACTTCTACACCGAGGAGCGGCTCGAGCGCCTGCTCCTCGCGTGCGCGGGCAGGCCGTCGGCGCAGGTCATCGATGCGGTCATCGATTCGGTCGGGCAATTCGTCGGCGAAGTCGCGCCGTCGGACGACATTACGGCGATGGCCATCCGGCTGCCGCCGGCGCCGTAGGGCGCCACCGCGGTTCCTTCGGATCGGCCGGGCAATGAAACCGAAAATCTACGGCATCAGGAATTGCGACACGATGAAGAAGGCCTTCGCGTGGCTGGATTCCAGAAAGATCGCCTACGATTTTCACGACTACAAGAAAGACGGCGTCCCGGCCGGAAAACTGAAGGAGTGGGCGGCGCGCGCCGGCTGGGAGAAACTCGCGAATTCGCGCGGGCCGACTTGGCGCAAGATTCCGGAAGCGCAGCGCGAGAACCTGACCGAAGCGCGCGCCCTCGCGCTGCTCGCGCAGAATTCAAGCGCGATCAAGCGCCCTGTCGTCGAGGCCGGGTCGGTGTTGCTGATCGGGTTCGATCCGGAAGAATACGCAGCAGCGCTGCGGAAATAATCGTCCTCTCGATCATCGCAGAATTGCTACGAACACCAATTTTGCAAACGCCTTTCGACCTCAGCTTTCGGTAGGCGGGTATTCGCATGTCGGCTAATTCTCGTAAGACCTTCGCAAAGTGACGCCCTACTAATTTTTTCAGTCGCGAGTATTTCGTCGAGCAACCACAACAACCCGTGACATGTTACGCCACGGGTCGCCGCCTCTTTTCTTAACCGGTCGTCTCCAACCAGAAGGATATGCTTGGGACGCAGGCCGCAAACTAAAGCAAAACAGTCTTCTGACGAAAGCATGCGGTGCTGATCTTCAATATCTTGTGCCAACGAAACTTCATCTGGCGTAAGCCCTACAACCGTCAAACCAAGTTCTTTTAAGTAACCCCCGTTATGTTTTTCAAGCTCATTTTGATACATCAGATCCGGAACAACCAAAGATAGGCCGCTCTGGAATACTGTCTCTAAGAGCCCTCCGCGTTCTAAATCGATCAGTACTGAGGAATCGGAGACGAGCAAAAGCATTTGCGCTTACACCGGTTGAAACTCCAATAGATGCTCCAGTTCCCTTCTAGAAACACGTAATAGTTCGGCTGCCTTCGATTCCGAGATTGCACCTTCACCAACGGCCCGAAGACAAAGACGTTGCATGCGGTTGGCTATTTCTGTCTCCTTAGGAATTGGAGAAGGCTCTGCCGAACCCACATCAATCCATCCATTCGCTTTAAACGTTGCCCATATACGTCCGTACGCGACTTGCGTGATGATTCCCAACTGCCGACAACGAACTACTAAACAGGCAATACTGACCTTAAAAAATCGCTTAACAGATATTAGTTCGCCAAGAGGAACAACATGACGCGACTTACCAACTAGTTTGTACAAGACTTCCTTAACAATCAAAAATGCCCCAGCAAATCGATCTGCTGCGCTTTCTTGCATCTTGTCCGAAAAATCCGCATTAAAACGCAACACCAAATGACCGAGTTCGTGCGCGAGGCTGAATCTTTGCCGTTCGACATTGTGTTTCTCATTCACGACAATCAAAGCGGCTGCATTTTTATCCTTCTGCCTGGCGAATGCTTTGGAACCCGAAATAGCATCTGGTAGTGGGATCGATACGACCTTGATGCCTTTATCCCCGAGTAATTCCATCATGGAGTTGATCGGGCCAACTCCTAAATCCCATTGTTCACGAAGTTTTCCGGCCGCCAATTCTGCATCTTCTATGGACGCTATCTCGAATTCCTTACCTACTGGTGCTTTCCACGTCCTCGCTGCATCAGGGAGTAGTTCCTCAAGGTTTAAATACCTTTCGGCGTAATCCATTACGATTGCCTCTACGGCACGTTCTTCTTTCGCACCAGCAGCAGGTCCCTTCCGAAAATCGATTTCAGAAAGGCTCAGCGCTTTCTTACTCAGAAGGTATTCTGGCGAAACATTTAACGCTTTTGCCAAAGCGAGCAGTACCGTCGAACTCGGCATCATTTCATCGCGCTCGTACTTTCCGATCGCTTGAGCCGTGACTAGGCTGTTTATTCGTTCCTGTAAATCCCGTAGTGACAACCCGGCAGCATCCCTAGCTAGCTTGAGTCGATGACCAATCATTGGGCTTCCTCCGGTAAAGACAGTTTACAAAATGTACAAAAGTTGGCATAATTGTAAACCATTGAAATCCGATGTCAAGTAAGTTCTTGAGTGAATTGACTAATTATCCTGAAACCAGCCTAACCCGTTAACTCTTAATCCGTTTTTCCCGTAGAGACATGCCTCAAGAAAGCCGATTTCAAATTCTCGCCCTTTCCGGTGGCGGCTACCGAGGCCTGTACACGGCCGAAGTCCTCCGATTGCTTGAAGCAAAAACTGGTGGCCGGATTGCCAAACATTTTGATCTGATTTGTGGCACCTCGATAGGCGGCATTACCGCGCTGGCATTGGCCTTGGAAATCCCGGCGGCGAATATCGCAAAAGTCTTCGTCGACGAAGGGGAGACGATATTCGGCGGACCTGGCATGCAGCGACGGCTCCGCAGAGGCCTGTGGCCAAAATGGTTGGACAAGCTCTGTCCAATCGGAATGAACAAAGCAATCCACTCAAACGATCATTTGCGTGCAGTTCTGGCAAACAAAGATTTCTTTGGAGACCAGGTACTCGGGCAGTGTATCCACCCGGTAATAGTCCCCACAGTCAATTTCACCACCGCCGTACCCCAATTGTTTAAGACAGGACATCATGACTCATTCGAGCGCGACCATTTGCTGTCGCTAGTTGACATTGCGCTCGCTACTAGCGCAGCCCCAGTTTACTTCCCACAACATCGTTTTAATAACAAGGTGTACGTGGACGGCGGTCTTGTCGCAAACGGTCCGGCAATGTTTGGGGTCCATGAGGCCGAGCACTTTTTGAAGATCCCAATTGAGAACATACGCGTACTAGCCATCGGTACCCTGCAAATCGATTCAACAGCGAGTGCCTCTGATCCCCTGAGCCGCGGTATCCGACAATGGGGCAAGGATCTCTTCACTCTGACGATTGCTGCACAGGAGCGCGCGCTCAACCAGATCGTTGAACATCGTCTCGGCGAACGGTTCTTGCCGATAAACGATAAATTGACTCAAAACCAAGTGAAAGATGTCGGTCTAAACTTGGCCGATGCGCAGGCGCGGCAAACGCTGCTCGGGCACGCAGATAATTCATACCAGAACGCGCTCAAAGCGGGCATTGAAGCGCGTTTCCTAGACCATGTTGCACCAGCTGCAAGGTTCTTCCATGGTCCCCACGCCCGGACTACTCGATGAGGCCATTATGTTGAACCTGCACAGGCTGTTTTATCACCACATTGCTTCGAATTGTTATCTAGCTCAGCTGACGCTGCCGCAAGCAAAGTTAGATATGTTGCGCGCAGCTCGCCTGAAGATCCGAAATGCTTTGCGCGAAGGGATCTCCAAGGCAACAAGGGAGCTCGGTGAAGATCAAACGGTGACGCCCCGGTTTTTCACACAAGGTTCTTATGCGTACGGCACACTGAACCGCCCTACTCACGTGCCTCCACAACAGGCGGACATGGATGATGGCTGTTACTTGCCCATGTCGTTCGTAAAGGGCGCCAAGCCGAAGCGCTCCGCGCAAATATTCTTTCAGGCGACCGACACGATCCTGAAGGAATTGGTGAAAAAGGAAGGATGGCAAGGGTACTCGACAGAGAGAGGCTGCTGCGGTCGAGTGATAGTCGACAATGAGCACCACATTGACGTCCCTCTTTACGCGATCCGGGATGAGGCTTTCAAGGTACTGATGAAGGCAGCTGACGCACGTGGTTACGTGAATCTTGCCGAGGCGTTTGCCCAAGATGATTCGGTTGATGTGAATTGGACCATTCTTGAACATGAGGATGTCCTCCTGGCCAATCGAGACGGTAGCTGGACTGCCTCCGACCCAAGAGAGGTCAAAGAGTGGGCAAACGCAGCATTTTCGGGCCAGGGTGGAGATCAGCTTCGCCGGATATCCCGCTATCTGAAGGGGTGGCGCGATCAGAACTACAAGAGTGGGGGACCATCCTCCATTTCGCTTATGGTAATCGCGGAAGCGCACTTCAGTGCAAGCCCCGGCCGCGACGATCTCGCGCTTGCTGAGGTAGTTGAGCATCTCGCGGATGCCCTCTTGGGCGATGTAATAGCTCCGTGGGACAGGGACGGCGAAGAGCAAATCAACCGGCTCAACAGCCAAGAACGCCAGCATGCGGCATCTTTAGCGAAGCGACTCCTGATGGAACTGCGCCAAGCGATCAACGGCGCATTTCAACAAGCAGCCGTCTACGTTGCCAAGCTTGGGATCCAGTTCGGCCACCATTTTCCTACCGATTCTGACCTTGTAACCGAGACAACGCCAGCGGAAACGGTAGCGGCGTTCCCTGCGATCATCACTTCCTCGAATTCATTTCCGAAATCCTCGAAGGCAGGATGATCGGGCCAGGGCGCAAACTAGTCCAAGCCTACCTGTCGCAACGCGGCTTCAAACGAGCGGCACCTCGAGCGGCAGGCGCTACTGCGTTCAGGGGGACTTTGCCCTGCCGCGGCCATTTAGTCCCCATCCAACTTGAAATTGAGGACTGGAACTTCGTCGCGTATCCGAGAATTTTTGTACTGCAGCGTCCTCCTATTCTCGATGGATATCGGCCGCATATAGGCCTTGGGCAGCAGCTATGCTATCTCTCTAAGGGAGAGGAATATCTGGACGTTTACGACCCAGCTAGCATGATTAAGAACTGCCTCGAACAGGCGGAAAGTGTCCTGCACGACATCTCAGGTAACACCAATAAGATTGATCGCGCCGGAGAATTTCTGGTCAATTGGCGTCCGGAGGAGGCTGCCTTGATCGCAGATGATGTCGCGAGCGTCACTACCAAGTCGGATTTTTTTGGCCTCACGGTAATTTCTCCGCCTAAGAAACAATTTGCTTGTCTGCTAATCGGCAAGGATCCGAGTCAACTCAGCACTCAGCTGCAATCAATCGGCTATCACGGACCTAAGCAGTATCTGAAAAACTGTTTGGTGCTACGCATCGAGGTCCCGCCATGCTTTGATCCAGATCATTGGCCACCCGCAACATTCGCGGACCTTTTGCATTGGCTGAAGAAACTCGATGAGAAAGCGTACAAGACTTTGGTACGCCACCTAGAGAGCGATTGGATACTGCGACACGAGTTTTCTTCAGTGCTATTTGTATCGCCCGTTGGTCGGTTCGGGTGTACTTTTACGTTCGCATTGCCTAAAAATCTCAGCGAAAAATATTTCTTGAGGCATCCAGCCGATCTTCGTCAGCGTATTTTCAAGACAGCGTCCACGATAAAAATCGTACGCTTTGGTTGCATGGAGATCACTCCCGAGTTTATCCATGGCCGAAACCAAGGCAAGGAAGGCACGCTGGCCGGACTGAAGATTACCTTGGTAGGGTGCGGCACCATCGGCGGCTATCTGGCAACCTATCTTGCCCGATTGGGCGCCGGAGCGAACGGTGGAGAACTCGTGCTTATCGATTCAGACGAGCTTTCGCCCTCCAACTTGGGCCGCCATGTCCTTTCGATGAAACACTTGTTTTCTCCCAAAGCTGAGGCGCTTGCCGAACACCTCCGTGAGGAATTCCCCCACCTTAAAGTCACCCCGCGCCCTGTCGATGTTCTATCCGTCGGAAAGTTGTTCGAATGCGGCCTAGTAATTGACGCAACGGGCGAAGAAGCTGTTTCAACGGTTATAAACCAGCGGCATGTGAACCGCCGCGATAGAGGGTCTCCACCTGTACTTTATGCATGGGTAGAGGGACAAGGCTACGCAGTAAGGACTCTGCTTGTCGATTCAGCGAAAGCAATGTGTTACCAGTGTCAATACATACGATCGGGTGGTGAGCGGCGCGAGCGCATTCCGATCTTGCGGGATCCCTCCGCAGACCATAAACGGCAACTCGCCGATTGCGAGAACTTCACCCCGTTTCCCGTCTCAGCATCGGTTAACGCAGCGGCACTGGCTTTGGAGGCTGTTATGGACTGGCGCCGAAAGAAAACTGGTAACCGATTCCGCGCGCGTCGCTTATCGGAACAGCACACCGAAAATAGGAGGGACTCGAGCCCTGACCGACTGGACTCGTGCGTCGCGTGCGGCAGCTAGAGTTTGGTACAGAAAATCGGAGTTCTATTGTTCTAATCGAACCCGCTGTTATCGCGCTGCTATCCCACTATCGACAAGTTAATCGCAATGCTCGGGAGGCCGGTGGGGTGCTGCTTGGATACATGCGGGGACCACATTTTCACATCTTGCTCGCGACAAGTCCTGGACTAGGTGACCGGCGATCAAGAACAAGTTTTCATCGCAGCGACAAGTCACACTATCAGGAATTTCTCTCCGCGCGAAAAAACGATCCCCTCTTGGCGTACCTAGGGGATTGGCATTCACATCCAGAAGACACGCCGACGCCTTCGTCCTTGGATCAATCGGAGTGGAGGATTATTAAAAAGTATGTCGGCAGACGCTGTGTGTGCTTAATTCAGGGTCGTCAAACGGTAGCGTGCTACCTTGTGCTTTCAAAGAATAATGCGCGTCGATTGGAACAAATTAGAGATTCAACTAGTCAGGCATCGAAGAAGGGATTTGGCTGAAAATCCACACGCAGCAATCTAGCAGTAGATCATGCGTCACCGCATCAACAATGGCATGAGCTTGTCTGCATGTAGACTGCGATCGAATCGGAAATTCGATCTCATCAGCGACAGTTCTCGTCTACGTGTTGAGTTCTTTATTCAATTTGATATTAAGTTGATAAAACTGTCTTCTCGATCATCGCTCTCAACTCCGGCGTCACCTCGGGTTCGATTCCGAACCACGCTTTCCACGCCGGCCGGCCCTGATTGAGGAGCATGCCCAGGCCGTTGACGGTCCGGTTGCCGCGCTTGCGCGCCGCGGCGAGGAACGGCGTCTCCAGCGGGATATAGATGATGTCGGCGGCGAGCGCGTTCTTCGGCAGCTTATCCAGCTTGATATCCAGCATCGGCTGGCCGACCATGCCGCAGCTGGTGGTGTTGACGACGGTCGCCGCGTCTTCGAGAACGTCGTGGCGTTGCTCCCATGGCAGGACCTTGATCGGGCCGCCGAATTCATCGGCGAGGGCTTTGGCGTGTGCGAACGTGCGGTTGACCAGGCGAATCTCCTTCGCGCCCTCCCGCGCGAGACCGTAGCACACCGCGCGCGAGCCACCGCCCGCACCGATCACGACGACGGGCCCCGAGTCCGCCCGCCAGCTGGGCTGCTCCTGCTTGAGGTTGTGGATGAAGCCGTAGCAGTCGTTGTTCGTCCCGGCGAGCGACCCGTCGGGCCGGACGACCACGCAACTGATCGCGCCGATGGCTTTCGCCAGCGCGTCGACGTCGTCGACGATTTTCATCGCTTCCTGCTTGTGCGGGATCGTCAGGTTGCAGCCCGAGAACCCCAGGGGATGAAGCGCGCGCAGCGCCGCAGCCAGGCCCTCGGGCCGGATCGCAAGCGGCACGTAAGTTCCGGTGAGACTGTGCTGCTTGAACCAGTAGTTGTGCAGCATCGGCGAGCGGGAATGCATGACCGGCCAGCCCATGACGCCGGCGAGAAGGAAACGATCGGGGTGTGCCATCGGGAGGTTTCATCTCCATTCGAAACTGTCGCACCGCATTTTCTCATGCCATGCGGCTTCTGATACGCTGAAGCAATGTTTGCGTCCGTCAGGAAAACCCCCGAGCGCCTCCAGGTCATCGACCGTGTGGCCGGGTGGACGCGCGAGCGTTTCAGGCTTTCGAAGGAGGCGGTAATTTCCGTTTCGGAAATCGCCTGCCCCCTTCCGGGCTGCCCGCCGCTGGAAACCGTTGTGATGTTCTGGATCGCGGAACAACGCTATCAGTTCAGGCTGTTCAAGCCGGTGGCCGAGGTGGTTGACGATGATCTTCCCTATGCCTGGCTGAAGGACGCGCTCGCTCTCCCCGAGGGGTTCGAATACGATTGCTGCTGAATGGGCTATCCGCGCCGTTGACAGTCCGGCGGATGAAGGGGGATGATCGACGGCTTCCGCTTGAAAAGGAGGAAGCGCCATGGCCGTTCAGGAAATGACCAGGAAGGTCGCGAAAAAACCGCAGATCGCGACCATGAACGCAGTGCACGACCTGCCGGTGCTCGTCGCCCGCGATAAGGGTTTCTTCAGGGACGAGGGCCTCGACCTCGACTTCGTGACCACGCCGGGCATGGCGCAGGTCACGACTTCCCACTTCGTCCAGTTCAATTCCGTTTTCGACCGTCCGCTCGACTCGGTCTACAACGAAGGCGGCATCGACCAGTACCGCATGTGCGAATGGGGCATCATGAAGCGCGCGGTCGAAGCCAACACGCAGGGCTTGCGCGGACGGAAGATCGTGGCGCTGGGCGCTTCCATGTCGAAGTTCGCCATCGTCGTCGCCCGCGACTCCAAGTACTACGAGCCCGAGATGCTGAAGAACAAGCTGATCGCGGTGACGCCGAACAACGGCTCGGAATTCACCACCCTGAAGATGATGGAAGGCTTCCTCGAGCCAAAACACGTCTTGCGGACCAACATCGGGTCGATGCTCAAGCGCCTGGAGGCGGTGCGCGACGGCACGGTCGCGGCGGCGAGCGTCATGGAACCCTGGATCAGCGTGGCGCAGAAGTGGGGCCTGCGCATCCTGATCGAGTCGCATTCGACGCGCAGCGAGGCGGCCGGCGACGATCTCGACGGCGCGACGCTCAAGAAGATGTTCCAGGCGCAGGCGAGGGCGGTCGAGCTGATCGAAAAAGACCCGACGCCTTTCCTTCACTATTTCATCCGCGAGACTGGCGGCCTGCTCGAGCCCCACGAGTTGCAGACCTGGCGCCTGCTTCACGCCGCGCCGCAACCCTACACGCACGAGCGCTTCGACGACACCTACAACTGGACCGTCAAGTGGAACATGACGGTGCCCGGCGCGACCTACGAGAACACGGTCGACAATCGCGCCTGGCAGTAGATTATTGATACCATTGCGGGGCAATCCGGAATCTTCATCAACGCAAGGAGGAGACAAAAAATGAAACGTCTGTCTGTCATCGCCATCGGGCTGCTGGTCATGGGCCTCGGCGTTTTCGGCTGTTCGTACATGCCGGGCCAGTCCGACTCAGCTTGGGTCACGCTTATCGACGGTACCACCGGCCTGGACAACTTCAACCCCATCGGCGACGCCAACTGGAGAGCGGAGGACGGGGCCATCGTGGCCGACAACGGCAAGGGCGGCTATCTCGTCTCGAAGAATTCCTACAAGGACTTTCAGGTCAGGGCGGAGTTCTGGGCGGACGACACCACCAATAGCGGCATCTTTCTTCGCTGCACCGATCCCAACCAGGTCGGCGCCAAGAACGCCTACGAGGTGAACATCTACGATCAGCGCCCCGGACAGGAATACGGCACCGGAGCGATCGTCAACGTGGCCAAGGTGTCGCCCATGCCGAAAGCCGGTGGCCGGTGGAACACCTATGAGATCACGGCGAAGGGCTCGCAGCTGACCGTGGTGCTAAACGGAGTCCAGACCGCCAGCGTTCAGGACAGCCAGTTCGCCGAGGGACGCTTGAGCCTCCAGTATGGTCTCGGCCCCAAAGACGTCCGGGGCGGCGTCATCAAGTGGCGCAAGGTGCAGATCAGATCGCTGTAGCTTCTTGCACGGATCGCGGTGCCTTCCCCTCGATGGGGCAGGCACGCGGTCGAACGCGTGGTTTTGTAGTTTGTCCAGGAGCTCCGTCAAAACCGCCGCACGAGAATCCAAATTCCGGAGTCATTCGACGGCTCCTTAGACTTTCCTGAATCTCGGCTATAATTCCCGTCCCGCGCGCCAGTAGCTCGGCTGGGTGAGGGGAGGAGATTTTGCGGATGCACTATGTCCGCGCCATCGAGCGTCAGACTGCCGGTTAGGTGGGGTTATCGCGGATGTCCCATGGGCATTCGCGCCGCCAAACGGGTATGCCGCGAACGGCATGCCTTGGGGCCAGTCAGCATGCAGGAAGGATAGCGTCGCTACGTCGGTTCAGTAAGCCGACCGTGGCGTGTCTGTCGCGTATTTCTGCGGCTTGATTGTGCCGAAACCGGATTCACGATTTTGGAATCAAAGCGAATACCGAATCGCGAAACAAGGACCGGCTCAAGGCCGGCCTTGGGCGGGCATTGCCGCCGCTTCGAGCCGAACGCAGGCTGTTTCGGCCCGGCGCGACATGCCCCGTGAAACTCGCTGACGACCAAAGGAGACAGATCATGACCCCAAGAACGCTGCTTGTCCCGATAGCCCTGATGCTGGTGTCCGGCTGCGCCGCCACGATTCATGGCACGGTGCGACTGGTCGACAGCCGCCAACAGCCGATTCCGAACGAGAGCCCGAAGGGAGCAGTGGTCAACATGATCAACACGACCGCAGCGGTCGAAAAGGCCTCCAGCTCGGCGACGGTGAACGAGAAGGGCGAATTCGAGTCGCCCAAGGACAGCATCAAGCCAGGCGTCTACAAGGTGGAGGTGAGCCGCATCGGCTATGAGACCCGGACCGAAACGGTCGAGGTGGGCTCGTTCGGCAAGAAGGTCGAGGTGACGCTGCGCAAGATCGAGGAGGCCAAGCGTAAATCGATCAAGGGCTCGACCAGCGATGAGGACAAGATCATCAACCCCGGCGAGGTCAATATCCAGCCGCCGGCGATGTGATCCCTATCCGTCCATTTTTATCCAGATCTGACGCCATAACCGAGGATATCGACATGGGAACAACCCACCTGCGTTTTCTCTTCGTGCTTCTTGCCACCGCCTTGCTCGGCGCCTGCGGTCAGCGCCTCGACATCGAGGTCAAGGCGCGCATCGACGGCCAGCCCGCGGCACAGGCGAAGGTCGTCGTGGATGGCGAGGAACTCGGCGCCACCGACGCCCAGGGCGTGTTCGCGAAACAGCTCCACAAGAAGGCCGGTGCCGAGATCAACGTGACGGTAAGCAAGGAGATGTCCGGCTACCGGAT
This sequence comes from Burkholderiales bacterium, assembly GCA_035317085.1. Lineage (GTDB taxonomy): Bacteria > Pseudomonadota > Gammaproteobacteria > Burkholderiales > SG8-39 > VBDM01. The sequence goes on from DATHHS010000232.1 coordinate 15,967, forward strand.
CGATCCATGGAAAACGACCTTCCTCGTGAAGCTGCCGAAGGGAGATCAGAGCGACACATACCGCCTCGAAGCCGATCTCAAGGCAATGCGCTACGTGACCCTGCACGTAAGCGAGAAGGGCGCGCCGCTGCCCGAAGCCAAGGTGACGGTCGCCGGGAAGGAGGCGGGGGTCACCGATGCCAAGGGCGAATTCGTCTACCTCTACCAGACGCAGCCAGCAAAGGGAGCCGAGGTCAACGTCGCCAAGACCGGCTATAGCACCTACCGCGCGATGCGTGCGCTCGATCCGGGCCAGGTGATTGAAGTTGCGCTCAACCGGGAGGCGATGGTGGCGATCAAGGCCTTGACCGACGAGTACGGCCGCGCGAGCGGGGTGCCGGGATTGAGCGTGAGCATCAACGGCAAGACCGTCGGCAAGACAGACGCGCAGGGCAGCTACACCTTCGACTACCGCGGCGAGCCGGGCAAGAAGCTCGTGATCGCGCTCGCGGCGCCCGGCTATATTCCGGCGGCGTGGAAAACCACGGTACAGCCTGACGGTCCGGTCAGCCTCCAGCGCTACTTTTATCCGACCACGCCCAAGCCGATCCGCATGGGCATCTACCGCGTCGTCGGCAATACGCCCGGCGTGGACCTGAAGGAGGTCGCTGCCCAGGCGGAGCAGGCGCTGGCGACGCAGCTGTTCAAGTTCCCGGCGTTCCGCGAGGTGCCCGCAGAGACGCTGCGCGCCGAGATCAATCAGCGCAAGCTCAGTATCGACCGCATCACCGGCAAGGGCTGGCAGGACACGCCGCTGCGCGCGACCGTGGACATGATCGTGCTGGGGAGCGTCGCGAAAAGCGATGACGGCTACCTGATCGAAGTCAAATTCCACACCGCGAACGGCAAAGTGATTTTCTCGGAGATCGCGCGCGCGCGCAGCGCCGGCGGGATCAACGGCGCGGTGCGCGACATCGCGAGCAACGTCATCGAGCGCTTCCCGCTCGAGGGCACGGTGATCGCGCAGGAGGACGATCGCTATCGCATCAACATCGGCAAGAACTGGCGTATCGGCCGCGGCACCGAGTTCACCCTGACCGCGCCGAAGCTCGGCGAGGGCGGCAAGGTCGCGGGTTACCGGGAGACCGGCAGGATGGAGGTCAAGCGCGGCGAAGACGCGACCTCGCTGGCCGAGGTCGCAACGCTCAAACAGGGCGAGAAGGTGCAGATCGGCGATCGTGTGGTGCGGCGCATCGCGCGCGAGGGAGAGGAGGGCGCTGAACGCACCTACGTCCTGCTTACCGCGAAGGGAGGCGTCGGCGCGGATGCCAACCCGCTTGCGGGTGCCGGGGTCTACTTGAATGGCGAGTGGGCAGGTGCGACCGGCGCGAACGGTCAGGCGGAAATCCCCCTGCGGCTCGGCCGCAACTATACGCTCACCCTGTACCGCCACGGCTACCAGCAGATCACCGACAAGATCAAAGTCGGCAAGAGCGGTGAGGCACGCGAGTTTCTGCTCACGGCCAACAACGTCCTGTTCAAGGTCGACTCCACGCCATCGTCGGCAACCGTCTATATCGACGACGAACAGATCGGCAAGACCCCGATCACCGACGGCAAGCTGATCACGCTCGGATTTCACAGCGTGCGCCTCACCTACGGCGAGGACTACCGCGACTTCTTCGAGGTCATGGAGTTCGCAAAGAAGGAGGAAGACCGCACCGGCGAGCACAGTATCGTGCTGCAAAAGGACTTGCTCAAGATCGGCGAGCGCGCGCGCCAGAAAGGCGACATCGAGGGCGCCATGAAGGCCTACGCCTCCACCGGGCGCGACCACCCGGACTACGCCGAAGCGCACCGGCGCCTGGGCGACATCTACCTCGACGACAAGGAGGACTACGACCGCGCGATCGCCGAGTTCGAGGCGGTGCTGGCGCTGCCCGAGAACCAGCAGCTCATCTACAAGCAGTTCGCGGTCACTTTCACCAATCTGGGCCATGCCTACTGCGAGAAAGCCAACCGCCTGGTGGAGAGCGATCGCACCGCCGCATCCACGTACTTCGCAAAAGCGATCAAGGCGCTGCAGACCGCCAAGCAGAACACGCGCTTCTTCCCGAACGCGGAGTATGACGAGGCGGTGCACGACACCTACTACTACACGGCTCTGTCGTACCACAAGCTGTATCTGATCACGAAGCAGCCGGCGGTGTTGAACAGCGCGAGCCTCGCATGGCGCGAGTATTTCGACTTCTTCCCGAAAAAGCTCGAGGGCAATCCGGTCTTCGTGCAGGCTCGCGACGGGGCGGTTCGATACCGCGAGCAGATCCAGGACCAGTAATCGCCGACCCGAACGCGATGCATCTCCGGTGCCCTGTGGTGACCCTGTTCGTCGCGCTCGCCCTGCCCGCCGTTGCCTGGCCTGCGGCCGGCGAAGAGCCGGTGGCCGCGGGCGCGCCGGGGTCTGTCGCGGGCGTGGCGGAGCCGGGCGGGATCGAGCCGGAGTTCGTGCGGCCGCTCGTTGCCATCGCCCGGGGGCGCAACGACTCGAACCCGGTGTGGTCGCCTTCAGGCGACCTGGTGGCGTTCGAGCGCTCGCGCGGCGACAACAAGGAAATAGCCATCGTGCGCGCGAATGGCGAGGTCGTTCAGACCATTCGCCAGCAGCCTGCGGTCGCGCCGGGCCAGAGCCGGTTCTTTTTCCCGGAGGTCGTGGAGGAGACGAGCTACAACTCCGGCATCAGCTGGTCGCCGGACGGCAGGCGGTTCGTGTTCATGAGCAACGGCGGCGAGGGCAACTACGATCTTTACCTGCGCGAGCCCGACGGCCGCATCACCCGCACTACGAACGACAAAGAGAAGGACGGACACGCACACTGGTCGCCGGTGCGCGACCAGATCGCGTTCATCTCCGGCCGCACCGGCAAGGGCGACGTCTATCTGCTCGACCTCGCCACGAAAGCCACCACCCGGCTGACGCACGGGGAGTGGCCCTATCTCTATCCGCAGTGGTCGCCGGACGGCAAGCGTCTCGCGGTCATCCAGGGGGAGAACGAGAACCACGATGTTTATGTACTCGAGCCGGGGCGCACCCCGCCCGTGCCGCCGAAGCCGTTCACGACATGGCGCTACGACGATCTGCGCCCGGTGTGGTCACCCGACGGCAAGCGCCTAGCGTTCTACAGCAACTACAACGCCGCCGACGATCCCAAGACCTGGGCCATCGTGGTCGTCGCCGCGGACGGCTCCGACCCGACCCAGGGCGAGGGGCTGGCGGCGCGGGTGGTGGCGACCGACGTGATCCCGGACATCGAGCGCGGGCCAGCGTGGATGCCGGACAACCGCCGCATCGTGTACGTGCGCAACGAAAGACAGGCCTACAACCCGATCTACATCGTCGATGTCGACAGCCGCACCAGCACGCTCGTGCGCACGGGGACCAAGATGAACCACGATGTCACCTGCTCGTCGGGCGGCGTGATCGCGTTTCGCGCCCAGGTCGACCAGTGGGACCAGGTGTACCTCGCGAAGCTCAAGGGAGCGACGCCGTGACGCGCCGCCTTGTCCGCCCCCGCCCGCTGCTCGCGCGTTTGCTCGCTCCCTTGCTCGTGGTGTCGCTTGCTGCAGCGCTCGCCGTGAGCGCGCCGGCATGCGCGGCGGACGACCCGGTGGATGCGGCGATGAAGCTCTATGAAAAGCGCCGGTACGAGCAGGCGGCGCGCGTGCTCGAAGACGCGCTTGCACGCCTCGACGCCGAGCGCCGAGCGCAGGGACAGCTCGTGCTTGGCATGATTTACCTGCGCAACGCCGATCTGCATGAAGCGCTCGCGCGTTCTGCCGCCGCGGCCGAGTTGGATTATCTCGACAAGCTGCTCAAGACCGGCACCGAGGACCGCAGCCGCTACGCGCGACTGTACCTTGCCGAGGCCCTGCTCGCACGCGGAAATGCTGCCGCAGCGGGGCGCTACTTCGAGCAGGTCCGCGCCGACCCGGGCATCGAGAGTCGCTACCGGGCGATCGCCGGCGTCGGCCTCGGGAGCGTCTTGTGGGCGCAGCGCGACCCGGAACGGGCGCGCGGCCTTTGGACGGCCAATGCGTCCGGCGCGAGCGGAGCGGCGGAGGTCACGCTGGCGCGCGCTGCGGCCCAGGGTCGCGTCCAGGCGGTGGACGTGAAGTCCTTGCAGCGCGTGGCGGACGACGCAAGCCGCGCACGCGAGTTGTCGCTGCGCGCGCGGCGTTATCTCATCGAGATCTATCTCGCGACCGGCGAGCCGGACAAGGCGCTCGCTCTGGTGCGCGCCGCCGACCTGGGAGTGGCTTCCTATGTCGAGACGTTCAAGGCCGTCAAGGGGACGGCGAAAAGCATCAAGCTCTACGATCTCGCGCTGCTCACGGACCTTGCGCGGCTGTATCGCGAGCTCGCGCGGCGCCAGCTCGAACAGGCCGCCGCCGACGTGCGCATGAAACCGAGCGCGGAATTCTATCTCGCCGGGGTTTTGAGTGGTCTGGGCAGCAACGACGAGGCGCTGAAATACGTGCAAGCCTTCCTCGCCCGGCCGCAGACGCCGGCGCAGTACCGCGAGCGCGCGCTGGCGCGCCAGGCCCTGATCGCGCACCGCCAGGGCCGGCCCGCCGAGGCCGAGAGCGCCTGGACCGCAGTGGCCGCGCAAGCGAGCGACCCGGAGGTCCTAGCCGACATCGTGCTCGACTGCGCCGACGCCCAGGCCGAGTGCCGCAAGGTACTCGCGCGCGTCGGCCAGGTGATCGAGGCGGGCGACGGACGGCGCTACCAGCGGCTCAACTTTGCGCTCGGCACCTACTATCTTCGAAAGAAGGATTACACGCGCGCCATCTCCTACCTGGAGGCCGGGCGCGACAAGAGCAACAAGAACAAGATCGAAGCCAACGACCCGGAAATGCTCGCCGGTCTGGCCGAGGCCTACTATCGGACCAAGAAATTCTCCGAAGGTCTCGAGATCTTTTTCGAGATGAGCAAGGAGTTTCCCGCGGTGCGCCAGATCCAGGAGGCGATGCAGGGCGTCTACTCCATGGAGCAGCGCAGCGCGGGTGACGTGAAGATACTTTGAGAAGTCGCAGGATGAACCCCAACTGTCAGAGTCGACAAGCGAGGAGCGTATGAAACGGATCTTTACTATCACGGTAGTGGGCTTTGGCTTGGGCGTGGCATTGTGCTTTCCGGCGCATGCTGCACCGAAGGCCGACGGGCGTCCCGACGGCGGCACTCTCAACTACAGCGAATACGGCCGGCCGGCGACGCTGGACCCGATCACCAGCAACGAAACGATCGCGCTGCGCATCGCGGAGCTGGTGTTCAATGGCCTGGTCGGCATCGACGAGAAGCAGGAAATCGTGCCGGAGCTGGCCGAGCGCTGGGAAGCGTCGAAGGATGGCCGCGTATACACGTTCTTCCTGCGCAAGGACGTGAAGTGGCACCCGCGCGAGGGCGAGGCGCCGCGGCCGTTCACCGCCGACGACGTGGTATTCACCTACAAAATCATGATGCACCCCAAGACCATCACGCCGCTCAAGGTGCGCTTCGAGTTCATCGACAAGGTCGAGAAGACCGGCGACTACACGGTGGTATTCACGCTCAAGCGCCCGATCCTGAACGCGCTGGCGAAGTTCACCTTCAAGATCATCCCCAGGCACGGCCCGGCGAACCCGGAATACCTGACGCGCGAGGATCCGTTCGTCCACAGCCCGATCGGCACCGGACCGTACATGCTCAAGACCGTAACCGGTGACGGCGAGGTGGTGCTGGTCTCGAACCCCGACTACTTCAAAGGCGCGGCGCACATCGACAAGTTCATCGCCAAGCCCTTCGCCGACCAGAACATCATGGCCCAGGCGCTGATGTTCAACGCCGTCGACATGATAGTGCTGGTCAACCCGCGCAACCTGCCGGAAGTCCAGGGCGACAAGCGCTTCGTGCTGCAGCCGTACAATGCACTCTCGTACTCGTTCTTCGGCTACAACGTGCGCAACCCGCTGCTCGCGGACCGGCGCGTGCGCCAGGCGATCACGGCTGCGATCAACCGCCAGGAGATGCTCGACTCGTTCTTCAACGGCCAGGGCACGGTCATCTCCGGCCCGTTCGCGCCAGGCAGTTGGGCGTACAACCTCGATGTCAAACCTCCGTTGTTCAGCCCGGAGCAGGCGCGGACTCTGCTCATGGAGGCTGGCTTCAAGCCCGGCGCCGACGGCATCGTGGAGAAGGACGGCAAGAAACTGGTGCTCTCGCTCAAGGTTCCGATCGAGAAGGAGAGCGAAGCGGTCAAGCGTGTCGTGCTCGCGTTCCAGAACTACCTCAAGAATGTCGGTATCGGTATCACGGTCGAATTCAAGGAGTGGCAGGCGTGGAAGGAGGAAGTCTTCCTCGAGCATAACTTCGACATCATGTTTGCGTCCTGGGTGTTCGACGACTCGGCGGACATCTCGTCGCTGTTCCACTCGGCCGAGATCGGTGACTGGAAGAACAACTTCGGCGGCTATTCCAACCCCGAAGTGGACGGGTTGATCGTCGAGAGCAAGCTCACGCTCGACTTCGAGAAGCGCCGGACGATCAACCGCAAGCTGCACGAGATCCTCGCCGATGAGCAGCCCTACGCTTTTCTGTGGACGCTCACCAACTACAGCGCGTATCACAAGAAGGTCCGGCGCGTGCAGATCCACCCGTACAAGTTTTTCTCGTTCGCGGACGAGTGGTTCATACCCGCCAACGAGCAGAAGTGATGCCGGGACCGCTACTCCGGTTTTCTACGCTATTGCGCAGAGGACGGCGCAGATTCAAAGACATGTCATCCCCGCATGCGGGGATCCGGTGACCTTGACGCCGCTGGATCCCCGTTTCAGCGGGAATGACGGCACAGACGCGACGGGGCTCTTGCCATGAAGCTGTCCGCGATCAAGCCCGTGAGCCGCGTGCTCGCGCGCGAACTCGCGGTCACCGCCCTGCTGCTCCTCGGCGTGAGCGTGGTGGTGTTCGGCATCCTCTACCTCGCGCCCGGCGACCCGCTGAACATCCTGCTCGAGGGTCAGTCGCCGCGATCGGACCTCGCTCTGGGGATGCGTGAGGCGCTGGGCGTATCCCGGACATGGCACGGCCAGTACGCGACGTGGTTCGGCAAGCTGCTGCAAGGCAACTTCGGCAACTCGATCCGCACCGGCCTGCCGGTGCTGCCGGAACTCGCGCGCGTCGGCGTGAACACGCGCTACCTCACGCTCGGCTCGCTCGCGTTCACGCTGCTGATCGCGGTGCCGATCGCGGTGCACGCGGCCGCGCACGGGGACACCGCCGGCAACACCGTGGCGACCCTGGTCGCGTATATCTTTTCGGCGGTGCCGGTGTTCTGGTTCGGCTATATCGTGGTCTACGTCTTCATCCATCAGCTCGGCATGTTCCCGCTGATCTCGGGAACGGCGACGAGGCAGGGGCACGCGTGGCTGTATTTCCTGGTGCCGATCTTCGTGCTCGGGATCGCCAGCGGCACGCTCTCCGAAATGATCCGCCACCTGCGCGAGGAGTTGTCGCGGGTGCTGGCCGAGGACTACATCCGCACCGCGCGCGCCAAGGGCGCGCCGGTGTGGCGCCACGCGTTCAAGGAAGGATTCCTGATCCCGGTCACCGAGATCATGAGCGCCAAGATCCCCTTCCTGCTCGGCGGTGCGGTGATCGTCGAGCAGGTGTTCAACTGGCCCGGCATGGGGCGCATGGCGTGGCAGGCGGCGCAGGATCGCGACTTCCCGGTCATCATGGGCATCGCCCTCGTGGCCGCGGCTTTCGTGCGCCTCGGCAACCTGTTGCAGCGCGTCGTCTTCACCGCGGTCAATCCGCGAGCGTCGAAGGAATAGAGGCAGCGGATGCGGCGCTACGTCCAGGCACCCGGCCCGATCGGGGAGTACTCGGGGCTGCCCCTGTGGCAGCGCGCGGCACCGCTCGATCTCGTCTACGTCGGCTACGGCCTGCTGGTCGTGGCGGTGGTGGCGGCTTCGTATCTGCTCGGGACATTCGGCTGGCTGCCCGATGATCCGCAGCGCGTGAACGTCGCGTTGATCAATGCGGCGCCGTTTACGTCCGGGCATGTTCTGGGCACGGATTTCCTCGGCCGCGACCTGCAGGCGAGGCTGATTCTCGGCATCCAGGCCTACTTCCTCCCGGGGCTGCTTGCCATCACGATTTCCGTCGTGGGCGGAAGCGTACTCGGCATCCTCGCCGGCTACCGCGGCGGCTGGTTCGACACCATCATCACCTACTTCGACAACCTGATCGACTCGTTCCCGCGACTGGTGCTGATCCTGCTCGTGATCGCCGCGTTCAGGCCGGGCATCTACTATGTCATGGTCGTGGTCGGCATCACCAGCATGCCCGCGATCGCCAGCCTGATCGCGGGCAAGATCGCGTTTCTTCGGCAGAAGAACTTCATCGAGGCGGCGCACGCGCTCGGATTGCCGGCGCGCACGGTCATTCTCAAGCACATCCTGTGGTTCAATTGCCGCGCGCTGCTCGTGATCCAGGCCACCCTCGGCATGGCCGAGGCGATCCTGATCGAGACGAGCCTCTCCTACCTCGGCTTCGGCGTGCAGGAGCCGACGCCCTCGTGGGGCAACATGGTGCAGGCGGGGGCGAACTATTTCCTGCAGGGCAGGTTCTGGCCCTCGACCGCCCCGGCGCTCGCGATCCTCGCGACCATCCTCGGATTCCAGTTGCTCGGTGATGGGCTCAACAATCTCCTCGAAGGCAAGCGGAGGAAGTGATGGACGCGCCTGTCCTGAGCGGAGTCGAAGGGCCGCTGCTGGCCATCGAGAACCTGCGAACCTACTTCTATTCGCGCGCCAAGCGCGCCTTCATCCGTTCGGTGGACGGTGTAAGCCTCGGCGTCGCGCGCGGCGAGACGCTCGGCATCGTGGGCGAGAGCGGCAGCGGCAAGAGCGTCACGGCGCTCTCGGCCGCCGGCCTGGTTACCGCGGGGCCGGGCGTGATCAGCGGCCGCATCGAGCTGCGCACCAACGGGACTGGGTACAATTTGCTCGAGGGTCTGGAGAAGTACGCGCGCGTCACGGAGCAGGATGGGCGCGTCATGGCGGTGGAAAAGGACGAGCGCGGCTGGCGAACGCACTCGGAGCAATTGATGGCGGGCGTGCGCGGCAAGAAAATCGCCATGATTTTCCAGAACCCGCGCTCGGCGCTGAACCCTTACTCCACGATCGGCAAGCAGCTCGTGGAGACCATCCGGCTGCACACGAACTTCAGGGGCAGGCGTGAGGCAAAGGAGCGCGCCATCCACTGGCTGGAGCGCGTGCGCATAGACTCACCCCGGCTGCGCTTCGACAATTTCCCCTTCGGCATGTCCGGCGGCATGTGCCAGCGCGCCATGCTCGCGATGGCGCTCTCCGCCGAGCCCTCGCTCCTGATCGCGGACGAGCCGACCACGGGCCTCGACGCCACCATCCAGTCGCGCGTCGTGGATTTGCTGGCCGAGCTCAAGGCCGGGACCGGCGTCGCCACGATTCTGATCAGCCACGACATCAGCGTGATCCAGCGCCTCTCGGATCGCATTGCAGTGATGTACGGCGGCACGGTGGTGGAGACCGGTCGCGCGGAAGAGGTGCTCGCGCCGGAGGTGGTGGTGCGTCACCCGTACACCGCGGCGCTGCTCGCCTCGATCCCGAATGCGGAAACGATACGCCGGAAAAGTTATCTGCAGGCGATCGAAGGCGATGTACTCGATACCATCGACGTGCCGCGCGGTTGCCGCTTTTACGGCCGCTGCCACCGCGTCACCGATGCGATCCGTGAAAACTGCGCCGGTCTGGAGCCGCCGCTCGCCGAGGTCGCTCCCGGTCACAAGGTGCGCTGCTGGCTGTACGCTGCGGCGGGGAAAGCATGAACCGCGCTATTCTTGAAGTCACCGATCTGCGCAAGCACTACAGCCAGCGCCGCGGCCTGGTCTCGCGGCTGACCGGCCAGGGGCGCGTGATCCCGGCGGTGGACGGCGTGAGTTTTTATCTCAGGGAAAACGAGACCGTCGGCCTGGTCGGGGAGTCCGGCTGCGGCAAGACCACGATCGGGCGCACGGTGCTGCGACTGACCGACCCGACCAGCGGTCGTATCGTGTTCGACGGGCGCGACATCACCACCTTGAGCCGCGCCGAGTTGCGCCCGCTGCGTCGCGAGATGCAGATGATCTTCCAGGACCTCGACGCGGGCCTGAACCCGAAGATGCGCGTGCTCGCGATCCTGCGCGAGGCGCTCACCGTGCACGATCGTCCGAGCGACGCCGAGATCGCGAAGCGCATCCACGAGCTGCTGGAGCAGGTGAATCTCAAAGACAGCAAGCTGGCGAACTTTCCCTCAGAGCTTTCCGGCGGCGAGAAGCGGCGCGTGGGGATCGCGCGCGTGCTCGCGGTGCGCCCCCGCCTGATCGTGGCCGACGAGCCCACGAGCGCGCTCGACATCTCGATCCAGGCGCAGGTCGTAAACCTCCTTCGTGATCTGCAAAAGAACCTGGGGCTCTCGTATCTTTTCATCTCGCACGATCTCCCGGTCGTGGAACTGGTCAGCCAGAAAGTAGCGGTCATGTATCTCGGGCGCATCGTCGAGATGGGTCTGTCGGAGAAAATAGCGCACCAGCCGCGCCATCCCTACACGGGCATCCTGTGGTCGTCGCTTGCGGACAAGCAGAACGCCGAGGTGAGTCCGTACACCGGTGACGGCGCGACCGCAGAGCGCGGGCGCCGCATCTGGGGTGTATCCGACTTCGAGCAGCCGGTCAGCGGCTGCCGCTTCGCGCCGCGCTGCCCGCTGTACAAAGACAAGGGCCGCCCCGCGATCTGCACCGACCCCGCTTCCGAGCCCCAGCTAAGGGACGTGGGGAACGGGCACGTGGTGGCGTGTCATTTCGCTTAGGCGGTGCCGAGCCGATCACCTCGTAGTTCGTCTTGATGCCGGCGATCGTGGCGACAGGTATGTTAACCGCCTTTGATCTGCCGGCCCGCGCGCACGTCGTCGATCAGCGCGCGAAAGGCATCGAGGCTCAGTTTCGCGGCATTGCCGTAGGTCTCGGTCTTGGCGTCGATCCATTTCGCCCCGTAACCGATGGCGGTATGCGCGAGGCGCACGCGCCCGTCGAGCCACGGGCCGCCGCCCAGGCCTCCGATGACCGGAATGGAAACCGCGTGCGCGACGGCGGGGCCGGCCACGGGACCCGAGTGCCTGAAGTCCAGAACCGAAGCGCCGGCATCTTCCAGTCGCTTCGCTTCCTCCACCAGCTGGTCGGCGGGAAGCTTCTCGCCATGGAACTCGGCAAAGACCGGGACCCCTGCACGCACGATCGCTTTCACCGTGCCGGGATCGCCCAGGACCTTCACCATGTCCGCTCCCCCCTCTTTTGCGAGGCGGACGGCGGCACTGACGACGGCCTCGGTTCCTGCCTGCGCCGGACCATTGGGAATATCGCAACTGACCAGGGCGCGCTTCGTGCCCCGGCGCACGGCTTTGCAGCAGATCAGCATTTCGTCGACAGTGACTTCCGTGTCCGCCGCATGCCCCCAGAGATTCACGCCGACGGAGTCGCCCACCGATATGAGATCCACCCCGGCGCGGTCGGCGATCTGCGCGATCGGGGTGTCCCAGGCGACCACTCCGACGATCTTTTTTCCGTCGCGCTTCATTTGCTGAAGCATGGAAATCGTTACTTTGGTTTCCATTTATGCCTGCGAAACGCCTGCGAGCCGCTTGATTGCCGATATGATCGCGCCCGGATCGGCCCGATTCTTCCCGGCGATGTCGAGCGCGCTGCCGTGCGCGACCGAGGAGAATAGCACCGGCGTGCCGATGGTCAGGGCCGCAGTGCCGGCAAAGGCGTGGGTCTTCGCCATGATGTGCCCCTGGTCGTGGATCATGACGACGAAGGCGTCGTAGCCTTTTTTCAAGAACATGATGTCGGCGCCGAACGGGCCCTCGGCGGTGACGTCGTTCTTGTTCGCGTCGGAGATCGCCGGCGCGATGATCTCCCGCTCCTCGTCGCCGAAAAGCCCGCTCTCGCCCGCGTGCGGGTTGAGTCCGGACACGGCGATGCGAGGGTGAGTGATGCCGATGCGCCGCAGCACCGTATCCGCAGAGCGGATTGCGTTCAGTACGCGGTCGCGCGTGACGAGCTTGATGGCACGGCGCAGGCTCGCGTGCAGCGTCGCGTGGGCGATGCGCATTTCGGTGCCGCCCGAGTCGAAGCAGAGCATGAGGAACGCGTCCTCGGGCGGAACGCCCGTGCAGCGCGCGACGAAGCTCGGATAGCCGTCGAACTCGATGCCGGCGAACTTGATCGAGCTTTCGGTCTGCGGCGCGGCGACCACCGCGTCCACTTCTCCGGCGAGCGCGGCATCGATCGCGGCCTTGGCCGAGTCGAGCGCGGCTTCGCCGTGCGGCCCTGCGATCGCGCCGATGTGGAGTTCCCCCGCCGCGAACTGCTTGCGCTCGAGGAGCGTGACTTCGCCGTCGTTCCAGGCCGCGTCCGCCGCGCGCATCACGCTTTTTATTTTCGGCGCAAGGCCGCTCGCGGCGGCATGGGCCTCGAGTGCACCGCGATCGCCGACAAGCAGCGGCCGGCAGATTTTCCTTACCTGCGGATCGAGCGCGGCCTTGAGTGCGATCTCCGGGCCGATCCCCGCCGGGTCGCCGGTGGAGATGGCGATGCGGGGCAAGGTCACTGTGCGCGTTCTAAAATGCCGTCATTCCCGCGAAAGCGGGAATCTAGTGTCGTTGCAAAAAGCCGCTGGATGCCCGCGTCCGCGGGCATGACGAATATTTGCATCAATCCGCCTTCACCCCAGCAGAGCGGATTACTTCTCGCCAGCGCTCGCCGTCCTTCTTCATGAACGCCGCCATCTGCGCCGGCGTGCTGCCTATCGGTTCGGCAGAGAGATCGGCGAGGCGCTTCTGCACATCGGGCAGCTTCAGCACTTCGGCGACGGCGGCGGAGATCCTCTCCGCGATCGCCATCGGCGTCTTCGGCGGCGCGACGATGCCGAACCAGGCGGCCGCCTCGAATCCCGGCAGAATCTCCGCGAGCGCCGGCACGTCGGGAAGCGACGCGACGCGCTTTCCGCTGCACACCGCGAGCAGCTTCAGCTTGCCGCTCAGCACGTGCTGCCGCGACACGCCGAGATTGTCGAACATCATGTCCACCTGCCCGGCGAGCAGGTCGGTGAGTGCGGGCGCGCTGCCCTTGTAGGGGATGTGGGTGAGGTGCACGCCCGCCATGGCCTTGAACATCTCGCCGGTGAGGTGCGATGTCGTGCCGCTGCCCTGCGAGGCATAGTTGAGCTTGTCCGGGTTTGCCTTGGCGTAGGCGATCAATTCCTGGATGGTGTTCACCGGCACCTTGGGATTCACGAGCACCACGTTGGGGATCGCGACCATGATGCTCACCGGTACGAACTGCGTTGGGTCAAAGGGAAGATTGCGGTACAGATTCTGGTTGATGATGAGGGGCGGCGGCGGCGAGGACAGCAGCGTGTAGCCGTCGGGCTCGGCCCTGAAGACGTACTCCGCGCCGATGTTGCCGGCGGCGCCGGCGCGATTCTCCACGATGACGGGCTGGCCCCACTTGAGCGACAACTTCTCGCCGATGACGCGCGGGAT
>DATHHS010000233.1:0-4529 GCA_035317085.1 Burkholderiales bacterium
CGCGCATGGCGCGGCTCACCGGCGCCCGTGTCGTGCCCTGCGTGACGCGCATGCTCCCGGGTGGTGCCGGCTACGAGCTGCATTGCTATCCGGCCTGGGAAAATTTTCCTTCCCGGGACGATGCCGCCGACGCGCGCCGCATGAATGCTTTCATCGAGGAGCGCGTGCGCGAGATGCCCGAGCAGTACTTCTGGACGCACAAGCGTTTCAAAACGCGACCTCCAGGGGAGGCGAAATGGTATTAACCCGTCGCGACTTCTCTCATCTGCGCGTCGGATGAAGCTCAAGTTCACGAAGATGCAGGGCGTTGGCAACGACTTCGTGGTCGTGGATGGCGTCAGCCGCGGCATAGAGATCACCCCGGAGCGGGCGCGGCGGATCGCCGACCGCCACTTGGGCGTGGGCTGCGACCAGGTTCTACTGGTGGAGAAACCGCAGCGAGCGGACGCCGATTTCCGCTACCGCATCTGGAATGCCGACGGCGGAGAGGTCGAGCAATGCGGCAACGGAGCGAGATGCTGCGTGCGTTTCGTGCACTCCAAGGGTCTCACGAAAAAGAGCGAAATCCGCGTCGAAACACTCTCCGGGATCATCGTCCCTCGCCTTGAGGCCGACGGACAGGTGACGGTGGACATGGGCGCGCCGCAGTTCGATCCGGAGCGCGTGCCCTTCGACGCGAGCGGCTTGCAGCCTTTGCCCGGAGGTAAGCGCTGGCCGCTCGAGCTCGCCGGCCGCGAGTTGAGCGTCGCCGTGCTCTCGATGGGCAATCCGCACGCCGTGCAGACGGTCGCCGACGTGGATTCGGCGCCCGTCACGACCGAAGGACCGCTGATCGAGCATCACCCTCGCTTTCCGAGGCGCGTGAATGCGGGATACATGCAGCTTGTCGCCCGCGCGCGCATCCGGCTGCGCGTATGGGAGCGCGGTGCCGGCGAGACGCTCGCCTGCGGCACCGGCGCCTGCGCTGCGGTCGTCGCGGGTATCCGCGAGGGCCTGCTCGACGATTCGGTCGAGGTCGATACGCGCGGCGGCCGATTGACGATACGCTGGGCGGGCGGGGACAATGATCCAAACGCGGCGGTGTGGATGACCGGTCCCGCCGTAACTGTGTTCGAAGGGGAGATCGAAATTGAAAGCTGACGATGTCGCGCGCTACCTGCGGGAAAACCCCGACTTCTTCGAAAGCCACGCCGACATGCTCGCCGATATCACCATTCCCCACCCCCATGGCGGGCGCGCCATCCCGCTCTCGGACCGGCAGATGCTCAGCCTGCGCGAGAAAGGCAGAGCGCTCGAGTCGCGCCTGACGGAGCTCCTGCAGATTGGCGAGGAGAACGACGCGATCGGCGAGAAAATGCACCGCTTGAGCCTCGGGCTGCTTTCGGCGCCCGATTTACAGAGCCTCCTCTCCGTGCTCTATCTGCATCTGCGCGAGGACTTTGCCGTACCGCACTGCGCATTGCGGATCTGGGGCGCAGAAGGCGAAAGCCTGCAGGGCGAGGGCGACGCCGCGGAGTTCCGCCCCGTCGGCGAGCAGTTGAAGCACTACGCGGCCTCGCTGTCGCTGCCTTTCTGCGGCCCGAGCGGGGACGCGGAGGCTGCCGCCTGGTTCGGCGAAGCCGCCTCGCACATTCGCTCCGTAGCTCACATGCCCCTGCGCGACAAGGAGTGCTTCGGGATGCTTGCGCTCGGCAGCGAAGACGTGCTGCGTTTCTATCCCGAGATGGGCACGTTGTATCTGAAACGCATGGGCGACCTGGCGAGCGCGGCCCTGATGAGATTTCTCTAGCCCCGGCCGGCGGGAATGGCGCGCGACCCCCGCAAGAAGCTCCTCGAAGAGTTCCTCGACCAGCTCGCGCACCAGCGGAGGTTGAGCCCGGGAACCGTGCGCAACTACGCCCGGGCAGTCGAAGAGCTCTTCAGCTTGAACGACGGCGTGTCGCTGGAGAAACTCGAGCCTCAGCACCTGCGCCGGACTGCGTCCCAGCTGCACGCTCGGGGTATGTCGGGCCGCACCATTGCGTACCTGATCTCGGGCTGGCGCGGTTTCTTCAACTGGCTGGTCAAGCACCGCGGCTTTTCGCACAACCCCTGCGTCGGCCTGCGGGCACCGAAGAGCCCCAAGGGGCTTCCCAAGGCGCTCTCCCCGGATCTCATGGCGCGGCTGTTGGAGGTTTCGACGGAGGGGCCGGCGCAATCGCGCGACAAAGCGATGTTCGAGTTGTTCTACTCGTCCGGACTGCGGCTTGCCGAGCTGGTGAGCCTCGAGGTCGCGGACGGCGAGGGCATGCAGCGGGCCGAAGTCACCGTGACCGGCAAGGGTGCGAAGACGCGTACCGTGCCGGTCGGAGGCAAGGCCTGCTCAGCAATCGCGGCCTGGCTCGCCGAGCGCGACGCCCTGGCAAGCCCCGGGGAAACGGCGCTCTTCGTGGGCGCTCGCGGCCGTCGCATCAGCCCCACCTCGGTGCGCTACGCGCTGGCGCATTGGGCACGGCGTCTCGGCCTGACGCAGCACGTACACCCGCATATGCTGCGCCACTCCTTCGCCACTCACCTTCTACAGTCTTCCGGAGACCTGCGCGCGGTGCAGGAAATGCTCGGGCATTCGAGCATTTCGACGACGCAGGTGTATACCCATTTGGATTTCCAGCACCTTGCAAAGGCGTACGACGCTGCTCATCCGAGGGCGAAGAAAAAAGCGCCGGTCCCGGCGAAGAAGCCGTGAACGACACGCCTCCCTACCCCGTACCGGGACCGGGCGAGCTCTTCGTCAGATTCACCCAGGTTGCAGTATCGGGATTCGGGGGCGTGATGCCGTTTGCGCGCCGGATGCTGGTCGAGGAGCGCCGCTGGCTGAGCGCCGAGGAATTCACGGACATCCTGAGCCTGTGCCAGGTGCTGCCCGGGCCCAACATCGTCAACGTCGCCGTCTGCGTCGGGGCGCGCTATCACGGCGTCCGGGGAGCCGTCGCCGCACTCGCCGGATTGTTGACGGCTCCGTTCTTCATCATTCTCGCTTTGGGCGCGCTCTACACCCAGTACGGCCATCTTCCGGCGGTTGCAGCGCTGTTCCGCGGGGTTTCCGCCGCGGCTGCGGGTCTGGTGGTTGCCATGGGCCTCAAGATGGCAACGAGCCGGCGACTGCGCTCGGCAATGGCTTTGTTCACGGTGATCACTTTCATCGGCATCGCGCTCATGCGCCTGCCTCTCGTCGTGTTCCTGCTTGGCGCAGCGCCCTTGAGCATCGCGGCGGCACTCTGGAGGTCGAAGTGAACGAAGAGACGCTCGCGCAGCTTGCGATGGATTTCTCCGTACTGTCGCTGATCGCGGTCGGCGGCGCGATCACCGTGCTTCCCGAAATGCATCGCAGTGTCGTGGAGGTGCACGGATGGATGAGCGGCTCCGAGTTCGCCGAGCTCTTCGCGCTGGCCCAGGCGGCACCCGGCCCGAATGTTCTGGTGGTCAGCCTGATCGGCTGGAAAGTGGCGGGTTTTGCCGGTGCGGTCGTGGCGACTGCCGCGATGTGCGGGCCTTCATGCGTGTTGACCTTCGCCGTTTCGAGAATCTGGCAGCGCTTTCACGGCACACGCTGGCGCGCGGCCGTGGAGAGCGGCCTGGTCCCCGTGACGGTCGGTCTGATGCTCGCCGGCGGGTACCTCATTACGCTCTCTGCCGACCATTCGTGGCCGGCTTTCGCCATCACGGCCCTCACTGCGGCTGTAGTTCTGACGACGAGGATTCATCCCCTTTGGCTGTTCGGCGCAGCCGGACTGTTCGGCCTCCTCGGCTGGGTTTGAAAAAGCCCTCGATCGCTCGTGAGCGGCACGCCTCAACTTACGCTCAAACCTGGACGCGAGCGCTCGCTCCTGCGGCGCCACCCGTGGATCTTCTCCGGCGCGATCGCCGAAGTCCGCGGAGCGCCGCAAAGCGGCGATACCGTGGATGTCCGGGCTGCCGACGGCCGCTTCCTCGCCTGGGCGGGGTACAGCCCCGCCTCGCAGATCCGGGCCCGCGTCTGGAGTTTCGAGGAAACGGAAATCCCGGGTCCGGAGTTGTTCGCAAAGAGGATCGCAACCGCGCTCGCGCTGAGGCGCGCCGAAATTCCGCCGGAAACGACCGATGCCTTGCGACTTGTGCACGGGGAGTCGGACGGGCTCCCCGGTTTTGTCGCCGACCGCTATGCGCACACGCTGGTCGTACAGGTGCTTTCTGCGGGCAGTGAGAAATGGCGCAAAACGCTGATCGGGATTCTTTGCGAGCAGAGCGCTTGTGCGAAGGTCTACGAACGCTCCGATACCGACGGGCGCGAGCTTGAAGGCCTTGCTTCGAGCGCCGGGCTGATTACAGGCGCGGCGGCCGAAGGGCCGCTCCAGATCGTCGAAAACGGCATCCGCTATGAGGTCGACGTCGTGGCGGGACAGAAAACCGGATTCTATTTGGACCAGCGCGACAACCGCGCTCGCGTGGGGCTCCTTGCCGACGGCCGGGAGATGCTCAATGGTTTCAGCTATACGGGCGGATTCACGCTT
>DATHHS010000234.1:0-2802 GCA_035317085.1 Burkholderiales bacterium
CCGCGTGCTCGTCGTCGGATCTTTCCTGCGCAAGGACCACCCGCTCGTCGCCACCCGCTTGCGCCAGATCGCGAAGCGCAAATCCCAGATCAACGTCCTTCATTGCGCCGACGACGATCCCTTGATGGCGGTGGCGAACAAGGCGATCGTGCGCCCCAACGAATTGGCGGAGACGTTCGCCCAGGTTGTGAAAGCGGCGGCGGAAATCAAAGAAAAGCCCGTGCCCGCGGAGCTCGCCGGCCTGAACGTGGGCAGCGAGGCGAGGGCGATCGCCGCGAGTCTCGCCTCGGGCCAGAACACCGCGGTCCTGCTCGGGAACCTCGCCGCGCAGCATCCGCAGGCCGCGCAACTTCAGCGGCTCGCGCAGGAACTCGCCGGTCTGCTCGGCGGCCGATTCGGTTTCCTGGGCGAGGCCGCCAACAGCGTCGGAGGCTATCTTGCCGGCTGCGTTCCCTCGGGAGGAAGCTTGAACGCGGGCACCATGCTCGCGCAGCCGCGCAGGGCCTACCTGCTCCTGAACGCGGAACCGGACCTCGACTGCCACGATCCGCGCACGGCGATCAAGGCCATGGGCGCCGCGGATCTGGTGGTCGCCCTGGCCGCTTACCGCAGTTTCGCGGCGGACTACGCCAACGTGCTCCTGCCGATCGTGCCTTTCACCGAAACCTCGGGCACGTTCGTCAATTGCGAGGGCCGGATGCAGAGCTTCAACGGCGTGGTGAAGCCGCTCGGCGAGGCCCGGCCGGCGTGGAAGGTGCTGCGGGTGCTCGGTAATCTGATGAGCCTTCCCGGCTTCGATTACGAATCGACCGAAGCGATTCGCGACGAAACCTGCAGACCCGAAGCCGTCGCAGGCAGGCTCGACAACCGCCTGAACGGACTCGCGCTCGAGCTGTCCGCGGACGACCAGGAATTGCAGCGAATCGCCGACGTGCCGATCTATTTCGGCGATCCCATCGTGCGCCGCGCCGCGTCGCTGCAGAGGACGCGCGACGCGCTGCCTCCGCGCGCATGGGTGGGGCCGGCGCTCGCGCAGACGCTGGGTGTCAAGGCGGGCGAGCGGGTGCGGGTGCGTCAGGGGGAAGGGGAAGCGATCGTCGAGGTGGGCATCGACGAGCGCCTGCCTGCCGGCTGCGTGAGGCTCGCCGCGGGGCACCGGCATACGGCGAATCTCGGTCCGATGTTCGGCCCGGTTTCGGTGGAGCGCACATGACGATCGTCACGACGGTGTTCGATGCCTGGGCGAATCTCTGGACCGCGTGGCTCGGTCCGGAATGGGGGCCCCTCGCCTGGACGCTCGTGAAGAACACGATCCTGATCCTGTGCATCGTGCTGCCGCTGTTCGCCTGCGTCGCGTATCTCACCTTGTGGGAGAGGAAACTCATCGGCTGGATGCAGATCCGCCTCGGCCCCAACCGCGTGGGTCCGCTCGGCCTGCTGCAGCCGATCGCCGATGCGTTCAAGCTCATGTTCAAGGAGCTGATCGTCCCGACCGGGGCGAACAAGTTCCTGTTCATCGCCGCGCCGATGCTGACCCTGATGCCGGCGCTCGCCGCCTGGGCGGTGATCCCCTTCGCCCCGCAAGCCGTGCTCGCGAACGTCAACGCCGGCCTTCTCTATGTGATGGCGATCACCTCGATGGGCGTGTACGGCATCATCATCGCCGGCTGGGCGTCCAACTCGAAGTACGCGTTTCTCGGCGCCATGCGCTCGGCGGCCCAGATCGTCGCCTATGAAATCGCGATGGGCTTCGCGCTGGTATGCGTGCTGATGGTTTCCCAGAGCCTCAATCTCGTCGACATCGTCGCCGGCCAGCAACGCGGCTATTTCGCGCACATGGGAGTCAATTTTCTCTCCTGGAACTGGCTGCCCCTCGCGCCGATGTTCCTGGTGTACTTCATCTCGGGCGTGGCCGAGACCAACCGCGCGCCCTTCGACGTGGCGGAAGGGGAATCCGAGCTCGTCGCCGGCTTTCACGTCGAATACTCGGGGATGCCCTTCGCGTTGTTCTTCCTGGGCGAGTACGCCAACATGATCCTCGTCTCGGCGCTCGCCACCGTGATGTTCCTCGGCGGATGGGCGGCGCCCCTGGACACCGCGCTGACCAACGCCATCCCGCCCTTCGCGTGGTTTTTCGGCAAGGTCTTCTTCATGGTGTCGCTGCTCCTGTGGTTCAGGGCGACCTTCCCGCGCTATCGTTACGACCAGATCATGCGGCTGGGCTGGAAGGTGTTCATTCCTCTCACCATCGTGTGGCTGGTGGTCATCGCGGCCTGGATGCAGACGCCCTGGAATATCTGGAACTGAGAGCCCCCCGTGATCGAGAGAATCAAGGATTTCTTCAAGGGCTTCCTCCTGCTCGAACTGGGCAAGGGAATGCTGCTCACCGGACGCCATCTCTTCCGGCGCAAGATCACGGTGCAGTTTCCAGAGGAAAAGACGCCGATGAGCCCGCGCTTCCGCGGGCTGCACGCCCTGCGCCGCTACCCGAACGGCGAGGAGCGCTGCATCGCCTGCAAGCTGTGCGAAGCCGTTTGCCCGGCGCTCGCGATCACGATCGAGTCGGAGCAGCGCTCCGACGGCACTCGCCGCACCACGCGCTACGATATCGACCTCACCAAATGCATTTTCTGCGGGCTGTGCGAGGAATCCTGCCCTGTGGATTCGATCGTCGAGACGCACATCCTCGAGTATCACGGCGAGAAGCGCGGCGATCTCTACTACACCAAGGAAATGTTGCTCGCGATCGGCGACCGGTACGAGGAACAGATCGCGCGGGACCGCGCGGCGGATGCGGCGTAT
>DATHHS010000235.1:0-9856 GCA_035317085.1 Burkholderiales bacterium
GAGTTCGCCGATCGGATTGCATTTTTCGACGTTGACGACATGACCCGGACCTACAGCGGCGACCGCGCCGAGTTCATCGGGCGCAACGGCACGCTGGCGAATCCGGCGGCCATGGCCCGGTCTCAACTCTCCAACGAGACCGGGGCCGCTTTGGATCCCTGCGCGGCAATCCAGCTCGCGTTCGAGCTGGCCGGCGGGGAAGAGCGTGAGTTCATCTTCAGGCTCGGGGCCGGGCGCAACCTCAACGATGCACGCAAGCTGCTGCTGCGCTGCCGTGGTCCTGCAGCGGCGCGCGACGCGCTGGAAAAAGTGCGGCAATACTGGCAGCGCACGCTGGGCGCAGTGCGGGTGGAGACACCCGATCAGTCCCTCAACGTGCTGACCAACGGCTGGCTCCTGTATCAGACTCTGGCCTGCCGCCTGTGGGGGCGCAGCGGCTACTACCAATCGGGCGGCGCCTTCGGTTTCCGCGATCAGTTGCAGGACGCGATGGCGCTCATCCATGCCGAGCCCAGGCTTCTGCGCGAACACCTGCTGCGCTGTGCGGCGCATCAGTTCCGGGAAGGCGACGTCCAGCATTGGTGGCATCCGGTATCCGATCGCGGCGTGCGCACGCACTGTTCGGACGACTACCTGTGGTTGCCGCTGGCGATGTGCCGCTACGTGCTGAGCACGGGCGACACCGGAGTGCTGGATGAACCGATACGCTTCCTCGAGGGCCGGGCGGTGAACCCCGAAGAGGACTCGTATTACGACTTGCCCGGCCGCTCGGAAGAGTCGGCCGATCTATACCAGCACGGCGTGCGAGCCATCCTGAAAGGTCTCAATTTCGGCGAGCGAGGCCTGCCCCTGATGGGTTCCGGCGATTGGAACGACGGCATGAATCTGGTGGGCATACACGGCAAAGGCGAAAGCGTGTGGCTGGGTTTCTTTCTGTACGAGGTGCTGATGCGGTTTGCCGAGCTCGCGGACATTCGCGGCGACACATCCTTCGCCGAGCGCTGCCGCGCCGAGGCCGCACAATTGCGCCAGAATATCGAGCGCAGCAGCTGGGACGGCGAGTGGTATCGCCGCGCTTACTTCGACGACGGCACCTTGCTCGGATCGGCGAGCAATACCGAGTGCCAGATCGACTCGATTGCGCAAAGCTGGTCGGTGCTGTCCGGCGCGGGCGATGCCGGGCATTCGCGCATGGCGATGGAGGCAGTGGACAAGCGCCTGGTGCGCCGCGATCACGCGCTGATCCAGCTCCTGGATCCACCGTTCGACAAATCGGCTTTGAACCCCGGCTATATCAGGGGCTACGTGCCGGGCGTGCGCGAGAACGGCGGGCAATACACGCACGCCGCAATCTGGACGGTGATGGCCTTCGCCGCGCTGGGCGACAGCGCTCGCGCCTGGGAACTGTTCGACATGATCAACCCGGTCAAGCACGGAAATTCCGCGGCGGCGATTGACGTCTACAAAGTGGAACCTTACGTGGTCGCCGCCGACGTCTATGCGGTCGCGCCGCACACCGGCCGCGGCGGCTGGACCTGGTACACGGGATCCGCCGGCTGGATGTATCGGCTCATCGTGGAATCGCTGCTGGGCTTGAAGCTGGAAGTCGACAAGCTGCGCTTTGCGCCCTGTCTTCCGGCGGATTGGGAAACGTTCAAGCTGCATTACCGCTATCGGGAGACGGTGTACCACATCGTCGTCCTTCAGACCGCGGACAGGAAGACCCGTATTACGGTCGACGGCGTCGAGCAGCGAGACGAGGTCATTCCGCTGGTCGATGACCGCAAGGAACATGCGGTCGAGGTAAGAATTCAACGGGCTCAGAGCGAAAGCAAGCTCGCGCTCGCGGATTCAGCTCTTGTTTAATCGTCCGCAAACGAGCGGCGCGCATTCTCCAAAGTAAGGAGCAAGGCTGGCGCGACTATCTATTGCGTTCCTGCCCTCGCTCCTGACCGCGCTCCTCGCCTCTTTCGCGGTCTCTCTCCTGTCCTTGCCCCTGTCTTGGCTGCTGCGGCGCGCCTTGCGGATTGTTTTCCTGGCTTGACCGTGGCATCTGCTGCTCACGCTGGTCTGGCCTTTGCTGCGGCGGCTGGCTTCGATCCTGGACTGCCGGTCCTCTCTGTTGAGGAGGGGCTTGCGTTGGGGCTGATCTCCGGTCGTCTTCGCCGCCTCTTTGCGGAGCCTGCGAGCGCGGGACACTGCTCTGCTGCGGCGACGGTGACGGATCGGAACGACGGATGTCCTGCTGCTGCCTAGGGCTTCTCTCCTGAGGCGCTCCCTGCTGTCCCCGCTGGGAAGGCGCGGGCGCTCTCTGCGCTGCCTGTGCCTGATAGTGCTGCCGCACTACGGTGGTACGCGGCTGGTAACCGTAATTCTGGCTGCGAAGCGCTTGCTGCTGCTCCACCGGGGGATACCGGTTCCCGGAGTACTGCCGTTGATAGACGGGCAGCGGGGCGGGCGCCGGAACGGAACTGCGGCTCCACCGGTCCCATCCGCTGCGACGCTGCTGCCATGCATTGCCCCAGTGCTCGCCCCAGCGCGGCGGCGCCTCCGACCGCCACCCGCGAAAGTACACGGGAGGAGCCCGGTAGTAGCGCACGGGGATTCGCAGGACGAACAGCGGCACGACCTCCGGGCCCACAAGCCACCAGGGCCCGTTGTACCAGGAGCTCGCGTACCAGTTGTCCCCCTGGTATACCCAGTACATGCCATCGTAAAAGAAAAAGTTCGAATCCAGTCGCGGAGCGTAATAGACCGGGTAGCCGGGCACCTGGACGAGCTCCGGATACAGGGGCAGGTTGATCCCGATGCTCACGCCGGGAAGCGCGATACCGACACTCACCTGGGCAATGGCCGAAGTCACCGACCCCAACAGCATCCATAGAACAACGAGTCCGTAGCGCATTTTCCGTCCTCCAGATCGATCACCGGAGTCGGAGCCTTGTCGCCGGGAGGCGACACCAACCCCGGATCTTCCAAATGGGCTCTCGCATCAGACTATCCGAGTCCGCCTGGAATATTCTGTGCGCTGTCGTACATTGCCTGGAACAGAGTTCCCGGTCAGACGGGCGCGAGCAGCGCGGACTCCACCAGCACATCGACGCCCTCCGCCGGCACGATCGCCCGGGCCGGAATGTTCTTGCCGGCACGCCACTCGGCCACCGCCTTGTGTTTGGACTCGCCGCTAACGAGAAACATCACTTGCCGCGCGCGGCTCAGGCGCGCCGCACTCAAGGACACGCGTTGCGGCGGCGGTTTGGGCGCGTCGAACACCGCCAGAACATCGGGCGACCCGGGCGCCGTTCCCCACTCATGATCGGGGAACAGGCTTGCCGTGTGGCCGTCCTCGCCCAGTCCCAGCAGCACCAGATCGAACTCGCCGACTGTCCGCAGTGCCTCTGTATACATTAGGGCTGCCCGAGACGCGCCCAGCTCGCCCGGTATCGCGTGCAACTGAGACGGCGGAATGGGCACGCGATCGAGCCAGACCTCCGCGGCCATGCGCGAATTGCGCGCCGCATCGGCGGGCGGCAGGCAGCGCTCGTCGCCGAAATAGATGTGCCACGCGGACCAATCGGTTTGGGCTGCACATAACTCCCGATAGATTGCGCGCGGCGTGTTTCCGCCGGCGAGCACGAGGTGGAATCGTCCGCGTTCGCGAATAGCCTGTGCCGCGCCGGCGACGATAGCCTCGAACGCGGCTTGCTGCAACGTCCGCTCATCGGGAACCGCATGCCAGCGGTGCAACTCTGTGAAGGCCATATTGCGTCTCATTTTAACGACATCATCCGGAAGGCCATGTTCGCCAACGCACGGATGAGGTTTGCTTTTGAATATTCGTTGCGCGTCTGCTATCGCACAGATGAACCATTCAGAAAGATGGAGTATGTGGAACGAGGGCAGGGCGCTCAAGGAAAATTTGCGATGAGGTAATCGTTCATTGAGAAGGAGAAACGGATTCATGCCAAACCATACTTTGAATACGTTTCTAAGCATCCGCGCCGGTCATCCACCTTTTCCCAACGAAATGCGCCTGGGGTCCATCGCGAACTGGGCGCTCAGGCGTAAGCACCCCGGCACCGGACGGTCGATGGAAAAGAAATGCCAGGGGTGCAGGACGGCCAAACCGCTGAGCGAGTTCTATGAGGTGCGCGGCGGGCGCAACCGGGGCATCTATCGGGTGCGCGAGCGCGACCGCAGCTACCCCCTCGGGAAATGCAAGGCCTGCAGGATTCTGCAGGTACGCGAACGACAGCTGCTCATCAAACACCATTCGGAGATCGCATGAAAAAAATTCTCGCAATACTGGTTCTGGTACTCCCCCCGTGCGTCGCGCGGGCCGACTTCACGATGCCGATCGACTCGGTCAATGCGCCGTGGTCGACGACTGTCTCGGTGCAGGCGACCGCGTCCTTGCTCGGGACGGCGACAGATCCTGCCACAGGATTGCACCTCACGATTCAAGGGATGTCGGTGCCCATCTCATTCTCCTTCGGGCAGTCGCCGCTGACGTTCAACTTTCCGGCGTCGCAAAGCCCGCAGACGGTATACGGCTTGCGCATAGATCCGATCCTCGTGGGCGGCAAGGGCTGGTCGATGCCCATAGGCCCGAGGATGGATATTCCCTTTCCTGTGCCCGACTCCCTTCCGGCCAATCGAAGCTATACGGTCATCCATACGGGGCCGCTCCTGGGATCGGGGACGCTGACCGGACAAGTAGGCCTGGATATCGCGCCGCCCAGCGCGCCGACTTCGCTGACCGCCACCGTGGCGGGCGCCGCGAACATCAACCTGGCGTGGGGACCCTCGTTCGACGATACCGCCGTGACGGCGTATCTCCTGGAGCGTTGCGAGGGGGCCGGGTGTTCGAACTTTGCAGCCCTCGCCTCGACCATAGTGGCGACCACTTTCGCGGACGGCGGCCTGACGCTGGGAACGTCCTACAGCTATCGGGTCAAGGCTACCGATGCGAGTTCGAACGCCAGCCCGTACTCGAATGTAGCGACTGCCATTACGGCAGTTGTGGCGCCGCCTCCTTCAGGGCTTTCCCCCGATGGAAGCACGGCGGTACCGCCGAGCGGCACGCTACTGACAGCGGCCGGCACATGGTCTTTCGGAACAGGGACAGGGGGCGGTGGGGTTGTGCTGTTGCTGAACGGGAGACAGGCTGGCGGTGGCTACGGGGCCAAGCTGTACGTATTGAATCTCGGCAAGATCTACACGCTCAACACGACAAACAATTGGTATCTGTGGGGCGGTACGAGCTGGAGTCAGGTCGCCGCTCCGACGGCGACCCCATAGCTTGGGTGCCCGCGCCGGCCGCCTGCATGTTGTCGGCAGCCGGCGCGCAGTCCCCGGGTCGAGATCAAGCCCCTGACGACGGGCTTGCCTCCCATTTCCAATTCCGGATTTCCGGCAGATCTTCGCCGTGCTCGCAGATGTATTGCTTGTGCTCGAGAAGCTTCTCCTGAAGCTGCTGCTTGAGATAAGCCCCCTTGTCGCCCGTCTGCGGCAGGCGATCGATCGTATCCATCACGAGGTGGAAGCGGTCCAGATCGTTCAGTACTGTCATGTCGAAGGCGGTGGTGATGGTGCCTTCTTCCTTGTAGCCGCGGACGTGGATGTTGTCGTGGTTGGTGCGTCGGTAGGTCAGCCGATGGATCAGCCACGGGTAGGCATGGAAAGCGAAGATGACCGGCTTGTCCTTGGTGAAGAGCTCGTCGAATTCCCGGTCGCTCAAGCCGTGCGGGTGCTCGATCTGCGGCTGCAGCTTCATCAGGTTGACGACGTTGACCACGCGGATTTTCAGATCGGGCAGATGCCGCCTCAGGATGGAAACGGCCGCGAGCGTCTCCAGCGTGGGCACGTCGCCGCAGCAGGCCATGACCACGTCGGGCGCGACGCCCTGGTCGTTGCTGGCCCACTGCCAGATGCCGATGCCCTTGATGCAGTGCTTGACCGCGGCGTCCATCGTCAGCCATTGAGGAGAGGGATGCTTGCCCGCGATCACGACGTTCACGTGATGCCGGCTGCGCAGGCAGTTGTCCATCACCGATAGCAGGCAGTTCGCATCCGGCGGAAGGTAAACGCGCACGATCTCGGCCTTCTTGTTCACCACGTGGTCGATGAATCCCGGGTCCTGGTGCGTGAAGCCGTTGTGGTCCTGGCGCCAGACATGCGAGGCCAGCAGATAGTTCAGCGAGGCGATCTTCCGCCGCCACGGCAGGTGCAAGGTGACCTTCAGCCACTTGGCGTGCTGGTTGAACATCGAATCGACGATATGGATGAACGCCTCGTAGCAGTTAAAGAGGCCATGCCGCCCGGTGAGCAGGTAGCCCTCGAGCCAGCCCTCACATTGATGTTCGCTGAGCATTTCCATCACGCGCCCGGTGGGCGCGAGAAATTTGTCGTTCGGGTCGGTCGCGGCGTTCCATTGGCGCTGGGTCACCTCGAAGAGGGCGCCCAGTCCGTTGGACAGGGTCTCGTCGGGACCGAACACCCGGAAATTGCGCTGCTCCTCGTTCAGCTTCACCACGTCGCGCAGGAAAGGCCCGAGCACGCGCGTATCGCCGATGGCGCGCACTCCCGGCGAAGGCACGTCGACCGCGTAGTCGCGGAAATCCGGCATGCGCAGGTCGCGCAGCAGCATGCCGCCGTTGGCGTGAGGATTCGCGCCCATGCGCCGTTCGCCCATGGGCGCGAGCTCGGCCAGTTCCGGCTTCAGGCGGCCGCCGGCATCGAAGAGTTCCTGCGGCCCGTAGCCCTTCAGCCATTCTTCCAGCCGCTTGAGGTGTTCGGGATGGGCGGCCGGGTCGGAGAGCGGCACCTGGTGCGAACGGAAAGTGCCTTCGACCTGCAGGCCGTCGATCGTTTTCGGTCCGGTCCAGCCCTTGGGTGAATTGAGGACGATCATCGGCCAGCGCGGACGCTCGACGGTGCCTCCGGCGTGAGAACCGGCGCGCGCGTCCTGCTGGATTTTCCTGATGGCCTCCACCGCCGTGTCGAGCGTCGCGGCCATGGCTTCATGCATCAGCTCGGGCTCGTGACCCTCGACGAAGTAGGGCGTCCAGCCGCAGCCGAGGAAGAACTGCTCCAGTTCTTCGTGGGTGATGCGGGCGAGGAGGGCCGGATTGGCGATCTTGTAGCCGTTGAGGTGCAGGATCGGCAGCACCGCGCCGTCGGTGACCGGATCGAGGAACTTGTTGGAATGCCACGCGGTGGCGAGCGGCCCGGTTTCCGCTTCGCCGTCGCCGACGACGCAGGCGACGACCAGACCGGGATTGTCGAACACGGCTCCGAATGCATGGCTGAGCGAATAGCCCAGCTCGCCGCCCTCGTGGATCGAGCCGGGCGTCTCCGGCGAAACATGGCTGGGAATCCCGCCCGGAAATGAAAATTGCTTGAAGAGCTTCCTCATCCCGGCCTCATCCTGGCTGATATCGGGATAGACCTCGCTGTAGGTGCCTTCGAGATAGGTATTGGCGACCACCGCCGGGCCGCCGTGCCCGGGGCCGGAAATGTAAATCATGTCGAGATCGTATTTCTTGATGACCCGGTTCAGGTGCACGTAGATGAAGTTCTGCCCCGGTGTCGTGCCCCAATGCCCCAGCAGCATGCGCTTCACGTGCTCCAGTTTCAGCGGCTCGCGCAGCAGAGGGTTGTCGCGGAGATACATCTGTCCGACCGAAAGGAAGTTCGTCGCGC
The DNA here is from genome assembly GCA_035317085.1 of Burkholderiales bacterium. Lineage (GTDB taxonomy): Bacteria > Pseudomonadota > Gammaproteobacteria > Burkholderiales > SG8-39 > VBDM01. The sequence continues at coordinate 7,705 of DATHHS010000235.1, forward strand.
GCCAATAGGCGTGCATCTTGTCCAGCGAATCCGCGGTCAGCGTCTTCGCATGGGCTTTCGTATTCGCGGTTCGATCCGCGATTCCTTCGCGCCGGGGCCGGGCTGCAGTGAGTGTTTTCATAGAGGCTTTCGTATTCATGGGTTGATCCTCTGTTCCTTCGCGCCGAGTCCGAGGATGCGGCAGGCCGAGCGCGCAATCACGAGTTCTTCGTTGGTGGGCATGACACGGACCTTGACCCGGGCGACATCCGCCGAGATCGGGTCCGCATTTTTTTCATTTCTCGCAGAGTCGAGCTCGATGCCTAGAAATCCGAGCCCGGCGCAAATTCGCGTGCGAACGGCGGGGGCGTTTTCGCCGATGCCGCCCGCGAAGACGAGCGTGTCCAGTCCGCCCAGCGCGGCCGCGAAGGCGCCGATCCATTTCCTGATCTGGTAGCAGAACAGAGCGACCGCATCCGCGGCCCGCGGGTCTTCGGCCTCGCGCCGCAGCAAGTCGCGCATGTCGGAGCTCGTTTCGGAGACTCCGAGGAGGCCGGACTTGAAGTTGACCAGCTCGTGGAACTGCTTCGCGTCCATGCCTTCGGTCCGTGCCAGGTACCAGAGGAGACCGGGATCGAGGTCGCCGGAGCGGGTGCTCATGGGTACGCCTGCCGCCGGGGTGAACCCCATGCTCGTGTCGACAGGCCTGCCCTCGCGCACCGCGGCAAGGCTCGCGCCGTTTCCGAGGTGCGCCAGCACGATCCGGCCCCGGGCGACAGCGGCGCCTTCGGTGCGGATCAATTCTCCCATCAGGAACTCATAGGAAAGCCCGTGAAACCCGTAGCGGCGGACGCCTTGCGACTGGTACCGGCGCGGGATCGGCAAGAGCTGCGCCACGCGCGGCAGATCGTGGTGAAAAGCGGTGTCGAAGCAGGCGATCTGCGGCAGTTGCGGGAAGCGGCGACGGAAGGTTTCTATCAGCAAAATTTCCGCCGGCAGGTGATCGGGAGCCAGGGGGATGAGCCCGCGCAATTCCTCCACCAGCTCCGGGGTCAGCCGTTGCGGTTCGTGGCAATTCGGGCCGCCGTGAACGACACGATGCCCGACCGCAGCGAGAACGCCGTCCTGTTGACGCTCCTCGATGCAATCCATCAGCGCTCCCGCCGCGGACAGGTGATTCTCGGCCGCGACCGGCCGCGTGAAACCTTCGCCGCTATCGGCGTCCCGTACCGACAAGACGGCCCCGGGCGTTCCGATCCGCTCGATCTGGCCCGTCAGCGTCCTGCTCAGCGTCCGGTCCGCAGCGAACAAGGCGAACTTGATGCTCGAAGAGCCGCCGTTGATCGTCAGAATGTTTTTCCCCGCCGATTTCACGCGGACAAGCTCTTCCTGTCTCGCGGTTTTCAACGCATCAACCCGCGGTTGCCAGTGCAGCATCGACGATGCCCTGTGCCTCGCGCAGGATGTCGCGCAAATGGTCTTCGCGGCGGAAACTCTCCGCGTAGATCTTGTAGATGTCCTCGGTGCCCGAGGGGCGCGCCGCGAACCAGCCGCTCGCCGCGGTCACCTTGATGCCGCCGATCGGCGCGTCGTTGCCCGGTGCGCGGGCGAGGACGCTTTCGATTTTCTCTCCGGCGAGTTGCGTGATGCGCAGTTGCTGCGGCGAGAGCTTCGCCAGGCGCTGCTTCTGCTCGGCGCTGGCCGGCGCCTCGACGCGGTCGGACAGGCACTCGCCGAACTCGCGCGTGAGCCCGCGATAGATCTCGCCGGGATCGCGGCCCGAGTGCGCGGTGATTTCCGCGGCGAGCAGTGCCGGGACGATGCCGTCCTTGTCCGTCGTCCAGACCGCGCCATCCCGGCGCAGGAAGCTTGCGCCGGCGCTTTCCTCGCCGCCGAAGCCAAGCGAGCCGTCGAACAGGCCTTCGACGTACCACTTGAAGCCGACCGGCACTTCGTAGAGTTTCCGGCCAAGGCTTGCAGCCACGCGATCGATCATGCGGGTGCTCACCACAGTCTTTCCTACCGCGGCCGCCTTGCCCCACTTGGGCCGATTCCGAAACAGGTAATGGATGGCGACTGCAAGATAGTGATTGGACGGGAGCAATCCTGCGCTGCGGGTGACGATCCCGTGCCGGTCGTGGTCGGTATCGCAGGCGAAGGCGATGTCGAAGCG
>DATHHS010000236.1:0-13736 GCA_035317085.1 Burkholderiales bacterium
CTCCGGCAGCGCCTACGTCACCGGCAGTACCTCGTCCGCCGATTTCCCTACGGTGAATCCGTTGCGGCCGGCTCTAGGCGGATCTGAAGATACTATCTTCGTATCGAAGTTTAACCCTTCAGGCTCCGCGCTCGTCTACTCCACCTACTTGGGCGGCAGTGTCGAGGATGACGCTAAGGGTATCGCCGTGGACGCCGTCGGCAATGCCTATGTCACCGGTCTTACCTTGTCAACCGACTTTCCAACAACTCCGGGGGCCTTCCAGCTCACTTTCGGCGGTGGCGCCTCCAACGCCTTCGTGACAAAGCTGAACCCCACTGGCTCAGGCTTAGTTTATTCTACTTACCTCGGCGGCAGCGGCGGTGGCGGTGGCGGTGAAGGTGGCAAGGCCATCGCCCTGGACTCGGCCGGCAACGCGTATGTCGCGGGCGGCACCGATTCCAGCGACTTCCCGACAACGGCCGGAGCCTTCCAGACGACTGGCGGCGACACCCGCGCCTTCGTCGCAAAGATCGGTCCCTTTAACACGCTTGTCGGGACCAACGTGAGCGTCTCGGCAGGAAATCACGTCACCGTGACCTTCGCTACCGTCGTTTCCCCAGGTGATACGGGAGCAACCACAAGCAGCACTGGGCCAATCCCGCCAGCCGGATTTACCTTCGGGACTCCACCCACCTACTATGACGTCACAACGACGGCGACCTATGCCCCGCCCGTGACCGTTTGCATCGCGTACAATCCCGCGCAGTTCGGCGATCCGGCCAGTCTCCGTCTGTTCCATTTCGAGAGCAACGCATGGGCAGACGTCACGACATCGAACGACACAGGTGCCCACGTCCTCTGCGGACAGGTGACCAGCTTCTCCCCCTTTGCAATCGGTCAGCGTGGTCGCCCGCTCACTTCCCTTGGTCCAACGAACATCTGGGTCGGCCTGAAGAACAGTGATGACGTCGGTATCCGCTTCGATCTCCGTGCGGAGGCGTATCGGAATGGAACTCAGCTCGTGGGATCAGGCGAGGTGGCCGGCGTATCGGGAGGCAGCAGCGGGTTCAACAACGCGAAACAGGACGCGATCACCCTGACGCCTGTCGGAGGGGCGACGTTCGTGTCAGGCGACACGTTGAGCATCAAGCTGTACGTACGCAATGCGTGTTCCGGGAGTGGCAAGAATTCCGGTACGGCCCGACTGTGGCTCAATGACAATGCGGCCAACAGCCGCTTCGGCGCGACGCTCGGCAGCCCCGCAACGTATTTCCTTCGGGACGCCTTCGCTCTGGCTACAACTTCTGGACTTGGACCGCAGAAGACGATCGACGTGGCCGCGGGGGCGAAGTGCAGCACGTATAAGACGTTCGGAACGTGGAGCACCGCGATCCAGTAAAGAGTGGCGAGAACCAACCGTTCAAGAGGCCCTCGGGATGATCCTCACCCTCTTAAATGCGCTGCCACGCAGCTACTGCAGTTGCCTCAGCCGCTGATCGACGAAGCCGGCGAGCTCGGGGGCGAGGTTGCCCGCCGTCTTGGCGCGGCTGAATGCCTCGAAGGCGTCCTTGGGCCGCTCGGCGGCTTGATAGGAGATTCCCACGCCCACCCACCACACACCGGCCGTCGGCGCCAGGCCGAGAGCGATCCGATATTCGTCGATCGCTTCCTTGTGCCGGTTGAGCCGCTGATACAGCGCCGCCGCAAAGGCATGATAGTCGGGGTTGGCGCCGTTGGAGGCCGCGTGCTTCTGCAGGAGGGCAAGCGCCCCCGGCACATCGTTGCGCTCGACCATGATGCGCGCAAGCAGCATGGCATATCCGGCGTTCGACGGATTCAGGGCGAGCCCTTCCTCGATCACGCTTGTCGCTTCGTTCACTCGCTTCGCCTCGAGCAACAGCGCAACCAGGGTCTGGCGCGCCGCCTGATGCTCGGGATCCGTTTTCAGGGCGCTGCGGAAACCGTCCATGCCCTCGGCAATCCGGCCCTGATTCACGAGCCCCACGGCGCGGCGGAATTCACTTTCGGCGCCCGCGTGCGAAGTGAGGTTCACGCGCCGATCGATCTTGTCCGACGCAGGAGCTGCGCTGGCAAGGGTCATCGGTTTCCTGGGTACCGGCTTGGATGAGGTAGGCTTTGCGCGGCGCGCAAGAATCGGGGTGGTCAATTCGGTCGCGAGCCGCAGCATATCCGGTTTCGCCGGTTCTGCAGCCTGCTGTGCCGGGGCAGAAACGGGAACCGGGGACGGAGTCGGTGTCGGCGCCGGTAAGGCAACCGCGGCTTGAAGCGCCGGGGCCGCCTGCTCCGCGGGTCCTTGGGGAGCGCTGGCTCGCGCGCGCGCGGCCTGGTCCACCAGCTCGGTGACCGCGGGGTGCGGCAATATCTGCCACACCACCCACGCGACCCAGCCGACCGCCACGAGCATCATGACTGCCAGAATGCGCCAGAAAAAATCCGATCCGACTTTTTTGGGCGTTGACGATCGCACGTGCTGTGCCAGCACTCCCGCACGCCCCGTCCCGGCAATCCCGGCCTGCGGCGCATGTCGCTTGTCGAGCTCCTGCAGCATCTTGTTGATCAGGCTCATCGCAGGATCATCCAGCCAATACTCGAAAAGGCGATGCAGCCAAGCGCGAGCCAGATCCAGGCGGGCGAGAAGGCGAACGAGGAAGGTGTGTCGGCGGCGGCGGCCCGCGCATGGCGCGCGCTCACTTTGCGCGAACCTTCCCCGTAGGCGAGCATCAGCGCCTTGTGGGCAAGAATATTGACGAGCCGCGGCACGCCTCGGCTCGTGCGGTGAATCGTTCGGCTCGCCCCTGGCGCGAATACGCGGTCGCCCGTGTAGCCGCCGACCGAAAGGCGGTGCGCGAGGTAATGATCCGTCTCCTCCCGGGTCAGGGTGCCGAGATGGTGCTGGAAGGTGATCCGCTGACGCAGCTGCCGCACCGACTCGTGCGAAAGCCGCTCGTCGAGCTCGGGTTGACCGAACAGGACCACCTGCGCGAGCTTGCGCTTCTCGGTCTCCAGGTTGGTCAGAAGCCGCAAGGTTTCGAGCGAATCGAGCGGCATCGCCTGCGCTTCGTCCAGGCACACGACCACGCGTCTTTTCCGGCGGGCGAAATCGAGCAGCGCAAGATTGAGCGCCTTGAGCAAGTGGTGCTGGTCAAGCCCGCTGTCCAGGATCACGCCCATTTCCTCGGCCAGCGCGAGCAGTAGCGTCCTCGGCTCGAGATTGGGATTGGGAACGTATGCGCTCGCCCAACTGTCGTCGAGCGTGGCGAGGAACTTGCGGCAGAGGAGGGTCTTGCCGGTGCCGACTTCGCCCGTGATCTTGATGAAGCCCTCGCCGTTGGCGACGGCGACGATCAGCGTGTTCAGCGCTTCCTGGCTGCTCTTGCAAGCGTAGAAAAAGCTCGTATCGGGCGTGATCCCGAACGGCGGCTCGCGCAGGCCGAAATGGGAAAGGTAAGGCATTGTCCTAGTTTTTCTCCGCAGCCGCGGGCGGCCCGAAGTTCATGATCCGCTCGCGCGCCTGGCGGATGTCGCCGTTCGAATCATAATCACTCTGAATCACGGTCGGCTTGATCAGGATCACCAGTTCCTTCTTCACCGAAGTTCTGCTCCGGCTGCGGAACAGGCTTCCGGCCGCCGGTATGTCCTGGACGCCTGGAATGCCCGAGCGCTCGTCGTCCACATCGACTTTCATGAGGCCGCCGATGGCGACGATGTTGCCGTCGACGACCTTGACGACGCTGTCGGTTTCGCTCACGGTGCTGCGCGCAAGCGGCAGCGACACTGCCCCGCCGAACGTCGTGCCCAGATCGATCGTCCGGTTGTCCTGCTGCACGTCGCTCACGGACGGATGAACGTGCAGGATGATACTGGAGCCCTGGTCGATCTGCGGCGTGACGTCAAGAGCGACGCCGGAGAAAAACGGCCTGAGAGTGAGCGTCGGGAACGTGGTCGACGCGCCCGCCGTGATCACTCCCGTCCCAGAAGACGATCCGCCGGAAATGTTGGTGAGGAAAAACTCGTCGGTGCCGACCTTGAGCACCGCCTTCTGATTGTTCAAAGTCGCGATGCGCGGACTGGACAATACCTGAACCAGGCCCTGCGTCTCGAGAAACTGCAGCAGCGCTGCAAAATTTTGCGTCTGAAACGCGAGCCCGAGCAGAGCACCGCCCGGGTTGCCGGTAAGCAGGGTGCCGGTCGTCCCGCTCGCCGCCAGGCTCGCCGCGGCCAGATTCGCGGCCAGCGTACCCGCGGAAGATGGCGGCCCCGAAGCGGTGGACAGGCCCCCGGTGGTCCCGAGGGTGGTGTTCGGATTCAGCTGCCCGCCCGCCGCCTTGCGATTCGTGGAGAACAGCGCCCAATTGACCCCCGCCTGGAATTGCTCGCTCAAGGTGACTTCAATGATTTTCGCCTCGAGCATCACTTGCCGCTCGACCGAGGCGCGGATCGCCTTGAGGTAGGCCTCGACGTTGCGCAATTCCGGGGGCATGGCACGCACCACGACCACACCCGCCTGCGGATTCACCACCACGCTGCGTCCATCCGCGGCGCCGACGATCGTTTGCAGCGTGCGTCTGAGATCTTCCCAGAAATCGCTCGATGTCTGCGTCTGGATGCGGCTGCTATCGACTGTTCCGGAGGTGACTCCGGGTGAGGTTACCCCGGCCGCTCCCGGCACCCCTGCTCCACCTGCGTTCGGGGTATCGGTGACCGAACTGGAGGTAACGCGTATGTCGCTTCGGCCGTTCCGCTGGCCGATCAGATAGTTGACGCGGAACACGCGCGACTGGATGCCTGCGGGCTGGACGTAGATCCGGGTCCCGTCGACCCTGTATTCGTAGCCGTAGATCTCGCGAATCGACTCGAGGGCCTCCTGGACGCTGACGTCCTTGAGGTTGACGGAAATTGTCCCTGCCACTTCCGGATGCACCAGCATGCTGTAGCGCGTGCCGGAGACGATGGACATGAACACCTGCTTTGCCGGCGCGCCGTTGACGGCGAGATCGAAACGCGGCTCGATCGGCTGACCCGGCACTTGGGGCATTTCAATGCTCAAGGGAGGCAGCAGCGCCTGCTGCACCTGCGAGGTGTCCGCCGGTGACCGCTTCGTATCGAGGGCGCGGTTGAGCTCGTCGGAGATCCCGCTTTCAACGTTGAACGGCCCGTGGGTGGGAGCGGCGCAGCTGCCCAGCAGGAACGACAGCGCAATCAAAACTCTCTTTTTCATTTCCGATCCCCTTCTTCAGTGCCGGTCGGTATCGGTTGTATTCCGGGCCTGTCCGGACCTTTCCGGGCCTCGGGATAGAGCTTCAATACCGTCGTTGCGCCTGCGCTCCTCAACGTAGCCTCCGACACGGTCAAGTCGACCAGAGTCGCATTGCGGAATTTCTCGCCGAGGCGCACCTGCTGCCCGTCGATCACCGCGTACCAGCGGTTGCGGGCGAACAGGATCGATTGCAACACCGGGCCGGCTGCGGCCGAGCCATTCGATTCGGCCGGCGTTGCGTTTGGCGGCCGCATGGGATCGCTGAGGCCTTGGGCTGCGGCCTCTCCGGCGACGCACCCCAGCACCAAGGCGGCGAAGATCGCCTTCATCAAACCACCAGCCAGTTCTTGTCGAGACTCAGTGTGTATACCGCGAGCGTCATGGTCGCCTCGGGATAGACATCCACGGCAATGTCGATTTTGGTCCAGTACATTCGCTGCGGCAATTTTTCCAATTCACCGACATAGTTGAGCAAATCGAGGTAACCGCCTTTCACCTTGATCTCGACGCCATGGCGAAACATCCCGCGCGCCAGAGCCTTGGCCACAACATCGCTCTGCGCTTCGCTCATGCTCGCGACCGGCAAGGTTTTCAGGCTTACCATCTCCAGGCGGCGGTTGCGGGTAAGGATATCTTCAAGCAGGTTGGCAATTCTGTCCGGGGGCACCAGCCTCCCCTGCCTTTCCTGCACTCGCTTCTGGTAGTCGGCGAACTGTTGCCTGAGCTGCTGCAGTTTCTGGCGATTCGCCGAATCAGGGTCTTCCCTGCGCACGCGCATCACGGTCTGGATCTGGTCCTGGAACAGTCTTGACTCGGATTGCATCTGCGCGATCTCGCCGGACACCCGCCGCTGCTTTGCAAGCAGCGGCGATACCAGCGTGGTGTTGAGCAGGGCTACCAGCACAAATGCGGCCGCGAAGAACATCAGTGCCCGCTCCCGCAAATTGGCGTTGTCTATTTTTTCGGCGTAGCGGATCCACAACTTTTTCATGGACGCTCCGGTTTCTCACCGGCCTTGGCGGTACTCAGGGCGAATTCGATGTAGCTTTGCGGCGGGGCGGCCGGCACAGGCGCACCGGATTTCGTCGCCGGCACAGGCGGCCCTTCTACTCGATTGAGGCTCAGCTCCGCGACAGCGTGGCCGCGCATCACCTCCTCCCGGTTGAGCTGGCGGATATACTGGGGCACCAGGTCGGCGTGAAGCACCCGCCCCCGGATCGACAGCTCGTCACCGGTTCCACTCACCGTAAAGCCGGTCAGCCACAAACCGCTTGTCCGCTGGCGCGCTAGCGCAACCAGGAACCTGGAATAACCCTCGGTGTTGCCGATGGTGCCGCCATCAAGGATGTTCAATACGTCCTGCTGCGCCTTGATCAGGCCTTCGACGCGGCTGATCTCGTCTTCCAGCAGTTTGCTGCGCCCGGGGGCGCCGCCTTGGAGCATCTGTTGCTGAACCAGCTGGCGCAGCGAAACGGCCTCGATTCTTTGCTGTTCAAGCCGCGTGGACTGAAACAACAGAACGCCGTAGAACGCCAGCAGCGCGATCGCGATGATGCCCATCCCCTGCAGCATCGTCTCCGCGGAAAAGTACTTCTTCTGCTTCAGAAACAGCGGATTGAACAGGTTGATCTGCTGGCTCATAGCACGGCGGTCTCGTTGCGCAGGGCGCCGCCCACCAGGTAGAACAGGCTGCTTTGCAAATCCGGACTCATACCCCCTTCCGGAAACCCGACGACGTCCTGGAGGTCGACCTGTTGAACGGGCACGCCCAGCGCATCGGCAAGGTAGGTGCTCAGGCCGCTTTCGGCGGATCCGGGCCCCAGCAACAGACGCGACAGGGTTATCCAGGTGAACTGGCGCTCGAAATGATCGAAGGTGCGCTGAAGTTCCAGCTGGATGCGCTCGAACAATTCCAGTTCCCTGGCGTGATCCAGTGCGGCTTCGGCAAGCTGCGCGGCGGAAATGTCCAGGCGGCGCGCCAGAACCAGTTCGGACTGGTAATTGACGCTCAACAACCCGCCCGCGTCCCCGAAATGCAGCATGGCCACGCCGCGATCCGCATCCTTGTAGAGCGCGGCGATATTCCTTTGCGCCGTTTCCTCGATATCGATGACCGACAGCGGCACTTGGGCCTCGTCGAAACGCTTGATGCAGGATTGAATGATCTCGTTGCGTGCGGCCACTACGTACATGGCGTGATTGCGAGGCGGCGCATCCTTGGGCACCGGGATGTCGAGCAGATCCACCGTGGCGTCATCGACGTGATATTCGAGTTGATCCTTGATGCGCCAGCGGATCGCCGTTTTCAATTCCTCTCGCGGTACGTTGGGAGCGTCCACCAGCAGCAGTTGGTAATCCTTCGGCCTCAGCAAGGTGGCGCACCGGTAGCGCTCCAGGGCGAAATCCTTCGCAATACCCTCCAGCGCGACGTTGTCCCTGAGCGGGTGGACGGAATATTGCAGGACCTCACCGTGTCCGGGCGAGTCGAAATGCGCGTGAACAAGGCTGACCCGGTCGTCTTCGACCTCGATCACCACCCAGCCCGGCTCCTTTTTCGTCTTGCCGAACCACCCCATGGATAAGTTACGGCCTTATTTTAAAAAGTACTTGAAGTTAAATAAATAACGCATTGTTGTCAATGATTTTTTTGAAAGAAGTGCTCCTTCACACCCGTCGATTCGTTTCTCTACGCGATGCCCTCGCCGCAGCTTGCCCGGACCAACCCAATAATTCAATCAGATTCATTGGCTTAGATTAAAACAATGAGGCATTGACCGGACTAAGGCGATGCAACGCGGGGCCTTTGCAGCATGGCGCCAGGAGCATGAGCACAAACGATCGGGAAACGCTCGCGCATTCGCCTATCCGGACCTTCTTCAATAATTCTCGCGCGTATAGATGGGTTGCTTGGTCTGGCCGCCGCCGTAGAGGCCGAAATTTGCCCGCGCCACCGGATCGTGGTCCGGTGCGCCACACCACGTGCTGCGCAGGTACGTCATATCGGCACCGGTCGGCGTCGGTACCGGCGACAAGGTGTTGCAGGTGCTGACGGTCGTGCTCGGATCGAGATTCACGACTACGTCCACGCTGCCGTTGTTGCCTACCCCGGGAGCCGAGAGGGTCATCGTCTTGGTGCCGCTGCTGAATGCACCGACCGGAAGAATGGTGACAGACGTTTCACCAGAAGAGAGGTTTTGCTTGTAGCTCCCGAGACCGATGTTCGCGGGGGCAATCGTGGTGCAGTTATCCGCAGCGTTGACCACAAATCCAAAGCCATTCCAAATTTCTGTTTGCATTGACACCGCCAAGCTCAGCCGTTCAGAGCCGAGCGCGTTCAACAACCGCAGGCGGCCAAAAAGCCAGTTCGTGCTCGCGCCGCCGACCCGGGCATGGTCGCTGGTTCCCGACGCGTCGACATCAATATTGAAATCGCTGGTCTGCATCGTCACGGCGTCGCTATCGGCTGGGGCGATGCCGATGTTGGTTGCCGCCCAAGGCGCCTCGGGGCTCAATTTGGTGATTGAGAATGCAGTGACAGCGAAGGCCAGTTGCCCCGAGTTCCAACCCAGGACTGAGGAGGTCGAGCTTCCGGGGTCGATACGTGAGGTGAGATCGAAGCCGCTACCGCCGCTGTCGCGCGCCCCGAATCCGTATGCGCTGAAGGTGGCCGGAGTGAGCTTGGCGTAACTGCCCGCGTAGTTGTTTGTTTTGACGTTGGTGGAGTTCCTCGCCTCGATCGTGGTCCCGGTAAAGGTCATTCGCTGTCCCAGGTAGGTAAACCCTCCCGAGCTGCAGCCTTGCGTCAACGAGCCCGCCGCCGTCAACGCGAAATGGTCCGGAATAAAACGCCCGAAGCCGCTCACCCCGAGACTCTGGGTCACGGCGACGCTTCCGAACGAGCAGCCGTACTTGCCGGCGCCGGACAGGACATTCGAGAAGCTGCCGACGACGCAGTCGGCGGCCCCTGTATCGACGCCGGTGAAGGTGGAATCGAAGACGGCGTTGGCGTTGAGTCCGAAATTGCCGACCTCGGTGTAGGTAAAACTGGCGCCGGTCGCTGTCCCCGTTCCTATTGGAGCGGCGCCAAAGCTGCCGCCTATCGAGCCCGCGGTCGGGGTTCCCACCACCTGAGTGTTGTCGATGCTCGGGGCCCCGTCATAGCCTGCCACCGAAGTCGCGGTGAGATTGAAGTTGGCACCAGTTTTGATGATCGGCGTGCCCGAAGTGTTGGTTTGAGTTGCGTTCGTCGAAGTGACGGAGGAGAACGACTGCGGGCGTATCGCAAAATTATCCGTCGAGCAGCTCGTCACCGTGGGACCAGCCACCGGGAAGCGGATGCGCACGCGAACGTTACGATAGGCACTCGCCACTGCGGCGAAGTTGACGGTCGAACGCCCGGCCGTAATGGTAACGGTTGTCGGGCCCTGGATGCTGGTGAAGACCGTGGGGCAATTTTGCGCATCGAGTGCCGCGCCAGTCGTGTTCGCAAGCAGCTCCACGCTCACGCTGTTGGTGAACGTGGCGAGTTGAGCGCCGGCGCTGATCGCGACCACGTCGAGGCTGAATGCGGTGCCGACAAGCTTGGTAAAGATCTTGCCCGTGATCGCCGCCGCCGCGGTCGAAGTCTCGAACGCGTTGAAGGACCCGGGAGTGACCACGGGCACCGCAAGGGTGACACTGACCGATACGACATTCGCCCCGGCGGTCACAGCGCAAAGCGTATCGACGATGAAGCGGAATTGATATTCTTTTCCGTCGATGCCGCTGGAAGGATCGATCGCGAACTGGATGGCCGAATTGTCTCCGTTGCGCACGCGATTCGTCCACGTGGTGCTGGTGTTGACTTCGGCTTCCTCTCCGTTGACGTAGGTTCCGGTTCCCGTGACTTGCGCCTCGGCCGCGGTGAGGTCGTTGCCCGTCGTCAAATTCGCCGAATTGAAAAGTATCATTTCCGGCCCAGCCGCCGTGCCGAGATTGTTCCAGACCCCGGGAGCATCCGTCACATTGCTCCATTGGAGCTTGTTCGCTCCGGTGGAGGTCCGGCAATCCCCGCCGGCGGCGCTCGTCTGAATGCCGATCGTCACCAGGAACTTTGTGGTCTTGGTCCAGTTCACCACGTCGACATTCTCCGCCGCGACCGGCGTGCGGCCGGCGTTGTCGTTGAGGATCCGGCTGCCCGACGAAGTCACCAACGCGGGCCGCAGCGCTAGCGCATTTGCGACGCCCGTATCGGCGGCGGGCGGGGCGGTCCAGCTCGCCTGGCGCGCGACCGTCGGACTCGGAGCATTGGCCAAGTTGTTCACCTGCACGGACAGCCCCAGATCATCGGGCACCGTGAGCGACGCGATGTTGACTCTCGAAGTCATGCCGGCGGGCGACGTCCAGGTCGTGGAGGAATTGTTCGAATGCGTAGTGACCAGCATCACCCCGGTGACTGCCCCGATGGTGAGGGTGGGCGCGGTGTTGTTCGTTGCCGCTGCGATCAATGCACCCCCTTGCACGATCACGGGGTTGATGGTGTCCACACCGCTGAAGCTGAGGATCCCGCCCACTGCGCCGGCGTGCACCACCTCGCCGCCGAACGTCCACGTGTAGCTCGCGGGCTCCGCTCCCGTCGCGACATGCTGATAAACAAACAGCCGGTTGCCGAAGCCGCCGGTGCCTCCGCCTGTGGTCTGGTCACTCACGGTGTTGACCTGGGTCCAGCCCGCGGGTGAGGTAATGGTCGTCGTGCACGCGGCGGCGCTCACATTGCTGCAGGGGCGAAAGCTGACACTGGCGATCATCACGTCGTTGGCCAGTGTGCCCGCCGGCACGTTGATGGTAAGCACCGAGTCCGGCGGGCTCAGCGCTATCGTGAGGAATGCGTTGATCGAGCTGAGAACGGTCGCGCCAGTACTGCCCGTCGCGCCCGCTGTCGCCATGACACCATCCCACACCACGAAGCCGCCACCATTGCCCACGACGCCCGTGCCCGCGTCGGATCGCTCGGTGATGCCCGTCAGGTTCCCATTCGCTTCTAAACTGAAGACTCCCCCTACATTGTTGATGTCCCGCGCGACGGCCTGGACGATGAGGTCATTGGGCCCGGTGGTCGTGACACTGGTCACCGTGACGGAGGTGGTGGGCGCCGCCTTGACGCCGCCGCCGGTGATATCCCACGGATTGCCGGTGGCGATGACGCCCCGGTAGGTGAGGATTTGTGCATAAACGTGATCGCCCGGGTCCGCTACCGTCGGCGAGGGCATCGCCGTCGAGGTGGCCCGCGCCCAGAACACCGTAATTCGTGTTCCCGCCGTCGTTGCGCCCGTTGCCTGAGGACTGCCTGTTACCGCGACAAACCCGGCAGCGGTAGAAAGCGTCGCCGCCTCGCCGCCGGCGCTTTCGACGAATAGAAGCGCAACATCGTCGACCGCGTGCGCCGGCCATGCCGGGGTGACGGCCGCGGTTCCGGAAACTGCTGTTCCCGCCGCCTGGAAAGTCGGAGCCGGCTGGCCCGCCGCCGAGTTCGCCTGGGCGGCGGCGCGAAACGCGATCTGCGCCTGCACGGGAGCGCTCAAGGTCATGCCCGCGAGCGCGCCCAAGAGCAGCGAGGCGACAAGCCACGGGGCATGCGACCGCTTGCGCGGCATCATGTCCCCGTGACCTTCCTGTGCAGAGCTGTAGGCCATTGCTTCATCCAAACGCAGGGCGCGGTACAGTCGCCCCTCCCGATGGTTTTCCAGCAGTAATCTCGCAAGATTCAGGCCCGTAGCGACAGCTTTCGCTGTATTTATCGTGTGACAAATTACCGTTATTGCCTGCAGCGGCACACGGCCTCGAACGCATTTATCAGTTGTTTGCAACGGTCACCTGCAACTGGCGCTCGACGTAGGTGGCGCCGTCGGCTGCGCCCGGACAACCTGCTGCTAGGTTGCACGCGGTCACGGTGAGTTGGTAAACAACGATCGGCGGTGCGGTCACGATGTCGGCCTCGGCGTGCGTGGTCCCGTCGCATCTGACGTTTACGGTCCATCCATTCAGCGAGAACGAGGTGGTCGCCGTCTTGACAGCGGCGCCTATCGCGGGTTTGCAATCGTCTGCCGCCACCAAGCCTCCAGTAGTCAAGGCCCGGAAAGCGCCGAAATCGACCCCGGCTCGCGCCGCCTGGTAGGCCTGCACGCCCTGGATATCGAATGCCGCCGAGCGCTGCTGCGTCGTCGAGAGCGTGACCAGCACCACCCCGAGGCCGGCGAGCACGACCAGGATGAATATCGCCGCGATCGCGGCAAAGCCGGCGTTACGGGACATTGCTGACATGAACTTCGTGATACAGGCTGACGGTTTCGCCGCCGCGCGTGATCGACAGCTGCATCGACACGATTCCGTGATTCTGCGTGAGGGCCTGCTGGTCGTACTGGATGTTGCAGGCCGTCACATTGTTCGCCAGCGCGCTGGAAGTCCCCGCTGGCGGCGTCTGCTGATTCAGGGTGATCGCATAGACCGAGACGCGGGTAAGAGCGCCGGTACCGTTGCCCTTGGCGTCAGTCGCGGCCGCTGACGGACAAACGTAGGTGACCGCGCCGCTTACGCTGCTTACTACGCTGAAACGGCTGCCGGGCGATGCCAGGGGAAACTGCCGCGAGGCAAAGGTGATATGGCGCTCGTTCGCCAGCGCCCCGGCGGTATCGGGGCCGGCGATGGTCGCCGTGTTGCAGGTTGGAAAGAACGGCGTTGCGCTGGTACAACTGCTGCCCGCTTGGTTGTAGGTGTAGGCGTTGCTCTCGGGTTGGGTTTGAAGCGCAAACAGGTTGTGCACCACCAGAATATCGCCTGCAACGATCGGACCACTCACCGCGTTGAGGGGGCTCAGAGTGTCGAAGGTAGTGTCCGTGCTGGACAAGTTGAGGGTATCCCCGGCACCCGCGTTGTCCGCCTGGGCGCGATAGCGGCCGCCGGTCTTGGTCTGCAACAGCTCGAAGTATACGTTGCCGCCAACCGTGGTCACGCGCAGGCTGTTGGGCAAGGCAAGCCGGATATCCCGCGCCATGCGCCGCAAGGCGGTATCGGCGACGTCGCTGAGCTCGCTGCGGCGCGCCGTGTCGACATAGGCCCGCACCGGGTCGCGCATGAACAGGGCGACCACCGCGGCGATGATGCCGAGAATCGTCATCACCGCCACCAGTTCGATCAGAGTGAATCCCGCGCGGCTGCCTGCCGGACTGGATGGGGTCGGGGCGATCCGGAGCGGCATCGGAATCTCAGTAGTCGAGCTTGTAGCCCTGCAGGGCCACGCCCGCGCCCGGACCGCTCACGGTGACCGTGATCAGCTTGGAAGCCGCTGAAGGGACGGTGGACAGCGCAGTCGGAACGACCGTCACCGAAACGCTGTAGGCGGCGAGCCCGGCGATGGCCGTGCCGTCGATCGTAAAAATGCCGGTGGTCGCGAAGGTGTCGTAGTCGCTGACATCGTCGAATTGTGCGCGGTTGGCCTGGA
>DATHHS010000237.1:0-22004 GCA_035317085.1 Burkholderiales bacterium
CGAGGTGCTCCCTGCCGGACACCTGGACGCGGATCTCTCCGCTGAGCAGGCAGCGAATGCCCGGCCCCTGATGGGTGTGGGTATAGGCGATGCCACCGGGCGGGAAATCCACGCGGTCGCAGCGCATGAGATATGCACCCTCGGGATCCAGCGTCAACACTGCGCGCAGCGCACTCGCTGCGCCGGCCGTCCCGGTCTCACGCCGCAGTTCCCATCGATAGATCTCCGAACCGGCATTTCCTGCGACCACCTCGCAAGAACGATCGCCGTGCCACGCACTGTTCGGCGCCAGGGTCGTGACGATCGCATTCGATCTCGCGGTGAGCGAGCCCGAGCGGACGTACAGAACACGCGGGCAGGAGTTCGGCATGGACAGGCGAGTGCCCGCAGGGAGCTGATCGCGGAAAAATTCGAGTGCGTGTGCGCTCATCGCACCCCTTCCAAAAGGCCAGCCGACGAGAAAACTACAGTACCGGTATGCGCACGTGCATCAGCGCCGAACGGCCGCCGCGCACTTCCGCGAGGCAGCGCTGGATCGCCGCGGGCACCGCTTGCGGATCATCCACCCGCTCGCCGTAGCCGCCGGCCGCCTCGCAGATCTTGGTGAACTCGATGTCGGGCGCGAGGAGCGCGTTGAATTCGTTGCTCGCCTTGGCGTCGCCGTCCGGGTACACGCGCAACGTCGCTTCCTTCACCGCCGACCAGCCCGAGTTGTCGAAGAGCACCGTGAAGATCGGCAGCTTGTATTGCTTGGAGACCGCGTAGGTGGAGGAGGGATTGCCGAAATAGAAGCCGCCGTCGCCGACCATTTGCACCACCGTCGCATCCGGCCTTGCGAGCTTGATGCCCAGGGCCGTCCCCGACGAGCTGCCGAGTCCTCCGCCCGCGAAACCGATCGATGAGCCGGGCCGGCTGCGCATGATCTGGTTGTTGACGACGGGACCGTTGCGGATGCCTTCGTTGACGACGATGGCGTCGTCGCCGATCGCCTTGGAAATTTCCGCGCAGAGGTAATTGGGGTTGATCGCCCCCGCTTTGCCCTTGTCCGCGGACTGCTTCGCCAGACCCGCGCGCCGTTCGTTGCCCTCGGCCCGCATCGCTTCGACGCGCTTCGCCGCCGCATCGCGGAACGCGGGCGTGGCTCTTGCCTTGAGCGCCTCCAGCACCTGTTTGAGAATCAGGACGCTGTCGCCCTGCAGGCGCGCGTTCGAAGCAAAGCCCCAGATCGGGAAGCATTCCTTCACCACGTCCACGTCGATGTGCGCCCACCAGGTCTGCGGATTTTCTTTCGTGTGCTTGGGGATCCATGGCACGTCCACGTCCACCAGCAGCCCGACGTCCGCCTCGGCGATGTTCGGCATCATTCCCGAAAAGCACGGCGATGCGCGTGAGATGTTGAGATAGAGCGGATTCGCCTCGAACACGCGGACGCCGGCAAGGCGCGCGATTTCCTCTATGAGCGCCGGGGCGGCGAGATTGCGCCCCGCGTAGGAAGTCACCATCACCGGGTGTTTCGCCGAAAGCAGCTTGTCGACAATCTGCGCGACCGCGGCGGCATCGGCCGCGCCCGAGCGAACCGCGCCATAGCGCTCCGCCGGGAAAGCGCGCATCGCCGCTTCGTCCCAGGTCTGCGTCAAGGTCTCGCGCGGCAGCATCAGGTAGACGGGGCCCATGGGATCGCTGTGCGCGACGCTGTGGGCGCGGCGCAGCGTTTCCTTGGTCATCACGCCCGAAGGCAGCGTCCACTCCCACTTGGCGTACGGCCGCACGATTCCGGACTGGTCGAAGGGTTCCTGGATGAAGTGCACGTAGTTGTCGCGCGAGCCCGGCAATTCACCGCGCACCGTGTAGGGCGCCTTCCCCGCCATGAGCACCAGCGGCAGCCGCCCGCGGCGCGCATTGTGCATCGCCATCGCGGAATTGGCCGTGCCCGCGTCGACGTGCACCATCACCGCCTGCCCGCGGCCGGTCGCCATGGCGAAGCCGATGGCCATGTGCATCGCGGTGTTCTCGTGCGGGCAGTTCAGGACCTTGGGATAGTGCCACCCCTCTTTTTTCCAGCGCGCCATCTCCTCGATCAGCGGCGCGTGGTCCGTTCCGAAATTGGAGAACAGATACTCGACGCCGATGTCGTTCAGGCCGTCGAGAAAATAATGCGAGGTCGAGTGGAGTTTGACCTGGGGGGCTTTGTCCATGCTGGATTCCTTCTCCCTTGACGCGATGGGGGAGAAACCGCCCTCTCCCAACCGCAGGATCGTTACGCGAATTCAGCGTGATGATAAACCGATTTGCCCGGATTTTGACGATCGGCGTCCGGAATGACGGGCCTTCGTCCCGGCGATGGCGACGCAGCCCTGCCCCGGCAAAGACTGACGGCGGCGGATTGCCGCGTCACATCTTGTAAATGCGGCGGTACATCTCCTTGACCACCCCGTAGCACTCGCATGCGGTGGCTTCAAGCCCCGCTATATTGAGCAGTTGGATATTCCCGCGGGTATAAGTAATCAACTTGCGTTTCTGAAGCTTGCTCGCGGCTGCAGTAACGCCGACTCGCCGCACGCCGAGCATATGCGCCAGAAACTCGTGCGTGAGATAGAAGCGCTGCGAATGCACGCGGTCGCGGGTCGCCAGCAGCCAGCGGGCGAGGCGCGCTTCAACCGTGTGGAAGTGGTTGCACGCAGCGGTTTGTGCAACCTGGTTCATCAGGGCGTGCGTAAAGCGGAACAGCTCGCGGTACCAAGAACCATGTGTCCGGAGCTCTGTGTGCAGGCGAGACGACTGGATCCGCACCGCCGTGCCGGCTCCCTGGACCACCGCACGAAGGTGCGAGACGTGGATACCCAGCGCGGCGGAACCGCCGACCACTCCTTCATTGCCGACAACCCCTACTTCTGCCGCTTTGCCCGCACCGACCACGGAGAGCAACGAAATCACGCCGCTGTAGGGGAAATAAACATGCGGTATGCGACCCGCCGGTTCGTACAGCACCTTCCCGAAAGTCAGCGCCACGGGCTCGAGGTATCGAGCCAAATGCTGGTAGTCCTTGCGGGGCAAGGCAGCGAGCAGGCGGTTTTGAACAGACGGCTGAGCTTTACGTTGCATGGACTCCCTGTACGCATGTTCTGCGTTTTGTTATAGCCCCGACCTATCGAGCCCTCCTGGACTTCAACGCGGAGTCCACCGCAGTATAAAGACATTAGAAAAAACAAGCGCTTATGTTCGCTAGCGCACCCATGGCGCCGGCTGCGCAAGATCAGGCCGCCATGCCTTACTTGCGCATGCTTTCGAACATAGGGAAGCCGGCAGGGGCGCGGCCGGGTCTTCTACCCGGGCTTCATGTCTAGGAAGCAGTCACCTTGTAGACGTCGTCGCGCTCGCGCGCGTGCTCGGTCACCTTCAGGCCGATCTCCTGCCTCTTGCCGGCTTCGGTCACGGACTGGTGCTCGATCTGCATGGATACGATGCGCTGGCGGAAATCGCTCGTGTGTCCGAGGATGCGGATCGTGTCGCCCACGCGCAGGATTCCGGATTCGATCCGTATCGCGGCGACGGAAAGATGGCCGTAGTAGTGGGTCACGAAACCCACCCGCTCTTCGCCCGGCAAGGGGCCCCGCTCAGGGGCCGGAGCGATTGCCTTCGGCTGCGGCTTGGGCGCCGGGCGAGCCGCCGGCCTCGGTGCGGGCGCGGCGCCGCGCGGCGCTTCCGACGCGGCCTTCTTCGGCGCTGCCTTTTTCGGAGCCGCCTTCTTCAGGACGGCCTTCTTCAGTGCCGGCTTTTTGGCGGCGGATTTCTTGCGCGCTGCCGGCTTGCCGGCCAGCGCCTTCTTGCTTTTGACTTTGGCTTTCTTCTTCGCTGCGGCCATGGCCCCTCCATCAGGTATGCGTTTCCGGTAATCCTAGTCGCCTGGGCGGAACATATCAACGCGGAACAATAAACGGCTGCACAGGCTCCGGCGGGACCTCGCCGGGCAGGCCATCCCTTCCCTGCTCCAGCAGGTGCGCAATCGAATTCGCGTAATAGCGCAAGAGCGGCAGCTCCTTCTCCTGCGCGAGGTAGATTCCCTGGTCCTCATCGACGAGATGGCGCATCAGCAGCATCCGCAAGCCCACGTCGAGCGCGTAGTCGAGATCGCGCCGCGGCACGTAGACGTGCGCCGAGGAGCGGTCGAGCCGTTCGATCAGGCGCCCGACTTCGGCTTTCAGCTCGAGCGCCGAGAGCCCGCGTCCGGGGTTGTTCACGAACACGGTCGCGATCAGCGGCACAGGCACCACCGGCACGACCCGGCCGACCGAGCGCATGAGATGCTCGCCCAGCGCCGCAGTCGCGCGCCGGCGCTCCTCGCCCGCGAGCCGCTGGAAATCCAGGCCGCGCGAGCCGCAGTAGGCGCGCATCGAGACCGGCGAGCCGAAATTCACGCAGGCATAGCCGAAGCGGTGCCACTCGCTTTTCAGCATCAATCGCAGGTTGCGCGCGGCGAAGGCGAGCGCGTTCCACAGGGCTTTCATGCGGCCCACCCGCGGCGCATCCGTATCGAGCGCGCGCAGCAGGCTCCTGTCCTCGAGCACGCGGTCGTAGTTGATTCCCAGCGGCACGAACACCAGGTCGTGCCCGCCCTCCATGCGAAAGCCGCGCATCATGTAGTCGATGACGCCGAGCCGGGGCTCGCGCATACGGCCGTCGCGCGTGAGGCCGCCTTCGGGGAAGAGCGCCTGCGGCACGCCTGCCTCGGTCGCCATTGCGATGTAGCGCTCGAGCACGCGCCGGTAGAGCTCGTCCTTCGAATTGCGGCGCACGAAGTAGGCGCCCATGGCGCGGATCAGCGCCGAGAGCGGCCAGATGCGCGCCCATTCGCCCACGGCATAGGAGAGCGCGGCCTGGTCCGCGGCGAGGTAGGCGGTCAAAATATAATCCATGTTCGAGCGGTGGTTCATCACGAACACCACGGTGGCGTCGGGCCCGATTGCCGCGATGCCTTCGGAGTCGAGATAGCCGATCCGCACGCGGTAGAGGGAGCGCGCGATCCAGCGCCCGATCCAGTAGCCGATGCGAAAGTAGAGATAGGCGTTGAACGCCGGGACGATCTCGCGCGCGTAGCGCTCGACCCTGCGCAGCGCCGCGGGCACCGATACGCGGTTTTGCCGGGCGAAATTCTCGGCGGCAAGCTGCACCCTCGGGTCGGTGAGCAGTCGATGGATGAGCGCCTGGCGCTTGGTGCGCTGAAAAGGCCGGATGCCGATGCGCAGGCGCTCGCCCAGCTCGTCGATCACGCGGTTCGCCGGGTGCGCAACGAGGAAGCGAAGCGCCGGCGCCACCACGTGCTCGTAGAGCGCCCACAGAGCGAGCGCCCCCATGAGGACCAGGAACCAGGCCGGTACGGCGACCTCGCTCACCGCTCGAACATGAACATCAGGTAGGCGAAAAACAGCAGCAAGTGCACCGCGCCGAGCAGCACGTTGGTCCGCTCGGCCGCGAAGGTCAGCATGCTGAGCACGAGGGTCAGCACGAGCAACGTCGAGTCGATGGCGTCCAGGCCGAGGACGATCGTCTGGTCGGTCACCATCCCGATCACCAGCACCGCCGGAATCGTCAGGCCGATGCTCGCGAGCACCGACCCCAGCAGGATGTTCACCGAACGCTGCAGCTCGTTCGAGAGCGCCGCGCGCACCGCCCCGAGCGACTCGGGCGACAGGATCAGCACCGAGACGAGGAATCCACCGAGCGCCGCCGGCGCGTGCAGGACCTGGATCGTGTGGTTGATCGGTACCGCGATCTGCTTGGACAGAACGACCAGGGGCAGGACATAGATGACCAGCAGCGCCGCGTGGTAGGGAACCGATTGCAGCTCCTGGCCGGGGGCGTATCCCTCCTTCCTGCCTGCCCCGCGGGCCTTGGGCGTAACGAAATAATCCCGGTGTCGGGAAGTCTGGATGCCGAGAAACACGGCGTACAGCACCAGCGACATCACGAC
This sequence comes from Burkholderiales bacterium, assembly GCA_035317085.1. Classification (GTDB taxonomy): domain Bacteria; phylum Pseudomonadota; class Gammaproteobacteria; order Burkholderiales; family SG8-39; genus VBDM01. The sequence goes on from DATHHS010000237.1 coordinate 5,969, forward strand.
GAGGAAGCCGGCCTGGAGCGGCGACAGGGTCGGCCCCGGCGAGGACATCGTGAACCTCGGCAACACCAGCCCCAGCACCGCAAGCGGCAAGATCACCGCCAGGAACGCGTTCGCGCCCTGCAAGTTGTAAGCCTGCTCATGGTGGCGAAGGCCGCCGAGCATCAACGACAGGCCCAGCATTCCGTTCAGCACGATCATCACCACGGCCATCATCGCGTCGCGCGCGAGCGCCGAGTGGCCCTTGCCCGCGTACATGATGGCGGTGATCATCATCACCTCGATGCCGGTGACGGCAAGCGTGAGGATGAGGGTACCGAAAGGCTCGCCGAGTTTCGCTGCGAGGGCCTCCGCGTGGCGCACCACGGCGAACGCCGACAGCATCATCGCCAGGAAAAGCCACAGCGAGACGACGCTGAACCAGACGGGATGGGAGAGCGCGGCGAGCCAGCCCGCCCCGAAGAAGAGAAAGAGCACCGTCGTGGCGAAGTTCACCACCAGCGCCCATTCGCCGCGAAGAAACCTCGCCGCCTTGATCATCGCCTGTGTCTTTCACGGGGCCGGCCTGCGCCCGCCGGCCGGGGGAGCGATCAGGGCTCCTGCGAATCCATCAGGATGAAGGCGACGCGGCAGGGCTTGCCGCTGCGGTTCACCCAGGCGTGATTGGTCGCCTGCTGCACCACGACGTCGCCCGCCTTGAGATGGACTTCGCCTTCGTCCATGAGCATGTCGATCTCGCCGGACATGATGATCGCGTAATCGACGCTGCGCCTGCGGTGCATCATCGGGTGGCGGGGCGGCAGGCCTTTCGCGGGCGCGTGGTCGCCGACCACCTTCATCATGGTGTTGATGTCCATGCTTTCGATCTTCTGCGTCGTCGGCACGAAATCGACGATGCGGAAGATCGTGCCGTTTTTCGGCGGGACGAGCCCGACCTTGGTCTTGCCGCGGTCCGCGGCCCACGAAAAATCGGACGGGCCGCTCTCGGTGACCCACATCTCGCTCGCCGGGTTCGGGGAACGGAAGCTCGTCAACTGGACCTGGCCGTCGAACATCACCACCGCCTTGCCGGAGGAATCGATCTTGGTGACGACGCGCCGCACTTCGGGCGGCTGCTGCGCCGCGACCGAAGCGGCGAAGATCAACGCGATACCCGGAATCACCCACGATAGTTTGCCTGTCATCGGTTGCTCCCAAAAGTGAACAGCGGTTCCGCCGGACTCCGCGAGCCCGGACATCACGCGGGCTTCGCGCCGGCCCGGGTCCGGTCGAGCACCGTCATCGCGGAAGCGACGACGCTCGCCACGTCGGCGAGGTTGGTCGGCACGATCATGGTGTTGTTGGTCTTGGCGAGGTTGCCGAGCGCGCCGATGTAGAGTTCCGCGACCTTGAGGTTCGCCGCTTGCTGTCCGCCTTCCTTGCCCATCGCGGTGGCGACCGCTTCCACCGCCGCGGCGGTCGCGTCCGCCACGAGGCGCAGCGCCGTCGCCTCGCCCTGCGCCTTGTTGATCGCCGACTGCTTCTGCCCTTCGGAGGTCAGGATCGCGGCCTGCTTCTCGCCTTCGGCGAGGTTGATCTCCTGCTGTTTCTCGCCCTCGGACTTGGCGATCAGCGCGCGCTTTTCTCTCTCAGCCGTGATCTGCGCCTGCATCGCGCGCAGGATGGTCTCGGGCGGGGTGAGGTTCTTCACCTCGTAGCGCAGCACCTTCACGCCCCAGGAGCGCCCCGCTTCGTCCAACACGTTGACGATCTGGCGGTTGATCACGTCGCGGCTCTGCAGCGACTGGTCGAGTTCCATCTTGCCGACCTCGCTGCGCAGCGTCGTCTGCGCGAGCTGCACGATCGCGGTGACATAGTCGGAGGTTCCGTAGGAGGCCAGGCGCGGATCGGTCACCTGGTAGTAAATGAGGCCGTCCACCGCGAGCTGGGTGTTGTCCTTGGTGATGCACACCTGCTCGGGGACGTCGGCCGGCACCTCTTTCAGAGAATGCCTGTACGCGACGCGATCGATGAAGGGAATGATGACCTGCAAACCCGGCTCGAGCACCTGGTGGAATTTCCCGAGCCGTTCGACCACCCAGGCGCTTTGCTGGGGCACCACGCGCACGCCTTCGATCACGAACACGATCACCAGCGCGATGATAGCGAAAGGGATCCAAAGCGCGTGGATCGGCGGATACCCGTAAATGAGGACCGTGGCGACGATGACGCCGATGATCTTGAAAAGCATGCTGCCTCCCATGGAGCGTGAGATTTCTTCCGCCGCCTGCGCGAGATCAGGCGGGCCGGGTCTTGGAAACTTTGAGGGTGCTGCCATCGACTGAAGTGACGTAGAGAATTTCGCCGGGCGCGCCGGAAGCGTCGCCCGCGACCTGCGCGTCCCACAGCGCGTCGCGGTATTTCACGCGCGCCTGGCCCGCATCTTTGTTGACCCAGGCGTCGAAGGCGGCGGGCTGGCCGACGTCCAGGCCCTGCATGCGCTTCGGCACCATCTTTTTCTTGTACTGATGCACCCAGACCACTCCGGCGACGGCGACGAGCCCCGCGGCGACCGTCTGCCAGGCAAGCGCGCCGCCGACGTACGCCAGTCCTGCGCCGGCAAACGCGGCGATGCCGAGCACGAGCAGATAGAAGGTGCCCGTCACCAGCTCGACGATGACGAGGATGAAGCCCGCGATCAGCCAGGTAAGGGAAATATCCATAGGGGAACTACTGCGTTGTGGGTGGCTCACATCCTACAGCTATGCGCGTCCACCGTCATTCCGGACGCGCGCAGCGCGAGCCGGAATCCAGTGTCTTTCAGCAAGAGCCGCTGGATTCCCGCTTTCGCGGGAATGACTTACGAGCCCGGGCAGGCGGGCAGCATCAATGCCTGAAGCACGTCGCTCGTGGACCGGTTCTGCACGAACGCGGCCACCCCCAGGCGCTTCGGATCGGCTCCGGGCAGAAGCGGCAGCGAGCGCTTCTCCTCCAGTTTCAGTCCCTCGCCGAAGGCGATCGGACCGATCCATTCGCGCACCACGAAATCGTGCTCGAGACGCTTGCCGCGGTTCTCGCCGGCGTTCACTTCGCTTGCGAGCCTGTTCTCGTACGCGGCCAGATAAACGGCCGCGTTCTTCCGCTCGGCCGGATCGAAAAGCTGCGCGACCAGCTCGGCCCGGATCGCCCGCGGCTCCACGGCGCGGATCGTGAGCGCGATCCGGGCGCGGGCCGGCCGGGAATTGATGCGCTTCACTTCCTCGGCGAATCGATCGGTGGCCCAGCGGCGGAAGTCCTGTCCCTGCAGCACGATCTGCGGTGTGTAGACGATCACCGGGCGCTTCAGCTGGGCGAGCCTGCGCTGCCGGATGGAAAACTCGGCCTTGCCGAACGGATCCTTCCAGCCGATGTAGTCCCAGTAGTCGACGTGGAGCGCGAGCGGCACCACCTGGTCGGGCCTGAAGCCCTTCGAGAAGAGCGAGGACAGCCACCGGTCGGCCGGCGGACAGGTGTCGCAGCCTTCCGAGGTGTAGAGCTCGACCAGGGCGGTCGTGTGCGGACCGGTGTAAGTGGAGCACGCTGGCTCGGCGGCGGCGGCGGCGCCGGCGAGAGCGAAACAGCTCGCGACAAGGAGGTAATTGATCCGGATGAGTTTGACTTTCATGGTCCTGGTGCCGCGCCACAAGCATTCTTCCTCACATCGCGCGGTGACGCAAATGCGTTTGCGGCTCCGGCCGCGCGCCCTCATAATCTGCAGCCCGCCGATGGATTCTTCCGCAACCCGCGTCTTCGCGCCGTTCTTCTCCAGCGCCTTCACCTGGAATTTCGCGCTCGGCATGACGCACCTCCTGATCCCGCTCTACGCGCGCGAGCTCGGCTTCTCGGGGATTGCCATCGGCAGCCTGATCGCGTTTCCGATCGTGGTGCAAATGGTTTTCAACCTGCTCGGCGGCGCGTGGACCGACCGCATCGGCGGGATGGCCATTTCGCTCGGGGCCTTTGCGGCCACCGCGGCGGCCGGGGCGATGTTCGCACTGTCGTCGAGCTTCGCCGCGCTCTTCGCCGCCCAGGTCGTGATGGTCGTCTCGCGTGCGGTCTACTGGCCGGCGAGCTGGTCGCTCGCGAGCCGGCTGCCCGGAGACCACAGCAAACTGCTGGGGCACTTGAACGCGACCAGCAGCTTCGGGCAGATCGCCGGCACCGTCGCCGCGGGCATGATCGTCGCGTGGCGGGGATTCAGCGCGGGGTTCTGGACGGTGGCGGCGATGGGCGCCGTGTCGCTCGCGCTCGGTCTCGCCTTCCGCTACTCGCCCTCGCTCCCCAAAACCGCGCCTCCACCCATCCTCGCGACCTACCGCATGCTGCTCGGACGCCGCGCCATCTATTTCGGTGTGATGTGCGCCTGGGTCTCCGCGCTCCCGTTCTCGCTGAGCCTTTCGTTCTACCCCATCCTCCTCGTCGAACAGGGATTCGACACCGAAGCCACGGGCTGGCTCCTCGGAATGCGCGCGCTCGGGGCAATCGCCGCGGGCGTGGCGCTCGCGCGGTTCGTGAGGCGCGCCGGCGACCGATCGGTGCCCTTCGTATCGGCGCTGATGGTCGCGGTTTCGGTCGGACTGGTCGCCACATTCAGGAACCCGGCGATCATCGCCTTGTTCCTGCTCGGCGTCGGACTGGGCTCCGGCGTCATGACGATCTACTTCCAGGTGCTGGTCAGCGCGATCTCCGCGGGCGAAACCCGGGGCTCGGCGATGGCGCTCGCGGGACTGGGATGGAGCATTTCGCATATTTCCACGCCGCTCCTCATGGGCTGGCTGAAGGATTCGTACGGCATCGATATCGCCTTTTACATCGTCGGCACTTTCGCCTTCCTCTATTCTTTCGCACTCCTGCCGGCGCACCGCTGGGCGCTCGGCGCGGGCGGAGCGCGATAAGGCGTCGCTGCGGTTCGCTGCTCCGCTACAGGCAAGGCCGCAACTCCGGTAAACTGCCGGCATCATCCTCTCCGTGGAGTCCGACCTTGAATGCAATCTACAAGTGGATGGCAATCGTCTTCGCCGTGGGCATCGCGCTCATGGTGATCGAGTATCAAATGGCGAAGAAGAAAAAAGAGGGGTACACCGCGACCGACAGGAAGCGCATCGTCGGCATCTTCTGGCTGACGATTTTCTTCAGCCTCCTGGTAGGCGGGATCATGTGGATCACGCCGGATTGAGGGTAGGTCCGAACCTGTGATGCTTGCCTCCTGCACACCTGATTGCGGTTCGACTTGTTCACGGCTTCCGTAGGCGGATGAGAGTGCCTCTGGGGGTGCTCGATCAGTCCCCCGTCATCAGCGGACACAGCCCCGCCGAAGCGATCGCCGAAACCGTTTCACTCGCCCGGCTGGCCGAAGAGCTGGGCTATCACCGCTACTGGCTTGCCGAACACCACGCCATCGCGGCGCTCGCCGACCCCTGCCCCGAAATTCTCGTCGCCCGCGTCGCCTCCGCAACCTCGCGCATTCGCGTCGGCACCGGCGGCGTGCTCCTGCCGTACTACAGCCCGCTGAAGATCGCCGAGCAGTTCCGCATGCTCGAAGCGATGTTTCCCGGGCGGATCGATCTGGGCCTCGGCCGCGCCCCCGGCGGCGACCCGCGCACGGCGCTCGCGCTCATGGACGGCGAATACGAAGGCGCCGAGCGCATGCCGCAGCAGGTGCAAGACTTGATCGGATTTCTCGACGGCTCGCTGCCCGCGGGGCATCCGTACGCCAAGGTCAGGGCGCAGCCCGCGGGCGACACTTCGCCCGAAATATGGCTGCTCGGCTCCTCGGACTACAGCGGCGCGCTCGCCGCTCAGCTCGGCCTGCGCTTCGCATTCGCGCATTTCATCAGCGCCTTCGGCGGCGACGCGGTGTCGCGCGCCTACCGTGGGCACTTCCAGCCTTCGGAGCGCGAGCCGCAGCCGCGGTCGCTCGCCTGCGTATTCGTGATCTGCGCGAAGACCCACGATGAAGCCGAGCGCCTCACCGCGAGCATCGATCTGCGGCGCCTGCACATGGCGAAAGGCATCGACTCGCCCGTACCGACGATCGGGGAGGCGCAAGCCTATCGCTATTCTCCGCAGGAGCGTACCTACATCGAGCAGCAGCGCGCGCGCCTGGTGCACGGCGATCCGGGCGAAGTGCGGGACAAGCTTCTCGAGCTGAAGGAAAAGTTTTCTGCAGACGAGCTGATGGTGATCACCATCACCGGCGACTACGAGAGCCGCCGGACTTCGTATCGCCTGGTTGCGGAGGCCTTCGGCTAGCAGGCTGGAAGCGTTTTCTACAGCCTCAAATTTTGGGGGATTTAAAAGGGGCGTGCCCCCTTTTTCACAACCGACTAGCGTCTTGCGCCTGCCCACGTCCTCTCGATCACCGGGCGGATGATCTTCGTGAATTCCACATAGGCAGGCGGACGGAAGTGGAGCTCATCCTCGTGGTAGAGCTCAAGGCGGGGATTGCCTGCGGCATCGAACAAAGCGGGGTTCACGTCGATGTAACCCAGCTGCTTGCTGTGCGTCGTGTAGTCGCGAATCCGAGAATTCGCTTCGTCGACCACGTTCCACAGAGCTTTCTTCTCCGGCGCCTTGCTGATGGATACGTAGAAGATCCGCGTCTCCGGCAGTTGCGCGGCGACCTTGTTCACGAACGCCTTGAAGTTGGCGGCGGTTTCCGCCGCACCGACTCCCGTGTCCACGTCGTTGCTGCCGCAGTAGTACACGATGATCCTTGGCTTGTACGGCAGGACGATCTTGTCCGCGTAGTGCAGCACTTCCCATGTGCGCGAGCCGCCAAACGCCCGATTGAATACGGGCAGCGGCGCCATCTGGACCTCGAGATCCGCCCATTGAACAAAGATGCTGCTGCCGATGAAGAGAATCGCCCCCTGAGGCGGTGGATTGCTTTTGTCCTGTTCGAGGAATTGTTGAATCGTGTTGGCAAAGTAGACCGGTCGCGCTGCCTGCTGGGCAGCCGCGGGCACAAGAAAGCCGATCGCAAGCAGCGCCAGAGCAGCCAGACTCCGGAATTTCCCTCGATTCACTTACCTGCTTCCTTCGTCTCCGGATGGGTCGCGTCCCGGCCACTGGGTCCGATTGCGGCCGGATTGCTTGGCCGCGTAGAGCGCGTCATCGGCCTGGGCGAGCAGCTCCAGGGGACCTGCGGACCGTTCCAGCGCGACCAGTCCGAGCGAAACGGTCACTTGGGGGAGCACGCCTCCATCGTAGTCGAACGAAGCGGAAGCGATCGCCTCGCGCAGCCGCTCGACGGCGCTGATGGCGCCCGGAAGCAAGGTTTGAGGAAGGATCAGCACGAACTCCTCGCCGCCGATGCGGGCGGCGAAGTCGGCGGGCCTCAAGTTGCCGCGCACGAGCCGTCCGACCTGCAAGAGCACACCGTCCCCCGCGGCATGTCCGTAGCTGTCGTTGACCTGCTTGAAATGGTCGATGTCCATCATCGCGAGGCACAGCGGCTCGGACGCGTGGATGTGGCGCTGGATGATGCGAGGCAGCGTCTGGTCGAGCCAGCGCCGGTTGCGAAAGCCGGTGAGAGCGTCGCTCAAGGCCGCCTGCTCGAATTGCCGGCGCAGGGTGATGTTCTCCTGCACGGCATCGTTGTTCGAGCGCAATCGCTTTGCCAGGCGGATCAGCAGCCCGACTGAGAACTCGTGCGAGGACTCGGCAAGCCACCAGAAGGTTTCCTCGTCCAGCACGAGGAGCTGCGTGGGCTCTTCCGCCGCGACCGTCGCGGTTGCGTCGCTGCCCGCGAGCAGCGACATCTCCCCGACGGTTTCGCCCCGGTTTATGTGCGCGAGCGGCGAGTCATCCAATTCCACGCGCAGCAGGCCCGCGATCACGATGTAGACGCGCAGATTCGGCTCGCCCCGCCGGAGCAAGCGCGCGCCCGCTTCGAGTTGCAGCAGCCGGGCTCGCGGCACGAGCGCGTCGAGAATCTCATCGCCGGTTCCCTGCAGCGCCTGGAGCTCGCGCAGCGCGGCGACGGTCACGCCCGAGACCTGATCGCGGGCGGAGTCCTCGCGTGTAGCAAACGGCGCGGGCCGCGGCGATTTTTTTTTAGAGCTCATGTTGATGGGTTGCTAGAAAAGATGCACCGCGGTCGGCCAGAAGAAGCCGATCAGGCTGAAGGCGATGCCCACTGCGCCCAGTCCATAGGCGATCCAGAGCAGCGCCACGACTCCGGTGATGATCTCCGCCGACGCGAGCACGATCGCGATCTGCACGGCGGCCGAGGCGATTTCGTAGTTGTGGTAAGCGGCCATCGCGCGGTCGCGCTTGTTCTCGCTGTCCTTCGCGCGCGCCATCAGCTCCTTGCGGCCTTCGTTGGTTTCAGGTTCGGACTGGTAGCGGTCGGCGGTCTTCCTCCAGCTGTCGATTTGCTTCGTCACCGCGGCGGGTGCTTTCTGCCCGAACTGCGCTTCCATCTCCTCGGCGGCGGTGCGGATCGTCGTCTGGCGGATGGTCTTCGCCTGGAAGAAGGCCCACAGGTTCGAAGCTTCGAGATGGTTGGCGAGCGCGCTCGTCTGCGTCGCCTTGCCCAGGGTTTCGGAAAAGGCGAGCACCAGCGCGAGAAGGGAGATCAGCAGCGCGACTTTCTTGTTGGCGGGATCGAGGTGGGCGTGGGCTCCGGACATGTTCTCTTTCTCCTCGCGTTTGAATTTTTTTTGAATTTCCAGGATTCTAGCGTGCTACGGTCTCTAGCGCCGCACGCCCGGCGTCTCGATCGGCAGCCCCTGCGCGCGCCAGGCGAGAAAAAGTTCGAGGTCGAGGTAGTCGGGCGAGCCGTAAGGCAGCATCTCGGCGCGGATTCCCGACAGGCAGGCGCGCAGCCGGCGTTCCAGCGAACCCATGGTCTGCCACTCCATCCGATACGCGGGATACGCGTTGGGGTGGCCCTGGCTGATGGTTTCCGAAAGCAAGCGCTTGCCCCAGTTCGCCTCGTGGCAATGCGCGCATGAGAGATTCATCTGTCCGCGGCGTTGATAGTACGCTGCGCGCCCGGTGTCGAAATGCGCGCGCGCCGCGCCGTCTATGCTCGCGGCGATCGGAAGCCCTCGCGACTGGCGCGCGACGTAGGCGGTGATGGAGAGCATTTCCTCGGACTCGTAGCGAAACGGCTCCGCGCCCATGCGCTCGACTCGGCAGCTATTGATGCGACCTTCGAGATTCGAGAGTTTTCCGCTCGCGGTGTCGATGCGCGGGTAGCCCGCGGCGACCCCGCGCATGCTCGACCGCGCGTCGCGGTGACAACTCGCGCAGGACTGGGCGTCTTTACCCGCGGGTGCGCTCCAGAGTTTCTCCCCGCGCTCCACCCACAAAGTGCCTGGATTGGCGAAGTCGTCGTTCTGCAAGGCGCGTAGATCGGCGCCGAGAAATGCCGAGCCGGATTTGAGTTCGCCCGGCGGTATCGCCCGCTCCTGCGCGAGCGCCGCGCCCACGGCGAACGCCGTTGCGGCGAGGGCCGCTGCGAGGACGAGGCGCGCCCCGCGTTTCATCCGCTCACGGCGATGGACTGGCGCTCCGAGTCCTGGCGGCCCTCGTCGTCGATCCAGTAGAACTCGAAATCCCCGCTCGCCTCGGCGACGGCACAGAACTGCAGGTAGGGATTGGCCGAGATGCCCGACGACAGATCGGCGCGGAATACTTCGACGCCGTTGTAGCGGCAGGAAAACAGCTTGATGACGTTGCGCTTGATGAGGCGCCCGACGTCGTCGTGGCGATATCCGGTCTCCATCGCGTGCTGGATGAGAACGCGGATCTCGACGATCTCGCCGCGTTTCGCCTGGGGAGGAATCTGGATTCTCGCGGTCACCGCGCGCTCCTAACTCTCGTCCAGGCAGGCGGAGAGCGTGACCACGACCGGGGCCGCGTCGTACCAGAACGAGCCGTCGGAGAGCTTGGCGACCGCGGTCACGCGCTGGCTGCCCGCGAGCCGCACCCGCGAGACGATCTCGGCCTTGCCCGCGCGAGGACCCAGATAAAAATTCGCCATGTTGGACACCGGGTTCCGCTCCGAGTACAGGTGGATGCTCGCCACGTGGTCGGAGGCAGTCATCGGGCTGTCCACGGTGATGTGGATCGGCACGGAATTGCCGTTGTCGGCCAACTGCGGCAGGACGAGCTTCACCTTGCCCTTTTTCACCGGGGCGCCCTTGGCCAGCACCAGCACAAGCGGATCGAGAGAATCGGCCTGCGCGAACGCCGCGCCGGGAAGCGCGAGGCTTCCGGCCAGACCGGCGAGGAAATCGCGGCGTTTCATTCCGGTTCCTTGAGCGTCGCGAGCCAGGCGACGACGTCTTCGACCTGTTGCGCCGAGAGTACGGGCTTGCCGCGGAAAGCGGCGGCGACCTGGCTGAGACCTTCTGTCCTGTAGTACGCGGGCATGGGCGACTTCGGATTCACGCGGGTGGAATCGGCGACGCGGAGGCGCAACTGGGCGATCGACAGTCGCGCACCGGCGCCCGCGAGCGTCGGCGCGATATTCCCGAAATTCTTCTCACCGGGCACTGCATGGCACAAGGTACAGGCTCCAGCATCGCGGTTCACCACCACGCTTCGACCGCGCGCCGCGTCTCCGGGTTCTGTCGTGAGCGACCTGGGAATCGCGTCTCCGATCACTTCGAGGTGCACCGGGTTCTGCCCGATTGCAGGTACAGAGACCAGAGAAATAACCAGCGACGCGAACATTGCCGCCGCCGTCTTTCGTCGTCCCCGCGAAAGCGGGGACCCAGTGACTTTCGAACAACGACCCTGGATTCCCGCTTTGGCGGGAATGACGGCGCTCGTCGGTACCGCCTTCACTCAGGTTCGCACAGCCGCCGACTACGCGAGAGTGAATCCGTGATTCTTCAGCGGCAACGAGCGCACGCGCTTGCCGGTGGCGGCGAAGATCGCGTTACACACCGCCGGCGCGATCGAGGCCTGGCCGGGCTCGCCGATGCCGCCCCAGAATCCGCCCGAAGGCACGAGCGCCACTTCGACCTTGGGCATTTCGCGCATCCGCATCATGCGGTAGTCGTGGAAATTGGACTGCTCCACGCGCCCGTCCTTGAGGGTGATCTCACCCCAGAACATCGCGGTCAGCATGAACACGGCGCTGCCCTGCATCTGCGCCTGGATGTTGTCCGGGTTCACCGCATAGCCCGGGTCGATGCCGAGCACGAGGCGCCTGATTGTTACCTCGCCGTTCTTGTCGACCGAGAGCTCGGCCACCGCGGAAGTGTAGCTGCCGTAGCCTTCGGTTTCGGCGATGCCGCGGAACACACCTTCCGGAAGCGGCTGGCCCCAGCCGGCGGCCTTCGCGGTCGCATCCAGAATAGCGAGGTCCTTGGGCGATTTTGCGAGCAGCGCGCGCCGGTATTCGTAGGGATCCTTGCCGGCGGCGCTCGCCAGCTCGTCCATGAAGGACTCGCGCACGAACGGGTTCTGCGAATGCCCGACCGTCCGCCAGAAGCCGACCGGCACGTGCGTATTGCGCTGCGCGTATTCGATCCTGACGTTGGGAATCGCATGCGGCAGGTCGTTCAGCGACGCCACCGACTGCGGATCGACGCCGTCCGCAGGTGCGAACGGTTTTTTGAGCGGCAGGTGGACGAGCGTTTCGAAAATCGAGGTCGCCGCGACGCGCGAATACCAGGCGACCGGATTGCCCGAGTCGTCCAGTCCCGCCTTCATGCGTATCAGGCTCGCCGGCCGGTAGAAGTCGTGCTGCGTGTCCTCCTCGCGCGTCCAGAGCATCTTCACCGGCGTGCCTTCCATGGCCTTCGCGATCGTCACGCCCTGGCGTACGAAGTCCTGCGCGCCGCCGCGACGGCCGAACCCGCCGCCCAGTTGCACGCGGTGCACTTCGACGCTTTCGAGCGGCACGCCCGCGGTCGCCGCCGCGACGGCAAGCGAGGCCTCGGCATTCTGCGTGGAAGTCCAGATATCCACCTTGCCGTCCTTGATGACCGCCGTGCAACCCATGGGCTCCATGCAGGCGTGCGCGAGATACGGCGTATAGTACTCGGCTTCGATTTTTTTAGCGGCCGAGGCGAAAGCCTGGTCCACATCGCCGTCCTGTCGCGCGGTCGCGAAGTCCGTCTGGGTGTCGAGGCCCCCGCGGTAGAACTCCATCAGGCTCGCGCTCGAGACGTTGCCGCTCGCGCCCAGGTCCCACTCGATGTTGACGTCGCGCAGCGCTTCTTTCGCGCGCCACCAGTTGTCGGCCACCACCGCGACGAAGCTGTCGAGCGGCAGCACCTTGACGATGCCGCGCCGGCCCTCGACCTTGCTCGCGTCGACCGACTTGATCTTGCCGCCGAACACCGGGCATTGAGCGATCGCGGCGTACAGCATTCCGGGCAGCTGCACGTCGATGCCGTAGCGCTGCCTGCCCATCACCGTGTCGGGAATGTCGACGCGTTTGACCGACTTGCCGATCAGCTTCCAGTCCTTGGGATCCTTCAGCTTCACGTCCTTGGGCGGCTCGAGCTTCGCCGCGGCGTTCGCCACTTTTCCGAAGTTCACCTTGCGCTTGCTCGGACCGTGAGTGACGAAGCTGTTGGACGCCGAGCATTCCGACGCGGGCACGCCCCATTGCTGCGCGGCGGCGGCGATCAGCATCTCGCGCGCGGTCGCCCCGGCCTTGCGCAGATACTCCTGGGAATTGCGGATGGTGCGGCTGCCCACCGCCGCCATGTCGCCCCAGGCGCGCTTGCGCTTCACGTTTTCGTTCGCCGACGCGTACTCGATCTTCACCCTTCTCCAGTCGCATTCAAGCTCTTCGGCGACCAGCATCGGGGCGGAGGTCATGCTGCCCTGGCCCATCTCGGAACGGGCGTAGCGGATGATGACCGCGTCGTCAGGGCGAATCACCACCCAGGCGTTGATCTCGGACGCTCCGTCGGCTTTCTGCGCGAATGCGCCCGACATATTGAATCCGACGGTCAGGCCGCCGCCGATCGCGGCGGATTGCTTCAGGAATTTCCTGCGCGCAGGTTCGAATTTTTGAGCAAACGTCTTGGTCATGGCCGCCCCTTACGCTTTCGTCGACTTGATGGATTTCGCCGCGGTGTGAATCGCCGAGCGAATGCGCGCATAGGTTCCGCAACGGCAAATGTTGGTCATCGCCGCGTCGATGTCCTTGTCGCTGGGATCGCGATTCTTGGCGAGCAGGGCGACCGCCGCCATGATCTGCCCGGACTGGCAGTAGCCGCACTGCGGAACCTCGTGGTCGATCCACGCCCTCTGCACCGGATGCAACTGGCCGCGCTGCGAGAGTCCCTCGATCGTAAGCACTTTCTGGCCCGCGGCGGCGGACACAGGCACCGAGCAGGAACGCACCGGCTCGCCGTTCAAGTGAACCGTGCAGGCGCCGCACTGGGCGATGCCGCAGCCGAATTTCGGACCTTTCACGTCGAGCACGTCCCGCAACACCCACAGCAAGGGCATTTCGGGCTCCACGTCGACGCTGTGTGGCTTGCCGTTGACGGTGAGTTCGATCATCTGGAATCTCCTTGGGGTTTGCCAGTCCGGCGGTATTCGCCGGGCGGCGTCGTTGGTTGAAGCTTGTCAAAAAGGCTGCGCGTAGTTTAACTCATCACACGAGGCGCAAGCCCTGGTTCTTGAGCGGCAACGAGCGGATGCGCTTGCCGGTCGCGGCGAAGATTGCGTTGCACAAGGCAGGCGCGAGCGGCGCAAGCGGCGTTTCGCCCATCCCGCCCCAGAAGCCGCCGCTCGGAACGAGCACCGCTTCGATTCTCTTCGGCATCTCGGCGATGCGCATGATGCGGTAGTCGTGGAAATTGGATTGCTCGACGCGGCCCTCCCTCAGGGTGATCTCACCCCAGAGCACCGAGGTGAGTCCAAAGGCGACGCAGCTTTGGATCTGGGCTTCGGCCGAATCCGGATTCACCACGTACCCCGGATCCACCGCCACCACGACGCGCCGGATGTCGAGCTCGCGCCCCTCGCTCACCGATACTTCGAATACCGCGGCGGCGTAGCTGCCGTGCGAATCCTGCACCGCGATGCCGCGGTGCACGCCGGCGGGGAGCGGCGAGCCCCAGCCCGAGGCCCTCGCCGCGGCGTCCAGCACGGCCAGATCCTTGGGTTTCGCCTGCAAAAGGGCGCGGCGGAATTCGTATGGATCCTTGCCCGCCGCGTGCGCCATCTCATCCACGAAGCTCTCGCGCATAAAGGGATTCTGCGAATGAAACACCGTGCGCATGAAACCCACCGGCACGTGGCTGTTGCGCATCGCGAACTCGATCCTCAGGTTCGGCACGCTGTAGGGCATGTCGACGATGCCCCCGAGCGCGTGACGGTCCACGCCTTCCTTGATCTCCTGGGGACGCACGCCCGCCATGATGGAGTGGCTCGAATCGCGGACGTGCAGGGCGACGGGATTCCCCGCGGAATCGAGCCCGGCCTTGAAGCGCATCAGGGTCATCGGGCGGTAGTAGTCGTGCTGCATGTCCTCTTCGCGCGACCACAGGAGCTTCACCGGCCGGCCTTCCACCGCCTTCGCGATGGCCACGGCCTGGCGCGCGTAATCCTGGAAGCCGCGACGCCCGAAACCTCCGCCGAGGTAAGTGAGATGCACGTTGACGTTTTCCTGCGGAACGCCGGCGGTCGCCGCGGCGGTCGCGTGCGTGGCCTCGGCGTTCTGCGTCGGCGCCCACACTTCGACGCGGTCTCCCTTCACGAGTGCCGTGCAGTTCATCGGTTCCAGCGCCGCGTGATTGAGGAAAGGCGCGTAATACTCGGCCTCGACGAGTTTCGCGGCCGAGTCGAAGGCCGCTTCGACGTTGCCGTCGTTGCGCGCCACCGGAGCGCGGGTATCGTCCAGGCCCGTGCGCATGAACGCGCGGATGCTCTCGGTGGTGGCATCGCCGTTCGCGCCCGCGTCCCATTCGATCGGCAGGGCCTTGAGGATGCGGTTCGCGCGCCACCAGTTGTCGGCCACCACCGCGACGGCGTCATCGAGCCGCACCACCTTGATCAGGCCGCGCATGCCTATGATTCTCTCGTTCGCAATGGCGCTCAGCTTGCCGCGAAACACCGGGCACTGGGCGATGGCGGCGTACACCATGCCGGGCAGCTGCACGTCGATGCCGAAAAGCGGCTTGCCCGTCACCTTGTCGGGGATGTCCAGGCGCGGCACGGGTTTGCCCGCGAGCCTCCACACCCTGGGATCCTTCAGCGGCACGTCCTTCGGCAACTCGATCTTCGCGGCCGCCTGCGCGACCTCGCCGTAACGCAGCCTGCGACGCGAAGGCAAATGCGTGATCGTTCCGTTCTCCGCGAGGCATTCGGCCTCGGGCAGATTCCATCTCTTCGCGGCGGCGGCGACCAGCATCTCGCGCGCGGTGGCGCCCGCGCGCCGCAGATACTCCTGGGAGCTGCGGATCGACTGGCTACCGCCGGTCGCCATCGAACCCCATACGCGGTTGCGGCGGAGCTGCTCGCCTGTCGAGACGAATTCGGTGCGGACTTTTTTCCAGTCGCACTCAAGCTCTTCCGCGACCAGCATCGCAAGGCCGGTCGAGCTGCCCTGCCCCATTTCCGAGCGCGCGATGCGGATCAGCACGCTGTCGTCGGGACTGATGACGATCCAGGCGGTGAGCTCGGGGCCTTTCGCTTTTGCTGCAGCTTGAGCGAAGACTGGCGCAGGGACCGTCAACTGTAGCGCGAAGCCTCCTCCCACTGCGGCGGAAACTTTGAGAAAATCACGGCGGGATTTGCGGAACGAATTTGTCATGACGATCAAATTCTGCGCCACGGGGCATCCGCCCGCAACCGCTAAGTAAAGTAAACAGCCGGGACGTTTCGGTATTCCTCAGAGTCCGTAGCCTAGTGGCAGGCCAACGGAAACCCCGCGCCGGTCGGCACACAGAGATTCTGTCCGCCATCGATCACCACTCCGGGGACCACCGGGTTGAAACCGAAGAACGGCCCGGTACGGAGGTGGCCGAAATCGTTGCGTATGAACTTGTTGTTGGTCGTATCGAATTGCGCAGCGGTCGGTGCCACTTCA
>DATHHS010000238.1:0-8583 GCA_035317085.1 Burkholderiales bacterium
CCGCGCACCGACGCTCAGATATTTTTCGGCGGCCGGCGCGATGAGCGAGCTCGAAAAGCTGACTCAGGCGGTGAAGTCCGCGAAAGCGGTCCCGTCCAATCTTGCTCTGGGCGGCAGCTATGAAGCCGAGGTGGTGCTCGACGTTCTCAACCATCTTGCACTCTACTGGGCCCCGCAACCGCCCGAGAGGAAGGCGCCGCGTCACCGGGTCAAGTCGCGCCTGGCCGTCACGTTCGGCTTCGACGGCGTGCTTGCGGCGCTCGATCCTTCAGGCGAGGTCCCGTTCGACGAAAGCAAGGTCGAGAGCTGGATCGTCGAGAATGTCAGCGCCGGGGGGTTCGGGGCCAGCGTCCCGCAAATCAAAGGGGAGGCGCTGAAAATCGGCTGCTTGCTCGGGCTGCAGCCCGAGGGCGGTACCAATTGGGTCGTCGGGGTGGTTCGCAGGTTCCAGCGCGAATCCCCGCAGCAGGGAACCGTCGGGATCCAGACGCTGGCGCGGACCGCGCTGCCCGTGCAGGTCAAGTTGCAAAGCGCGCACATGGGAACGAGCGCAGACTCGGAAACGGCGATCTTGCTCAATCCGCTCGATTCGGCGGCCGAGGCGCAGTTGCTGCTGCGCACCGATATCCTTCTTGAGGGACAGAATCTCGAGCTCCAGCGGAACGGCCAGCTCCATTTACTGATGCCGATCGGGGTGAAGGAGCTCGGCGATGACTACGAGTTGGTGCGCTTCCGCCAGATGATTCGCGATACGCGCGAATAAGGCGTTTCCCTTCAAGCTTCGGGGCCGAGGATTTTTCGCAGCCAGGCGCCGATATCGGCAAGCTCCTCGGGGCACACCGAGTGAGGCATGCGGTACTCCCGCCATTCCACGGCGTAGCCGAGCGATTGCAGCAGAGCGCGGGACTCCTCGGCCCGGGCCAGCGGAATGACCGGGTCGGAGGTTCCGTGTGCCATGAAAATCGGTACGTCGCGGTTGGCGGGACTCGTTTCCGCTGCAAGCTTGTCGCCGACGGGGACATAAGTCGACAGCGCCATGACTCCGGCGATGCGCTCGGAATGACGCAACCCGGTCTGCAGCGCGATCGCGCCTCCTTGCGAGAATCCCGCGAGTACCAACCGCCCGGGCGCGGTGCCGCGCTCCTTTTCCCGCGCGATCAGCGATTCGATCAAAGCCTGCGAGGCGCGCACGCCGCGCTCGTCCTCGCGCCGAATCGCGCCGTCAGTGATGTCGTACCACGCGCGCATGCGCATGCCCCCGTTGATCGTCACAGGCTGCACCGGGGCATGCGGAAAGACAAACCGGATCGCCGCCTTCGGCAACTGCAGCTCGGGCACGATCGGGGCGAAATCATTGCCGTCCGCGCCCAGGCCGTGCAGCCAGATGATGCTGGTCGAAGGATTCTTTCCGGTTTCGATTTCGATTGCATCGAGCCTATCGGGCATGGGTCATGACCTTGAACGAATTTTCACGATGACGGACGCGAAGACGCTATACGGATCTTCCTCGCGCGCCGCGCGCTCTTTGCGGTTTACTTTTGCTTTGGACGGATCGCGGATTTCGGCCGGAAGGCCTTGACGACTTCCTCGCGCGTCTCGATGTACGGCCCGCCGATCAGGTCGATGCAGTAGGGCACCGCGGCGAAAATTCCCGGAACGATCTGCCTGCCGTCCTTGTCCTTCAGGCCCTCGAGCGTTTCACGGATCGATTTCGGCTGGCCGGGCAGGTTGAGGATCAGCGATTGCCTGCGGATGACCGCGACTTGGCGCGACAGGATCGCAGTGGGCACGAACTCGAGGCTGATCCTGCGCATCTGCTCGCCGAAGCCGGGCATCTCCTTGTCGGCCACCGCGAGCGTCGCCTCGGGCGTAACGTCGCGCGCCGCGGGGCCGGTGCCTCCGGTCGTCAGCACCAGGTGGCAGCCGACGCGGTCGACCAGATCTGCGAGCGTGGATTCGATCAGCGGGCGCTCGTCGGGAATGAGGCGGGCTTCGGTGCGCCACGAACTCGTCAGCGCGCGCCCGAACCATTCCTGCAGCGCCGGGATGCCTTCGTCCTTGTAGACGCCGCTCGAGGCGCGGTCGCTGATCGACACCAGCCCGATGAGCAGTTCGTCGCTCGCCGCCGTCATGAGCTCAAGTATAGTTGGCGTTGCAGCCGCGGGATAGTGGCGGCGCTTCTCAGTCGGGGTCGTCCGCCGTTTCGGATTGCGCGACGATTTCCCGCAACACCCTGAACAGTTCGCGATACGCGCGCAGCGGGCTACCCGCAAGGCGTTCCTCGCGGGCCTTGCGCACAAGCGTGCGCAGGTACTGGGTGTCGATACCCGGATGAGCCTGGGCGAGAGCCCCCATCGCAACGTCGTCCTCGAGCAATTCGTCGCGCCAGCGCTCGATCCGGTGAAGGCGCACGGTCTCCTCCGCGGAGACCCCGTCCCAAGTCTTGAGCTTCTCGCGGATCGGCTCCGGGTCGACCCGGCGCATGAGCCGGCCGATGTACTGCAACTGGCGCCGCTTCGCCTCATGCTTGGTGATGTGCCGCGCCTGCTCCACGGCGTCGTGCAAGTATTCCGGCAGCGCGACCGCCGCGAGCTGTTCGGGGTTGAGCTCGACCAGGCGCTCGCCGAGCGCCTGCAGCTCGTGCATGGCGCGCTTGCGCTGGGTCTTGCTCGGTTTTTCTTCTTCCTGCATTTCCATGGGAGAGTCTGCGTTTCCAAGTGTGCAACTGCGAACTGATATCATAGCGTCTTTCCCGCAGCGTTCCCGCATGGCCCAAGCCCGCTTTTCGCACGATCTGGCCGCATTGAAGTCCATCGCAGCCGACGCTCTGGCCCATGCCAAGGGAAAAGGCGCGAGCGCCTGCGAGGTCGAAACCTCCGACGGCTATGGCCAGACCGTGATCGTGCGCATGGGCGAAGTCGAGACCATCGAATACAACCGCGACAAGAGTCTCGCCGTTTCCGTTTACCTCGGCAAGCAGAAAGGCTACGCAAGTACGGCCGATTTTGCGCCGCAAGCGATCCGCGACACGGTGGAGGCGGCCCTGACGATCGCGCGTTTCACCGCCTCGGACGACTGCTCGGGGCTCCCCGACCAGGAGGAGCTGGCGCGGGAGCCGCAGGACCTCGATCTCTTTCATCCCTGGGATCTGCCCGTCGAGCAGGCGATCGAGATTGCAAAAACCTGCGAGGCCGCCGCGTTTCGCCTGGACAAGCGCATCTCCAATTCCGAGGGCGCCAGCGTTTCCTGCCAGCAGTGGCACTTCGCGCTCGCCAACAGTCACGGCTTCGTCGAAGGGTTCCCGACCTCGCGCCACTCCCTGTCGTGCGCCGTGATCGCGGCCGAGAACGGGAAGATGCAGCGCGACGACTGGTACGTGTCCGAGCGCTCCCGGCACGATCTTGCAAAGCCCGAGGCCGTCGGCGACTACGCGGGCAGGCGTGCGCTCGCACGCCTGCGAAGCCGCAAGATCCGAACGACGCAGGTGCCGGTGCTGTTCGAGGCGCCGGTGGCGAACGGCCTCATCGGGCAATTCGTCGCGGCGGTGAGTGGAGGCAGCCTCTACCGCAAGGCCTCGTTCCTCGTCGACAGCCTGGGCAAGGAAATTTTTTCGCCTATCGTCAGCATCGTCGAGCGTCCGCATCTGCGCCGCGCGCAGGCGAGCTCATGGTTCGACGACGAGGGCGTCGCCACGCGCGACCGCGACGTGGTCAAGGCAGGCGTATTGCAGGGCTATTTTCTCGGCAGCTATTCGGCGAGGAAGCTCGGCATGAAGACCACCGGAAGCGCCGGGGGCAATCACAACCTGATCCTCGAAGGCGGTGAGCTCGATCTCCCGGGGTTGATCCGGAAAATGGGCCGCGGCCTGCTCGTCACCGATCTCATGGGGCACGGCATCAATCTCATCACCGGCGACTACTCGCGCGGCGCGGCGGGCTACTGGGTGGAAGGCGGAGAAATCCGTTACCCGGTCGAGGAAATCACCATCGCGGGAAACCTGCGCGACATGTTTCGCTCCATCGTAGCGATCGGTAGCGACGCGCTGGTGCGCGGCTCGCGCACCAGTGGCTCGATTCTCGTAGACGGGATGACCATCGCCGGAAACTAGAAGGCTCGTCGGCTGAGCGTATAATCGGCCGGGATTTTCACCTTGAGGAGGGAGCCATGAAAAGACGCGAATTCATCAAGCAAGCCGGGTTGGGCGCGGCTGCCGGCGCGGCGCTCGTCACCGCGGCGCAGGCCAGAGCACAGCAGACTTCGGGACTGCCCAGTATCCAGTGGCGGCTGGCAGCGAGCTGGCCGAAGAGCCTGGACACGCTCTACGGCGGCGCGGAGATGGTCGCGAGGCGCGTCGGTGAGATCACCGACGGGAAGTTCCAGATTCGCGCCTTCGCCGCGGGCGAGATCGTCCCGGCGCTGCAGGTGCTCGACGCCGTGCAGGCCGGAACCGTGGAGTTGGGGCACACGGCCACTTACTACTACTTCGGCAAGGACCCGACGTTCGCTTTGGGCACGTCGATCTGCTTCGGCATGAACGCGAGGCAGAACAGCGCCTGGTGGTATAACGGCGGCGGAGCCGAGGCCATGGCGCCGCTATTCAAGGAATACGGCTGTATCGCGCTTCTGGCCGGCAACACCGGTTGCCAGATGGGCGGCTGGTTCCGCAAGGAGATCAAGTCGGTGGCGGATCTGAAAGGACTCAAGTTCCGCATTGGCGGTATGGCGGGTCTAGTGCTCCAAAAGCTCGGCGTCGTGCCGCAGCTTATCGGAGCACCCGACATCTATCCCGCGCTCGAAAAGGGCACTATAGACGCGGCCGAGTGGGTCGGCCCCTTCGACGACGAGAAGCTCGGCCTCAACAAGGTCGCGCAGTACTACTACTATCCGGGATTCTGGGAAGGCGGCCCGATGCTGATGACGCTGGTCAACGAAAAGAAATGGAACGAGCTGCCCAAGGCCTACCAGTCCGCGCTCATGGCGGCGTGCGGCGAAGTCAACTCATGGATGCCCGCGAAGTACGATGACCTGAACCCGCAGGCTCTGCGCCGCCTGATCGCGAACGGCGCCAAGCTTCGGCCCTTCCCGAGGCCAGTCATGGAGGCCGCGGAGAAAGCGTCGTACGAGCTCTACGATGAACTCAAGGCGAAGAGCAAACACTGGGCGACCGTCTATCCGCAGTGGAAGAAATTCCGCGACGAACAATTCCTGTGGTTCCGCGTCGCCGAATCGACTTACGACAATTATTCGTTCAACTCGAAGCTGGGCGCGGGCAAATCGTAAGTCTGCCGGTTCGGTTTCGCTAAAACAAACCCCGCCAATGCGGGGTTTGTTTTTCCCCCAGAGAAGCGCTACTTCCCGAACTGCTTTTGAAGGTCGTCAGCGTCCCTGTTTTCCTGCAAGCTTTCGCCGGATTTCCCCTCCGGGCCGGCCTTCCCACCCTGCGGTGCGCTGAAATCGGGCGGGACCTCGCTCGGGGCTTCGCTTTCCGGCGGGATGATGATCTGCACCTTGGACGGATCGATTTTGCTCTTCTCGAGGTTCCCGGTTACGAGCTTGGGGAACGCGATCACGATACACACCATGACGACCTGGATTACCACGAAAGGTACCGCGCCCCAGTAGATCTGGCCGGTGGTAACCGGAGGTGTCGGCTTGCCGGTCAGCTTGTCGAGATACTCCTTGCCGGGCGCTACGCTGCGCAGGTAGAACAGCGCGAAGCCGAAGGGCGGGTGCATGAAAGAGGTTTGCATGTTGACCCCGAGCAGCACGCCGAACCAGATCAGGTCGATGCCGAGCTTGTCGGCGACCGGTCCGAGAAGCGGCACGATGATGAATGCCAGCTCGAAGAAATCGAGGAAGAACGCGAGCACGAAGGTCAGCGCATTCACGACGATGAGGAAGCCGATCTGCCCGCCGGGCAGGCCCGTGAGCAGGTGTTCGACCCAAAGATCGCCGTTTACGCCGCGGAACGTCAGGCTGAACACCGTCGATCCGACCAGGATGAACACCACGAACGACGTGAGCTTCGCCGTCGAATTCATCGCCTGCCTGAGCAGTGACCATGTCAGGCGCCGGTTGATCAACGCGAGCGCCAGCGCACCGGTGGCGCCCATTGCTCCGCCCTCGGTCGGCGTGGCCACGCCGAGGAAGATGGTGCCGAGAACGAGGAAGATCAGGGCGAGCGGCGGGATCAGCACCAGCAACACGCGCACGAACAATTTGGCGCCGCGCAGGATACGCGCTTCCGGCGGCAACGCCGGTACGGCCTTCGGATAGATCATCGAGACGCCGAAGACGTAGATCGCATACAGGGCGGTGAGCACGAGCCCGGGAAAAATCGCACCCGCATACATGTCGCCGACGGATTTGCCGAGCTGGTCTGCGAGCACGATGAGCACGAGCGACGGCGGAATGATCTGCGCGAGTGTTCCGGAGGCGGCGATGACCCCGCTCGCGAGCCTTCGGTCGTAACCGTAGCGCAGCATGATCGGCAGCGAAATGAGGCCCATCGAAATCACGGACGCTGCGACCACTCCGGTGGTCGCGGCAAGCAGGGCGCCGACGAAGATTACGGCGTACGCCAGCCCGCCCCGGATCGGACCGAAGAGCTGCCCGATGGTATTGAGCAGATCCTCGGCCATGCCGCTTCTCTCGAGGATCAGTCCCATGAAGGTGAAAAACGGAACAGCGAGCAGCGTGTCGTTCGACATGATGCCGAAAATCCGCTCAGGCAGCGCCCCGAAGAGGGCCGGCGTCAGGAGCCCAAGCTCGATGCCCAGAAAACCGAAGGACAGTCCGATCGCCGCGAGTGCGAACGATACCGGGTAGCCAAACAGCAGGAACACTACGAGCGCCGCGAACATGAGCGGCGCCATGTTGGCGATCAAGAATTGCGTCATTTTTCGGCTTGGTCGCGCGCGATGATGATCTCCAGCGGTACCTCGTGCTTTTCCAGCGGGTCCGGGATCAGGCCCTTCAGGTAAGCGACGCGCTTGATCAACTCAGAGACACCCTGCAACGACAGCAGGAAGAAACCGACGGGAACGAGCAGCCGCGCCGGCCACCGTATCAGGCCGCCCGCGCTGCCGGAAATCTCGTTGCTGTTCCAGGCGTTCATGAATATCGGCCAGGAAAGCCACGTGATAAAGGCCGCCATCGGCAGCAGGAAGAAAAGCGTTCCGAAGATGTCGATCCACATCTGCGCGCGGCGGGACAGGTGGCCGGCGACCACGTCGATCCGGATATGCTCGTTGTGCCGCAGCGTGTACCCGGAGCAAAGCAGGAAGACCGCTGCGAACAAATACCACTGCAGCTCGAGCCACGCGTTCGAGGCGATGGAAAGCGCGTAGCGGGACATGGCGTTGCCCGAGCTGACCAGCACCATGACAAGCACCAGCCAGTACACGGTCTTGCCGATGCGCTCGTTCAGCGCATCGATCAGTCGCGAAAGCGAAAGCAGGAAGTTCACGCGAATACCCTCCGCTTTATCAGTAAAGCTAAAACTTCGCGACCGGGGGGGTGAATTATTGTGCTTTCGACTTACGGCTCGCCCAGCGGCGCGGGTCCGATCTCCCGGACCGGCTGCGCATTCTCCCTCATCGCCTCGGGTTTGGTAAAGCGGCGACTGTCGCTGCAGCCCGGCGGCTTGGCGGCCGGGGTTCGTCGGGCGTACGGTTCGGAATCAGTGCGCCGGCTGGAGCGCGAGGTAGACGAGAAACGCGAGGAGCAGTGCACCGGCTACCCACCAGGCCGGGTGGATCCGCTTACCCGAGGACGCTGGCGCGGCCTCTGCGGGCTGGGCCGCTGGCCCTGCCAGCTTTGCGTTGAACGCCGTGAAGAAGTCGTCGGCCATTTTCCTCGCGACTCCGTCGATCAGCCGCGATCCGACCTGTGCAAGTTTTCCGCCGACGCTGGCCTTGGCGGTATAAGTCAGGCGCGTGCCCGCGCCTTCGGTCTTGAGCGAAACCTGCGCGCCGCCCTTGCCGAATCCCGCCGCTCCGCCCGATCCCTCGAAAGACAGGGCGTAGGAATTCGGCGGGTTGAGATCGGAGAGCACGAGCTTGCCGTTGAACTTGGCTTTCACCGGCCCCACCGCCGCGACCATCACGACGCGGTACTCGGTGTCCGAGACTCTTTCGATCGTCTCGCAGCCCGCGATGCACGCCTTCAAAACTTCAGGGTCGTTCAATCCGCGCCAGACTTCGGCTTGTGGCACGGGGATCAGTTGTTCGCCGGTCATTTCCATGGGATTTCCATTCCTTTAGGTGGCCTGCAAAGCCTGAGGCGGATGCGGGGCTATTTTAGCGCGACGCTCGGGTAAAATAACGGCCTGTGACTGCATGCCCTTCGCAATTCGTACGAAACTCCGCTCCGGGAGCCGCGGCGCTCATCGCCGCGACCCTCTTGTTGTTCGCGGGTCCGCAGGCCCTCGCGCAAAACTGGCCCACCAAGACCGTACGCGTCATCGTTCCGTTCTCTCCGGGCGGAACCGCCGATACTCTAGGGCGCCTGGTGGCGCAAAAGCTGAGCGAGACTTTGAAGGAAAATTTCATTGTCGAGAACCGTGGCGGCGCCGGCGGCGTG
>DATHHS010000239.1:0-6816 GCA_035317085.1 Burkholderiales bacterium
TACGTGCGGTCCCAGCACCTCGCGCAGGGCCTTGTGCATCAGGTGCGTGGCGGAATGATTGCGCATGATGCGCGCGCGCCGCGCCGTGTCCACGCGCGCAGCGACCCGGTCGCCCACCGCAAGGTGCCCGGTCGCGAGCGCGCCGTGGTGGCCGAACACCTCGGAAAGGATTTTCTGAGTATCGGTAACCGTGAAGGTGCCGCCCGCCGCGACAAGCTCTCCCGCATCGCCCACCTGGCCGCCCGACTCGGCGTAGAACGGGGTCTTGTTCAGCACCACGATGGCGGATTCGCCCGCGGAGATGGCCGGCACCGAAGTCCCTTCCCTGTAGAGGGCCGCCACTTTGGCGTCATCGAGCGCAAGCGTGTCGTAGCCGCGGAATTCAGTCGCGCGGCCGGAATACTCGACGCCCGCGTCCATCTTGAACTTGCCCGCGGCGCGGGCGCGTTCGCGCTGCCTTTCCATCGCCGCCTCGAACCCCGCGTGGTCGATCATGATGCCGCGCTCGCGAGCCATGTCGGCGGTGAGGTCCACCGGAAACCCGAAAGTATCGTAGAGTTGGAACACGGTCTCGCCGTCGAGCATGCGGTCTTCGCGGTGCAGCGCGCCCTCCAGCACCTTCATGCCGTTCTCCAGCGTCTCGGCAAAGCGCTCCTCCTCGGTCTTGAGCACCTGCGTCACCCGCTCCTTCGCCTTGGGCAATTCGGGATAGGCCTCGCCCATGATGCGCGACAGGTCCGCGACCAGGCGGTGAAAAAAGGGCTCCTTGCGGCCGAGCTTGTAGCCGTGGCGAAGCGCGCGGCGGACGATGCGGCGAAGCACGTAGCCCCGGCCTTCGTTTCCGGGAATGACGCCATCGACAACGAGGAAGGAGCAGGCGCGAACGTGGTCTGCGATGACTTTCAGCGAATTGTTCGAGAGGTCCTTGGTCCCGGTTTCGCGCGCTGCAGCGCGTATCAGGTCCTGGAACAGGTCGATCTCGTAGTTCGAATGCACGCCCTGTAACACCGCGGCGATTCGCTCCAGGCCCATGCCGGTGTCCACGCAAGGCTTGGGCAAGGGCGTCATCGCGCCGTTGTCGTCGCGATTGAATTGCATGAACACGAGATTCCAGATCTCGATGTAACGGTCGCCCTCCGCGTCGCTCGACCCAGGAGGACCGCCGGCGATGCCGGCGCCGTGATCGTAGAAGATCTCGCTGCACGGGCCGCAGGGACCCGTATCGGCCATCTGCCAGAAATTGTCGCTCTGGTACTTCGGGCTGCCCGGCTTGTCGCCGATGCGCACGCAGCGCTCCTTCGGCACACCGATCTCCCGGGTCCAAAGATCGTAGGCCTCGCCGTCCTCGTGGTACACGGTCGTCCACAGGCGGTCCGCCGGCAGCTTGTACACCTTCGTCAGCAGGTCCCAGGCGAAGCGGATCGCATCGCGCTTGAAGTAGTCGCCGAAGGAGAAGTTGCCGAGCATCTCGAAGAAGGTGTGATGACGGGCGGTGTAGCCGACGTTCTCCAGATCGTTGTGCTTGCCGCCCGCGCGCAGGCACCGTTGAGAGGTGCTCGCGCGCTGGTACGCCCGCGTTTCCCGGCCGAGAAAAACGTCCTTGAACTGCACCATGCCGGAGTTGGTGAAAAGCAGCGTCGGATCGTTGGCAGGCACGAGCGAGCTCGACGCGACGACCGTGTGGCCCCGTTCTTCGAAAAATCTCAGGAACTTCGATCGGATCTCGGCTGACTTCATGGACGAGGACCGCGACCGCCGGTCGCCGCCTATGTGATTGAACAGAAGGGATTTTGGCCCGAATCCCCGCTTCGTGCAACGACTCTCATCTTTAGGCTAAGCTATGGGCTTTATGCTGGTTCAGGCCCTGAAAGATCTATTCGCGCGGAAGAGCGACTCGCGCACAGGCCAGAGTGCTCTCGCGGCGGGGGTTGCAGCGTTCGACGCGGGCGACCATCCTGCTGCTGCGGAGCATTTCGCGCGGGCGCTGCGCACCGATCCGGAAAGTGTCCAGGCGCACAGCTATATGGCGGGGATCGCTTTCCAGGCGGGACGCCACCGCGAGGCGCTCGAGCACCTGCGGCACATGCGCCGTCTCGATCCGAAAAATCCGCAACACCATTACGATGCGGCGGCGGTGCATTGGAAGGTGGGGGAATACGATCGGGCGCGCGAGGCTTGTGAAGCAGCGCTAGCGCTCGCTCCCGACTTCCATCCCGCGCACAGCGTGCTCGCCGGTCTCGTGCTACCCGGGCCTTTCTATACCGATGTGCTCTCCATGATCCATTCCCATCTGCGGCCGCGCACCTACATCGAGATCGGGGTCGCGGACGGCCAATCGATCGCGCTCGCGCGGCCCGAAACGCGTGCGATCGGCATCGACCCAGAGCCAAAGATCACGAAGGCGCTCGGTCCCCATACGAAGATCTGCACGACAACGAGCGACCACTTCTTCGCGACCTACGATGTCCATGCCGAGCTGGGCGGCCTGCCCGTAGACCTCGCGTTCATAGACGGAATGCACCAGTTCGAGTTTGCCCTTCGCGACTTCATCAACATCGAGAAGCATTCCTCGCCGCAATCGACGATAGTGATCCACGACTGCTATCCCCTGAATCGGCTCACCGCGGAGAGGGAGCGCCAAACCACCTTCTGGAGCGGCGATATCTGGCGGCTGATTCTCATCCTGAAGAAATATCGCCCCGACCTGCGCGTGAACGTGATCGGCACCGCGCCGACCGGACTCGGGGTGGTGCGCGGGCTGGACCCCGCATCGCGCGTACTGCACGAGCGCCTCGACGAGATCGTGCGCGAGTTCCTCGCGCTCGACTACTCCGTGCTAGCCACGAACAAGGCCGGAATGCTCGCGCTGTATCCCAACGATTGGGAGAAGGTGAAGTCGATTCTCCAGTAAGGCGCCCGGGCGCGAGGCTCAGTACAGCATGCCCACGACCGAACCCGCGACGCAGGTCGCCAGCGTTCCGGAGACGATGGTCTTTCCCCCCAGCGAAACGATCTCGTCGCGTCGCTCCGGAGCCATGGTCGCGAGGCCCCCGATCATGATGCCGAGACTGCCGAAGTTGGCGAAGCCGCACAGCGCGTAAGTCATCATCAGGCGACTGCGGGCGCTCAGCGCGCCCTCGGGAAGCTTCGCCAGGTCGATGTAGGCGAGCAGCTCGTTGAGTACGGTCTTCGTCCCCATCAGCGCCCCCGCCGTCGCCGCCTCCGACCACGGAATCCCCATGATCCAGACCAGGGGAGCCATCGCGATGCCGAGCGCGCGCTGCAGCGTGACCGGCGCTCCGGCCACTTGCGGAAGCAGCGCGAGGATCTGGTTGGCGAGGCTCACCAGCGCCACCAGCACGAGTAGCATCGCGACGATGTTGATGAGGAGCTGTACTCCATCGACCGTGCCGCGAGTGACTGCGTCCATGCTCGAAGTTGCGGCCTGGGGCACGAGATTCCCTTCCGTCGCAAGCGCTTTCGCCGGAACCGGAACCATGAGCACCGAGATTGCGATCGCCGCCGGGGTGCTGATGATCGAGGCGATGAGAATGTGCCCCAGCGCGTCGGGAACGACCTTCGACAGGATGCTCGCGTAAAGCGCCATCACCGTGCCGGCAACGGTCGCCATGCCGCAGCTCATGAGGATAAAGAGCTCTCCGCGACTCATGTTGCGGATGTAGGGCTTCACAATGAGCGGTGCCTCGACCATGCCGACGAACACGTTCGCCGCGGAGGACAATCCGATCGCGCCGCCGACGCCCATGGTCTTTTGCAGGAGAACCGAAAACGCCTTCACGATCCAGGGCAGCACCCGCCAGTAAAAGAGCAGCGCCGAGAGCGCGCTCACGACGAGCACCAGGGGCAGCGCCCTGAACGCAAGCACGAAGCTCGCACCCGGATAGGTCTCGACGAACGGCAGCGGCCCGCCCCCCAGGAAACCGAACACGAACGCCGCCCCGTCCTGCGTCGCCTTTTCGAGCGCGTTGAGCGCGTCGTTCAGGACGAGAAAAACATCCCTGGCGTAGGGCGCCTTCAGCAGCAGGAGTCCGAGGCCGAAGGTCAGCAGCATCCCGGCGGCGACCGGACGCCAGGCGACGGTCCTGCGGTTTTCGCTGAAAGCCCAGGCGATGACATGCAGCAGGAAGAACCCGATCAGGCTGTGAACGACGAGCCCGAAGTTCATTCGACTCCGCGCTCGATCAGCCGAGGTTCACGCCGAGCAACTTGCCGACCATGTAGGTCAATGCACCGGCACCGCCCCCGATCAAGAGCATGCGCAAACCGCCGTAAAACGCGCTGCGGCCCGTGAACAGGCTGAGCGTCGCGCCGACGGCGAACAGAGCGCAGGCCGTTGCGGCGATCGAAACACCGAGCGCCGTATTGCCCTTCAACAGCAGGAAAGGCAGCAGCGGGACCAGTGCGCCCACGGAAAAGGAGAACAATGAGGAAATCGCCGCTCCCCAAGGCGAGGCGAGATCATCGGGATTGAGTCCCAGCTCCTCGCGCGCGAGCGTATCGAGCGCATGCTCAGGATCGGCGATGATCTTGCGGGCCACGGCCAGCGCTTCGTCCTTGGGCAATCCCCGCGCGGCGTAGATCATGGCCAGCTCCTGCGCCTCCTGCTCCGGATACTCTTCCAGTTCCTGCCTCTCCAGTCCGATCTGGTACTCGAACATCTCGCGCTGCGAGCGCACCGACACGTACTCCCCGGCCGCCATCGAAAACGCCCCGGCGAGCAGTCCTGCCGCGCCCGAAAGCAGGATCATGCCGTCGGCGCCCGAGGCTCCTGCCACGCCGAGTATGAGGCTGCAATTGGATACCAGCCCGTCGTTTATGCCGAACACCGCGGCGCGCAGGTTGCTTCCTGCGCCAACCCGGTGACGCTTGCCGATCTCCTCAACGGAAACCGCCGTCGGATGCCCTGGCGCGGGATGCGTGTATATCGACAGGCCGCGCACCTTCATGGCGGCGAGGATGCCGCGCATGGCCTTGGGACCGCGGTTCCGGATCAGCGCCGCGGCGATGCGCGCGCGCAGGCTTGGAACATAGGCGGGGGGTGCGCTTTTCATGGAGCGCGCCCAGATCGCGGCTTGGTGCTCGGCCTCGCCGGCAAGTTCGCGGAACAGCGCCTCGCGCACGGTTCCGCGCTCGGCCTCGGACATGACCCGGTAGAGATACGCCGAGCGCATCTCCTCGAACCATGCATCGGTCGCCTTGTCCCTCATTTTCGCGAGTCCGGTCGGAGGCGGAATCGATGCAGGAACCCGTAAAGACGTCTGGAGATCGGGGATTGGTTGTGGCTGTGGCGCACGTACATGGAGCGAATTCTAGTCCCGTGTCGATTTGCGCGTTGCCGGCCCCCCCTCAGTCGTCTTCGCCGCCGATCGCCGCGCGAATCGCATCGAAGGAAAACCCGCGCGACTGGAGAAAGCGCATCTGCTTCGCGCGCTCCTCGCGCGTTTGCGGAGCGACCCGAAACTTTCTGCGCCAGACTTCCCGCGCGCGCTCGACTTCGGTTACGCGGGCAGCGCCGGAGGCCTGCTCGGCGAGTCCCTTGTCGAGCCCTTTGGCGCGCAATTCGTGCGCGATGCGCGCCGCGCCGAACTTGCGCGAAAGCGCGTGAGCGCGCGATTCCGCGTAGCGTTCGTCGGACAAGAGCTTGCGCCGCGACAGGTCTTCGAGCAGCGACTCGAGATCGTCCTCGGGATTCGCGTGGGCCGCGAGCTTGCGGCCAAGCTCGGCGCGGCCGTGCTCCCGCCGCGCGAGCAGCCGCAGGGCCCGCTCGCGCAGCGTCACCTGCTTTTTCACACCTCGGCAGTGACAGGAGCCAAGGCCTCGGGGCTCTTCACACCGAGCTTCTCGCGGATCCTGGCCTCGATCTCGGCGGCGAGCTCCGGATTCTCCTTCAGGAAGTCGCGGGCGTTGTCCTTGCCCTGGCCGATGCGGTCCTTCTTGTACTGGTACCAGGCGCCGGACTTGTCGACCACGCCGCAGTTGACCCCGAGCTCCAGGATCTCGCCTTCGAGCGACACCCCTTCGCCGTAGAGAATGTCGAACAGCGCCTCGCGGAACGGCGGCGCGACTTTGTTTTTCACCACCTTCACGCGGGTCTCGGAGCCGATCACCTCGTCGCCGCGCTTGATGCTGCCGATGCGCCGGATATCGAGGCGCGCCGACGCGTAGAACTTGAGCGCGTTGCCGCCAGTGGTGGTCTCGGGATTGCCGAACATCACACCGATCTTCATGCGGATCTGGTTGATGAAGATCACCAGCGTATTGGTGCGCTTGATATTCGCGGTCAGCTTGCGCAGTGCCTGGCTCATCAGCCGCGCCTGCAAACCCATCTGCGGTTCGCCCATCTCGCCTTCGATCTCGGCCTTCGGAGTGAGCGCCGCGACCGAATCGATCACGATCACGTCGACCGAACCCGAGCGCACCAGCATGTCGGCGATCTCCAGGGCCTGCTCGCCGGTGTCGGGCTGGGAAATCAGCAGCTCGTCGATCTTGACGCCGAGCTTCGCGGCGTACTGGGGATCGAGCGCGTTTTCTGCGTCGATAAAGGCCGCCGTGCCGCCCATCTTCTGCGCCTGGGCGATCACCGAAAGAGTGAGCGTCGTCTTGCCCGAGGACTCGGGCCCGTAGATCTCGACCACGCGTCCGCGCGGCAGGCCGCCCACGCCGAGCGCGATGTCCAGGCCGAGCGAGCCGGTCGAGATCACCTGCACGCCCTGTACGGCCGCGGAGTCCATCTTCATGATGGATCCCTTGCCGAACTGTTTTTCGATCTGGGCCAGAGCGGCCTGCAGAGCTTTG
>DATHHS010000240.1:0-9928 GCA_035317085.1 Burkholderiales bacterium
GTGGAGTTGCTGCAAAGGACGCCGCAACTCACGAAGTAGTACTTCAATTCTTTCGAGGCCTGAACCCCGGCCTCTTCCTCCGGCACTGAGCGCGACGGCGACCTGTGCGCGTTAGCGCACGGACCGCGCCTGTGCGCTTCAGCGCACAGACCGCCGCGACAATCACGCGGATACTTCCGGCACCAGGGGAACGATGGCCACTTCCCTGACCGAGCCGGTTTCTCTCAATTCTTCCCGCGATTCTTGACGCGGGACCCGTCTCGCCCTTCCTTGGTCTGGCTCGGCATCGGCCGAGCGAATTACAAACCATGCACCGGATGCCGCGTGCCGGAGGCAGGGACATTGAGAGCCGGCATCGGCCCGACCAAGGAAGAACACATCATGTCTAAGAATCCTGCGCAATTGGCTCGTCACGTTTTTCCGATTTTCTTTCTGCTATGGCTGGCGGGTTGCGCGGGAGGCAGCAGCGACAGCGCCGCGGGCGGGGGAGCTCCGGCCACTGGCGCGCCGGGCGGAGGAGGCACGACCAATGGCGCACCGGCGGAAGGCACGGACTACACCATCGGGGGCCAGGTCACGGGACTCTCGGGCACTGTAGCGCTGCAGAATAACGGCGGCAATGACTTGAGCCTGTCGGCCAACAGCGCCTTTGCCTTCACCACCACAACGGTAACGGGCAGCAACTACCGCGTTACGGTGCTCGCGCAACCGGCGGGCCAGACTTGCGCGGTGGCAAACGGCGCGGGCACGGTGAGCGGGGCCAATGTCACCGACGTGGCCGTGACTTGCTCCTCTTCCCCTGCCTCTCTCGCGCTCTTTGCGGGGGATGTGGCGGCCGGTAACGTCAATGGTGTCGGCGCCGCGGCACGCTTTAACGGCCCGGCGGACATGGCCGTCGATAGCGCAGGCAACATCTACGTGGCTGATTTCTGGAACTTCATCATCCGCAAGATCACGCCCGAGGGCGCAGTCACGACGTTCGCAGGTACAGGCGGCAAGGGCAGCGCCGACGGGATCCGGACTGCGGCGAGCTTTTTTCTTCCGGGAGGCGTTGCCACCGACAGCGCCGACAATGTTTATGTCGCCGATACCCATAACAACACCATCCGCAAGATCGCGCCCGGAGGACAGGTCACCACGCTCGCCGGTATTCCGGAAAACCCCGGTAACGCGGACGGGACCGGAACCGCGGCGCGCTTTGTTTTCCCGCAAGGCATGTCCACCGACAGCAAGGGCAATATCTATGTGGCCGACAACGAAAACAATGCCATTCGAAAAATCACCCCCTCTGGCGTAGTGACTACCTTCGCCGGGGCCGCGGCGCACCTTATTCTCCCGACCAACGTTGCCACCGACAGCGCTGACAATGTCTATGTGGCCGACGCTATCTTCCACAACATCCGCAAGATCACGCCAGAAGGCGTGCTTACCACGTTCGCCGGTACGGAGGGCGTCAGCGGCAGCGCCGACGGGACCGGGGCCGCGGCGCGCTTCAACTTCCCCTGCGGCGTCGCCGCCGACAGTGCAGGCAATGTCTACGTGTCCGATACCGGTAACAACACCATCCGCAAGATCACACCCGACGGCGTGGTGAGTACGGTCGTGGGGGTGGCGGGGCAGGCGGGCTTTACGCCGGGGGCCTTGCCGGGGCTGCTGAATGGCCCGGGTGCGATTGTCGTCAGCGGCACATCGCTCTACGTCACGCAAGCCAACAGCGTGGTTGTAGTGCGAAACCGGCCGTAGAACGCACGCAGTGTTACCGCGTGCCCGTGGCAAAGACAGCAAAGCGCGGGCAATGTTTATGTGGCCGACGGTAATAGCACCATCCGAAAGATCACGCCCGCCGGAGCGGTGAGTACGGTCGCAGGGGTGGCGGACCAGCCGGGCTTTGCGCCGGGGCCATTGCTGGGGCTACTGTTTATCCCGCGCGGGGTGGCCGTGAGCGGTACCTCGCTCTACATCACGATGCTTAACGGCGTGGCGGTGGTGCAAACCGGCCGTAGAACGAACAGCGTCTCGCGCAGCCCTTCCACGCGCGAGTCGCGTCTTTCATTACACTAGCGGTATTGACCCGCGCGCCAGCCGTTTTGACCTGGATCAAATTTTCCGGATGTACTTCGCAGCTGCCGTGAGCGCACCGGCGGCATGGCGGATCGAAGTCGGCGAGGAGGAAACCTCCGCGGTCTTCGAGCCCGCGCTCGCATCGAATAACGGCGCGCTCTTTCTCTGCGCGCACGGCGCCGGCGGCCACATGGCCGATCGCGGCATGCTCGCGGCCACGGAGCAGCTGCGCAGGCACGGGTTTCACGTCGTTCGTTTCAATTTCCTCTACCGCGAGAAGCGATCCGGCCGTCCGGACGCCATGCCCCGCCTGAAGGAATGCATCGCCGCCGTGGCCTCGCACGCGCGCCGAGAGATCGCGCCGAAGAAGCTGATTCTCGGCGGACGGTCGATGGGCGGACGGGCCGCCTCCATGCTCACTGCCGACGGATTTTCGTGCGACGGCCTGCTGCTCCTCGCCTACCCCTTGCACCCGGCAGGCAAACCGGAAGAGCTGCGCGACGTGCACCTCGCAAAAATCAAAGTGCCCGTCCTCTGCCTGAACGGCACCCGCGACGCGCTATGCCGGCGCGATCTGATGGAACCGGTCGTCGATCGCCTTGGCGATCGCTGGACAATGCACTGGCTCGAAGGCGCCGATCACAGCTTCCACGTCCTCAAGAGCTCGGGGAGATCGGATGGCGAGGTGCTGAGCGAGATCGGGGAGGCGTGCGGCAATTGGGCGGCGGCGCGGTAAGAACTCACCCGCCCTTGTTCAGGTTGTTCGAATACTGCTCCTGCAGATACATCTGCAGCAACCGGGTCGCCTTGTCGTCGATCTCGACGATCTTCGTGCCCGTTCCCGAATCCGTGGCGTGCCTGATTTCGATCTTGCAATCGAGGGTTTTTTGCGGAAAAAGTTCGCATTTCAGCTGAAGGACCTGCCCCACCGAAAGTG
The DNA here is from genome assembly GCA_035317085.1 of Burkholderiales bacterium. Lineage (GTDB taxonomy): Bacteria > Pseudomonadota > Gammaproteobacteria > Burkholderiales > SG8-39 > VBDM01. The sequence continues at coordinate 2,999 of DATHHS010000240.1, forward strand.
TCTTGGTGCAGACAATCAGGAAACCGTGGTCGCTCACATCCAGGACCATGCATGGAAACCATTCGGGTTGCCCGGAATTCAGCGTCGCCCTTTGGCTCACCGCAACGCGCGCTTGGGCACGCAGCTCGCTCTTTTTCATGGGGTCTCCAGGGATGGTGCGTTGCGCGCGCACGACGCAGGTTTCGATTATATCCCCCGGACAGCCCGGGAACTTGGAGCGAGTTCTCCGCTGCGGGGACCCACCATTTGCGGCAGGCGGGGAGGAAACCCTAGGGATTGAGTCGCGCGACTCCGGCCATCAGACTGCGTGCGATGAAAACCCTGACCTGGGTCTCCGGCTTGAAGCCGAAGACCCTCTGAACAGGGGGACTACCTTTTGACGGTCGATGTGGCCAGCGTCTGCGTACGATCGCACAGCGCGCTCTCGCGCTTCATTCCGCCGGTGCGCTCGTAGATGCCGGACAACACCTGGAAATCCTCTTCGCCGGGCTTTTGGGTCGATGCCAGGCGCTGAAATTCACGCGATTGCGACAGCGCTTCACATACCGCCGGAGTCGTGCCTTCGAGGCGATTGCGGGCGGACGCGAGTCCCAAGGCAACATTGCTCGCCGAACGATAGTCGCCCAGGCTCACCAGGACCGGCAGCCCCTTTTCATACTCCTCCACGGCCTGCCGAAGCGTGGCCTCGGACTCCGCGACCTGCGCATTCTTGTCCGCGGTCATGGCACAACCGACCAGGAGCAACCCACCGAGCGCAACGACATACCTGGCAAACCTGAACATGATCCTTCTCCTATCCCGAGTGTTCTGTTAGAAACACGACATTCGTGACTGATAAATGCCGGTTTCCAGCCGGTTCCCGCGGCCCCATCGGGCGCATTTGCGGGAAGCAAGGGAGATAGAGCAATAGGGATGCCAGGTCGCGCCGCGAGGGCGGAGCAGTCGGTCCTTTACCGCGCCGGCGGTGTCGCCACCGGCGCGGCCTCTTCGTGACCGTCTCTAGTACGTCTTGTACTGCAGGTACTTGCCGCTCATCACGATCTTGACGCGGTCGCCTTTCTCGTGCGGAAGCCGCGTGAGATCCAGGTCGAAGTCGATCGCGCTCATGATGCCGTCGCCGAACTCTTCGTGGATCAGCGCCTTGAAGGTCGAGCCGTAGACGTTCACCAGCTCGTAGAAGCGATAGATCAGCGGATCGGTGGGCACCGCGGTCGGCAGCGAGCCCTTGTAAGGCACCTGCTGCAGGAGCAGCACCGCTTCCTCCGGCAGGTCGAAGAGCTTGCCCACTGTTTCGGCCTGCTTCCTGGTCATCTGCATCTGGCCGAGGCAGGCGGCGGCCGTCCACTCCTTGCTCTGGCCGAGCTTTTTTGCGATCTCGGGCCACTTGATGCCCATTTTCATCTTGCGAAAGACGATCAGGTCGGTAACGTCCTCGCGCTTCATGGGCTTCATCATGCCGGCTAGCGCGGACTCGGATTCGCGTTTCATTTCCCTTCTCCTTCAGTGCTTGAGGTTGATGACGTTTGCCGCGGCCCTCGCCGGTGCGTCCGCCGGCTCGGCGAGCCCCGGCCGGACCGTCGGCGGCTGCGCGACGCGATTCGCCGTATTGCCTTGCATCTGTTTCGAGCGGTTGATGAGGAAGTCCACCAGGTGGTTGCGGATGCGATAGTACTGCGGATCGTGGTGAATGTTGTGGCGGCTGCGGCCGCGCGGCATGGTGTTTTCGACGATTTCGGCGACCGCCGCGCGCGGGCCGTTGGACATCAAGAGGATCCTGTCGGCGAGCAGGATCGCCTCGTCCACGTCATGAGTGATCATGAACACCGTCTGGCGCGTGGCCTGCACGATGGCGAGCAACTCGTCCTGGATGGTGCCGCGCGTGAGCGCATCCAGCGCGCCGAACGGCTCGTCCAGCAGCAGCATCTTGGGCTGGATGGCGAAAGCGCGCGCGATGCCGACGCGCTGCTTCATCCCGCCGGAGAGTTCCGCGGGTTTCTTGTGCTCGGCGCCGGTGAGCCCGACCATGTCGATGAATTTCTGGCAGTGGGTCTGGACCTGGATGGCGTTCCACTGCGGCCATTTGCTTTTCACGGCGAAGGCGATGTTCTTCATCACCGATGCCCAGGGCATGAGCGCATGGCTCTGGAATACTACGCCGCGCTCGAGCGACGGGCCCGCCACTTCGCGGTTGTCCATCACCACCACCCCCTCGCTGGCGGTGTCCAAGCCGGCGAGCACGTTGAGAATGGTGGTCTTGCCGCAGCCGGAGTGGCCGACGATGCAGACGAACTCGCCGCGTTCGATGGCGAAGTTGACGCCTTCGAAGACCGTGACGGTCTTGCCCCCCGGCGACGGGTAGGTTTTCTTCAAGTCCTGGATTTCGAGAAAGGCCATACTTGGCGCTGCACCCCGACGCTCTTACCCGACGCGTTTATTCAACATAAGTGACCCACTTCTGCAGCCGGCCGATCGCGAGATCGAGCGCCATACCGACCACGCCGATCATGAGAATGGCGAAGATCACGTTGGCGAGGTTGAGGTTGTTCCACTCGTTCCAGACGAAATATCCGATGCCGGTCCCGCCCACCAGCATCTCCGCAGCGACGATCACCAGCCAGGCAATGCCCATCGAGATGCGCATGCCGGTGAGGATGGTCGGGGCGGCGGCGGGCAGGATCACCTGGAAGGCGCATCGCAGCGGCTTCACTTCCAGCGTCCTCGCCACGTTCAGCCAGTCGCGGCGCACCGCGGCCACGCCGTAGGCGGTGTTGATCAGCATCGGCCACACCGAACAGATGAAAATCACGAACACGCCCGAAATCGACGAGTCCTTGATGGTGTAGAGCGCGATCGGCATCCAGGCGAGAGGCGAGATGGGCTTCAGGACCTGGATGAAGGGATCCAGCGCCCGGTAGATCAAGGGCGACATGCCGATGACGAAGCCGAGCGGCACGGCGAAGACGATCGCGAGGAGGTAGCCGAGACCGACCCGGCCGAGAGAATGAGCGAGCTGGATGCCGATGCCCTTGTCGTTGGGGCCGCGGTCGTAAAAAGGCTCCGACAGGTTCTTGACGATCGTTTCGCCGACCTGCGCGGGCGTGGGGAAGCCCTCGGATTTTTTCGTGCCCTTTCCCAGCAGCTTGGCGTACTCGTCGGGTACCGCCGTGCGCGCGCTCATGGGCTGCGTGGCGAGATGCCATGCCCCCACCAGGATGACGAAGAAAAGGACGGACAGCAGCGCCGACTTGATCCAGCCGGCGGACATCTACGAGGCCTTCTTGATGGCGAAGCTCGCCAGGTACTTGTCCGGCGCGGACGCGTCGAACTCTTTACCCATCACCTTGAACTTCGCGTAGTTCGCCGCCGGCGCCTTGATCTCGATCTGGGCCATGTATTTCCTCGCGTCGGTCACGAGGAAAACCTGCTCGGCGACTTTCTTGTAGTCGACGTCTTCCTTGAGGTAGCCCCAGCGCTTCATCTGGGTGAGGATCCACACTGCCATCGAATGCCAGGGGAAGGGGTCGAAATCGACGCGGTCGGGCACGTTCCTGACGTTGCCCAGGCCGTCGGCGAACTTTCCGGTCAACACCTGCTCGAGCACGGTCACCGGCTGGTTCAGGTAGTTGGGCGGCGAGATCACCTGGGCGATCAGCGCGCGGTTCTTGGGATCGTGCGCCATGCGCGCCGCGGTGAGCACGGACCGGTACAGCGCCGCGAAGGTGTTGGGCGCTTCCTTGATCATCGCCTCGGGCACGCCGAATGCGCAGCAGGGATGCCCGTTCCAGATGTCCTTGGACAGGATGTGGATGAAGCCCACCTCGTCGTAGACGGCGCGCTGGTTGAAAGGGTCGGGCCCGAGGAAGCCGTCGATGTTGCCGGCGCGCAGGTTGGCCACCATTTCCGGCGGCGGTACCACGCGGATCTGGATGTCGGTGTCCGGATCTATGCCGTGCTCGGCCACGTAGTAGCGCAAGAGGAAGTTGTGCATCGAATAGTCGAAAGGCACGGCGAACTTGAAGCCCTTCCACTGCTTGGGATCGCGCTTGTCCTTGTGCTTAGAGTGCAGAGTGATGGCCTGGCCGTTGATGTTCTGGATGGTGGCAACGCGCATCGGCTGGGCGGCGGAACCGGTGCCCAGGGAAATCGCGAGCGGCATGGGCGAAAGGAAATGGCTCGCGTCGTGCTCCTTGTTGAGCATCTTGTCGCGGATCAGCGCCCAGCCCGCGGTCTTCATCAGCTGCACGTTGAGGCCTTGCTCGCGATAGAAGCCGAGCGGGTCGGCCATGATCAGCGGGCTCGCGCAAGTAATGGCGATAAAGCCGATCTTGAGGTCTTTCTTCTCCGGCGTGCCCTTGTCCTGAGCCATCGCTTCGAGCGCGCCGAACGGAAAGAAGGAGGACACCGCCGCCAGCGCGGCCGAAGAGCCCACCGCATTGAGGAAGCGCCGCCGCGTCTCGTCCTGCGGAAAGAGCGCGCGCATCACCGCCGATTCGATCACGCGCCGGTTGAGCGTTTCCGTTTCGTTCGATTGCGGCTCGTCGGCGATCGCGACGTCGTGCTCGGCCTGGCTCGCATGCTTGCCGCAATCGCAGCCGGCGCCCAGGCGGACCTCCGGATTGAACGGATTCGAGAACGCGGACATGCGGAACCTCAAGTCGTCTTATTGGTGTTCCGAGAGCTTTCGCATCAAGCGTGCCAAGCGCGAAAGGATGTTGTCAGATGCAGCAACAAGTCCTTGCCAGACAAGGAGTTCATCGGCAATTTCGCCGCTTGGCGGAATGCGATAAATCGGCGGGCCGGGCATCCCGTTGGTGCGTTGGAGGCACCGTCTTGGCGCATGACGCGCCCGGCGGAAGTCTAAGCGGGGCGACTCCCGCTCAGATTGCGCGCGATAAAAGCCTTGACCATCTCGCGGGCGCGGTCGGTCTGCGGTCCCGGGTCCGCGACCCATTCGTGCACGCTGTCCGGGAACACCTGGAAATCGACCTGGCCGCCCGCCGCCTTGTAAGTCGCCGCGAATTTTTCCTGCGCCGCCGGCAGCACGTTGTCATCGAGCGCGCCCTGCATGATCAGGAGCGGCACCAGCGCGACCTGTTCGCGGCGTTCGAGAATTTCCTGGGGGTTCGATTCGTGGATGGTCTCCCACGGAACGAAGAAGGTCGTATTGTTTTTGATCATGCTGTCGCGCTTTTTCTCCTCGGCGTTCTGGAAACGCGCGAAGGTGTTGCTGACCGGCGAGCGCGTGGCCACGTACGCGACCGTCGCATCGACGTTCGGCGCGGACGGGAGCGGAATCGCGTTGTAGCGCGCATCGCGCGGGCGCATGCCGAGCAACTCGGCGACATGGCCGCCGCTCGAGCTGCCGAACACGCCGAGCTTCGATACGTCGCCGTTCCACCCGGCCGCCTTCGATTTCAGCCAGCGCACGCCGTAGTTCGCGTCCTGCACGCAGGCCGGGTACGGCGCCTGCGGCGCGAGCGTCATGTCGATCGCCACCACCAGCACCCCGCTCGCCGCAATCGAGCGGTCCATCGGCTCCTCGGCGTGGCGGTCCTTCCTGTTCCAGGCGCCGCCGTGCAAATCCAGCAGCGTCGGAAACGGCCCCGCCCCCTGCGGCTGATAAATGCGGGCCATCAGCATCCGCCCCTGGGCATTGCGGCGGAACTCCACCTCGTTCACCTTCAGCTCGAACTTCGCCGAGGGATCGTATGCCGCGTGAGCGGAGCGAGGCGCGAGACCCGCGACGATGGGTATGCCCGCTGCGCTCATTGCAGTCACCTTCTTGAGAAAGTTACGGCGCCCAAAAGAATGATTGTCCATGCTGGCCTCCTTGGGAGAGGATTGTAAGCGAACACGCCCAGCCCTCCAACCCGCCTCGAGCCGTGGCAAACTCCGTCATCTCGCTCAAAAAATAAGTGGGGACTCCATGAATTCGGCCGAATCCAGCGTGCGCGCGGTCATCGCTCTTGTCACAGGACTTTTCGCCTGCAGCGCGTTTGCGCAGGCTCCCGCCAAGAGGGACTTCGACGCGGAAGCCCAAGCCGCGGTGCAGTCGGCCAAGACTGCGGCGGGGTTCGAGTTCCTCGGCACGCTGGTGCGCACCTGCCTCCTTCCGCAGAGCGGCGGCGAGGATACGAGCGACGTCGTGCCGCCCTACGTCGCCAATCCGGTGAGCGCGCCGGCGCGCGACACCTGGTACGCGGAGCCCGCGAAGGTCTTCGACAACCTGTACTTCGTCGGCGGCAAGATCCATTCGTCATGGGCGCTGACCACGAGCGAAGGGATCATCCTCTTCGACACCCTCTTCACGTACAACTCGGAGGAGCTGATCGTCGGCGGAATGAAGAAGCTCGGCCTCGATCCGAAGAACATCAAGTACCTGCTCGTCTCGCACGCGCACGCCGACCACATCGGCGGCGCCGAAATGATCCAGGTGCGCTACCACCCGAGGGTCGTCATGGGCGGGCCGGATTGGAACACCGTCGAGAAATACCCGAATCGCTACAAGACCACGGCGCCCAAGCGCGACATCGTCGCGACCGACGGCATGAAAATCACCCTGGGCGGCGAGACCGTGACCGTCTGGCTCACACCCGGCCACACGCCGGGAACCCTCTCCTACACGTTTGCCGTGCTCGACCACGGCAGGCGCGTCAACGTCGCCTACTCGGGCGGCACCGCGTTCAACTTCGTCAACAACACCCCGGACCCAGGAATCAAGAACTTCCAGATCTACATCGACTCGCAGAAACGCATGGCCTCGCACGCGGCGGCGAGCGGCGCGACCGTCCTGCTATCCAACCATTCCGAATTCGACAACGCCGTCAACAAAAACCGAATGCTCGCCGGCCGCGGTGACGGGCCGCATCCGTACGAAATCGGGAACGAATGGGTGCAGCGGTACTTTCAGGCAATGCAGGGATGCGCGAG
>DATHHS010000241.1:0-3049 GCA_035317085.1 Burkholderiales bacterium
CCGCGTGCCGGCGGCGTTCAATAATATCGTCGGACTCAAGCCGACCCCCGGCATGGTGAGCACGGCCGGCGTCGTCCCCGCGTGCCGCTCGCTCGATTGCGTCGCGGTGTTCGCGCTGACCGCAGCCGATGCACGCGCCGTTTTTGACGTGCTGAACGCGTTCGACCCGGGGGACGACTATTCCCGCGACCACCGGGTGCTAACGGCGAAACCGGTCGAGCGGTTTCGCTTCGGCGTGCCGGGGAGCGCATCGCTCGAATTCTTCGGCGACACAGCCCAGCAAAAATTGTTCGGCGAGGCCGTCGAGCGGCTGGCGCGCATGGGCGGGACGCCGGTGGAGGTGGACCTCGCGCCGTTTCTCGCCGCGGCAGCGCTCCTCTACGATGGGCCCTGGATAGCCGAGCGCTACGCGGCGCTGCGTGCATTCTTCGAGGCCAGGCCCGAAGCGTTTCATCCGGTGACGCGACAGGTCATCGCCGCGGCGACTCGCTACTCGGCCGCCGATGCCTTCGAAGCACAATATCGGCTTGCGGCTCTCAAGCGCGCCACCGCCTCCGTCTGGCACCGAATCGATACGCTCGCGTTGCCCACGGCCGGCTCCCTGTATACGATCGCGGCGGTCGAGGCCGATCCGATCCGCCTGAACGCCGACCTGGGCCGGTATACGAATTTTGTGAACCTGCTCGATCTCGCGGCGATTGCCCTGCCCTCGGGTTTTCGCCCCGACGGCTTGCCGTTCGGCATCACGCTGGTCGCGCCTGCACTGACCGACGCGTGGTTGTGCGAGATGGGTGAGCGTTACCAGCACGCGACAGGATTGCGCCTCGGCGCTTGCGACACGCCGCTGCCGGAAGCGGCCCACGCAAGAGATCGACCCCCGATGCGGGATACCGTGCGCATAGCCGTTGTCGGTGCGCACCTTGCGGGCGGCCCGCTCAACCGACAGCTGACGGAACGCGGCGCGACGCTGGCGCGCGCATGCCGCACCGCGCCCGCCTACCGTCTCTATGCGCTGTCCGACAACGAGCCTCCCAAACCCGGGCTCGTGCGTTCCGGTGCAGCCGCGATCGAGGTGGAAGTATGGGAGATGCCTGTGGAGCAATTCGGTTCCTTCGTCGCCGCGATCCCTGCGCCGCTCGGCATGGGCACGATCGAGCTGGAAGACGGCGAGGAAGTCAAAGGCTTCTTGTGCGAGACGTATGCGATTCGGGACGCGCGGGACATCTCCTCATACGGCGGCTGGCGGAAATTCCTGGCCACACGCGAATGATGCCGCGTTCAGGACGGCACCGCGATGGAGCGAGATCCCCGTGCTTCGCATCGCAACAGTGCGGCTCTGTCCCCCGCGTCCGGTCTTGCATCGCGCTGCGAGCTCTCGGATATCTTCGTGTTTCCCTTGGGATTTCATCGGCGATCACGGCGTGCGACGGACGTCGCAGCGCGCCTGGCACTTAACTTGCAATAAGCTGAATCAACGGCGAGCGGCTTTGCACCGAGCTTGTGTGCAAGGCCTCGTTAGGGACACTAGGGTTCCGGCTCTGTAAGGAAGGAGCGACTGGTCCGAGAGTGGCCCGGCCTCGTATCGAGGCTCCACGGAGGGATAAAAGCCCGGGAGAGCAGAGCCGCTCTCCGCAGCTTTCCTTTCAACGACAGGAGATTCGATATGCAGCCTTCCCGTGTAATGCGCCGCGCACTGCAAGTCCTCGCAACCGGTCTTTCCATCGTCGCCTGCGTGCTCGTCGCGCCGGTCATGGCCGGTGCCGCTGAATCGGTGAAAATCGGCACGGTGATCTGGATCGGTTACGGCCCCTATTACGTCGCCGATGCGCTCGATCTCTATAAAAAGTCAGGCCTCAAGGTGACGCTGCAGGTGTTCAGCGACCCGGCGCTGATCCCGCCCGCGATCGAAGGCGGCACGGTGGACGGCGGCATGCTGACCTACGACCAGGTCATCGGCGTGGTCGCCAAAGGCAGCACGCAGCGCGTCGTCAGCCCGATCGACTATTCCGCCGGCGGCGATGCGATCGTCAGCAGTGTCGACATCAAGAAGGTCGCCGACTTCAAGGGCAAGAAAATCGGCTTCAACCCGCTCTCGCCGTCCGACTTCCTGCTCTCCTATGCACTCAAGACGAACAAGCTGACCGAGAAGGACATCGAGCCGGTCAACATGACGCCGGAAGCGATTCCCGCGGCGATGGCCTCCGGCGCGATGCCGATCGGCGTGACCTACGAGCCGAGTGTGTCGCAGATCACCGCCCTGGAAGGCGGAAAAAAATTCCACGTGGTCTATTCGTCGAAGGATGCGCCCGGTCTGATCACCGACGTGATGGTGTTCAAGAAGGAGGTCATCAAGGCCAAGCCCGAAGTCGTGAAAGCGCTGATCCAGGGCTACATCGACGGCCTGGACTATATGAAGAAGAACCCGGACAAGGCCGCCGCCATCATCGGCAAGGCGCTCGGCGTCTCAGGCGCCGAGGTCAAGGAGCAATTGTCCGGCGTATACAACATGACACCCGGCGAGTTCTCCAAGGTCTTCGCCAAGGACAGCAAGGAGACCACCTCCTTGTATGTCAGCGGCGCGCTGATCAGCGAGATCCTCAAGGCCAAGGGCCAGATCACCACCGCCCCCAAGACCGAGGACACCTTCGACGACTCGATCCTGAAGACCATGCTGAAGAAATAAAGTGTCCGGGTTTTTCCGTCGCATTTTCAGAAACACGCACGGCGCTTGGCTGACCATCGCCGCGCTCGCCTATACGCTCGCGGGCTGGGCTCTGGGTGTCGTGCTGCTCGCCGCGGACCCCTGGTATGCCAACACGGCCGGCGTGCTCCTCACGGGGCACGCCCTGGTCTACAGCGCCTACTTCGTGCACGAGTTTGCCCACCAAAGCGTCTTCTGTTCGGCCGGAACGAACCACCGCTTTGGCGTGCTGATGAGCTGGATCAACGGCAGCTGCTATGCGCCCTTCCAGGCACTGCGCCTCAAACACATGCGCCACCATGCGGACCGCGCCGACGTGCTCACTTTCGACTACAAGAAATTCCTGAA
>DATHHS010000242.1:0-4593 GCA_035317085.1 Burkholderiales bacterium
ACCTGCGTGCGCTCGAACATCACGCAGCTCATGGACCGCCTCGAGGCCGACGGGCTTGTGCGTCGCGTGGAAGATCTCGCGGACCGTCGCGCGGTGAGGGCGGCCCTGACCCCGCTCGGGCGTGAGCGCCAGGCAGCGGGCGCGAAGCAAGTGGCCAAAGTTCGGGATGAATTCGCGAAGGTGCTCTCGGGCATCGATCATGTCTTGCTCGAGCGGGTGCTTTCGGCAATCAAGTAGGTCGTTTTTTTTGACTGAATAGTACATATATGAAAAGTGCAGGTAAGAAGCTTATGCAAACCTTTCTTCAACGATCGAGAGATCACCTACTCCAGGAGAGCACCGTGGAAAACATTTTGCTTGTTTTGAGCAGCCCGCGCGGCTGGAAGTCCTATTCGCATCAATTCGCCAGTCACGTGGTCGACGATCTGAAGGCGCGTCACGCCGGCGCGAAGGTGGTGGTGCGCGACGTGGCGAAAGAACCCTTGCCGCATATCGACGAGGCTTTCACTACCGGCCGGGTGCTGCCGCCGGAAAAACGCAGCCCGGCGGAAGCAAAAGCCCTCGCGTTATCGGACGCGTTGGTGGACGAGCTCGCCGCCGCCGACGTCGTGGTCTTCGCCGTCCCCATGTACAACTTCGGTCTGCCTTCCAGCCTGAAGGCGTGGATCGACCACGTCGTGCGTCCCGGGCGCACCTTTTCCTACAGCGAGAAAGGCCCCGAAGGACTGCTGAAGGGCAAGAAGGCCATCGTCGTGGTCGCGCGCGGCGGCGTCTATTCCGAAGGGCCCGCGAAGCAGCTCGATTTCCAGGAGTCCTACCTTCGCGCCGTCCTCGGATTCATCGGCATCACGAACGTGCACGTGGTGCGCGTCGAAGGCGTAGCGATGGGTGAAGAGGTCCTCAAGAACGCGATGGCGTCCGCCAAGGCGCAATCGGAAGAAGCGGTGCGCGAGTTCGCGTGATCCGAAACTCAAACGGAGACCGGTCATGAGCACTTGGTTGCGCACTTTTCTCAAAAACGGGCTGGTCCTGGCCGCGATCCTCCTGTTGCCCGGTGCTTTGATCGGCGCGCCGCTTCTCTGGTGGCTCGGTCGCCGCCGGAAAATGTCGCCGCAAACGAACTATCAGGCGAAGGGGATCGGCGCTCCGTGCACGCATTGCTGATGGCCGACTCAACTGCTTCCTGCGATGCGAGAACCTTGAGTACGCTCTTAGGGCATCCGGGTTCGGACCTTCTCCGGGAAGAGAACCTGCGGTACGGTTTTTTTTATCAACGAAAACGATTCTCTTGTCAGCGGGGTGGTGGGCCGTTGCGCGGACGTAACCAGCGACAACTGGATGGTGAGCTTGGGTTTTGCGATGGGGCTTACGACGAAGTGCCGCCCGAGAGTGTGGCCGCGCAACGAGTTGAGCGGGAGGACGGTGTGCCCGTAACCCTCGTGAACGAGGTCGAGGATCGATGTAATTCCGTCGATTTCAAATTCGATCCGTGGTTTCAATCCCAGATGTGCAAGCTGGGCCTCGATCAGCATCCGGTTTGCGTTCGGGCGGCTCGGAATGATCAGCGGATAAAAGGGCAACTCCCTTAGCGGAACCGGCCTGATTCGCCGGCCCTTTACGGCCAGCTTGGACGAGATCAGGAACATTTCCTGTTCATGCAGCGGGGAAATCTCGATGGAATGCAATGGCGCGGGGTTGTAGACCAATCCGATGTCGACGCGTCCTTCCACGAGCCACTCCACAACAGACGCGGACAATCCCTCCATCACGCCGAAAGTCCCGTTGGGAAACGAACTGCGAAAGGATTTGAACAAGGGAACGGTGAGGAGCCTTGCGATGCTCGGCGGCAACCCGAGGACGACGTGCCCCACGATCGCGTCCGTCGCCTCTGTCACTTCGTCGTGCGCGCGCCGTACCTGGATCAGGATTCCTCGTGCGTGCGCAAGGAGACGCCTGCCTGCATCCGTCGGCGTAACGCCGCGCCCATTGCGATACAACAAGGTCTGTTCGAGCTCCATCTCGAGTTGGCGCACCTGGTGGCTCAGCGCGGACTGGGCAACGGAGAGCAGCGACGCAGCCTTGGTAAAGCTGCCGAGATCGGCGACATGCACGAAGTAGTCGAGCTGCTTGATATCCATGGATAGCGAATTCAAAACAAGATAACGCGTCCCATCTCGTAATCAGATATCTGATAGTCCGGCATCACTATTCCACATTTCCTCCAAGTGTCAAATAATCCATCCGCGTGGTCGGCCGCCCTGGTTTCCGTAAGCGCAGCCCCGGTGACTTTGCGAGGATGGCGGGGCAGACCGGCGGGTTCGTGGACGATTTGGACGCATTCTGCCGGCCATCGGATAGAAAAAGAGGAGGGTAATCATGGCTGTTTTCATTGACGCGGAGAAGTAGCGGAGCGCGGCCGAACTCCGGGGTTGAGCGCCGCATCGCTACGGTGTTGCATTGCCACAAGTCCAGCTGGCCGATTGACTAAAGAGGAGCTCATATGATCTGCAGGCGAATGATGTCCGCAATTTTTTCTGGTGTCCTGTGCATTTTCTCTCTGTGCGCCGCCGCCAACGACGATAGATACGACAGAGACAGAGATGGATTCAACAGACAAGCGGACCCTGCGTTGATCCAGGCGCGGCAGAAATTCTTCGGGGTCGAGAACGTGGATGACAAGGGGAGGGTGGACAAGAATAAAGTCATCTTCTCCTGGGCGACCAACACCACGTACGCCGTATCGGTCGGCGGACGGGTCATCCTGCTCGACAGCTACATCAACCGTCCCGAGCTGCCGACCGCGCCCCTGGACGTGCGCCGCACCCCGATCCTGCCTCAGGATTTCGTCGCGCTGCGTCCGGAAGCGATCTTCCTGGGGCACGGCCATGGCGACCATGCGGACAATGCCGCCTACGTTTCGAAGTGGACGGGAGCAACGATCTACGCGTCGCCGGAAACCTGCCTGGTCATGCAGGCGGACGTGACCAGGATGTTCAACGACCCCAATCTGGTCAACGGCGGGGCGAGGATCATTCCGGACGGCAATCCGGCCAACTGTGTCGGGGTCGTGCCGGCAAACTCTCCGCCGGGAGAATATACCGGCACCCTGGCCAATCCGACCGGCGGCACGACGACGGTGAGGAGGATCAGGCAGTTCGATCCCTCCATCTGCATCCTCACGTTCAAGCATGTCCATTCGGGAACGGCGCCGGTCGATCCGTCCTTCCCGCATGCGGTGTTTTCCAATCTCGGCGATCCGCGCTATTCGGGACGTGTCATCGACAGTCCTCCGCCGGCCATCACTTACCCGGCGATGTTCCCGGCAGGCACGCCGTTTACCCCGCCGGCCAACCCGGCCCTGCGGGTGCCCGGGCAGATTGACACCACGACCACCGGATTCGGCGGGAGCGCCGGCATCATCGAGATCTGGTATCACTTCGTGGTGCGCGGTGCGGGCCGCGACTTCACCTTCGCCTTCGTCAATTCGGCGGGCCCGGTGAAGGAAGGCATCGGCACCGGCTCCCCCGGCCTGATCAGCCTGGCTCAATTCAACGACCCGGCCCACAACGGCCCCGCCATCGCGCTCGCCGGAGAAATAGGCAAGGGCCTGTTTTCCATCATGAGCAACCTGCCCCACACCGACGTGCTCATGGGATCGATCGTCAGCCTCGGGGCCGACAGCAACCAGCAGCGCGACATCATCCAGTACATCCAGCACCTCTTGCCCAAGGTCTACTATCCGGGCCATTTGACCGATGTCGCGCAGCCCGGCTCCGCGCTCTATCACAAGATCAGCTGGCGTCAGACGGCGCAGAACATGGGCTTCCCGCAAAGCGAGTGGCCGGAATTCCGCTTGCTGGTCGATCCGAACGACTTCCTCGTGCCGCAGGTCTTTACTCCCAGCGACGAGCGCTGGGAGAAGTCGCACGAGGAGGAGGCCCGGGTGAATTCCTACTGCCACTGAGCCGGTGGTTGCGGTCGACGCTGACAGAGCACCGCTTCACCGAGGCCAGCCGAACATGAATGGAGGAAAGTGAAATGAAGACCAATCGCAGAATTTCCCGGCGCAAGTTCATGAAGACCGCGGCGGCCGTGGCCGCCTCCGGCAGCGCGCTGTTCTCGGTTTCTTCGCAGGGGAAGGGGAAGGTCGAGCCGAAAAAGCGCCACAAGCAGCCGTCGCACCCGGATCCCGACCTGATACTCGTCAACGGCCGGATCCACACGATGGACGCCGGGAACCGGATCGTGTCGTCGGTCGCCATCAAGGACGGCCGCTTCATCGACGTCGACACCTCCCAGCGGTATTACCAGGGACGCGAGACCCGTCTCATCGATCTGAGAGGCCGCACCGTGGTGCCGGGCATCATCGACAACCACAACCATTTCGTGCTGATGGGCAACCGGCCCGGCTTCCACACGCCGCTCGAGAACGCCTATTCCATTCTTGACGTGCAGGCGCTCTACGCGGCGCGCGCCGCCGGCATCCCGCGTGGTGCGTGGATCACCACCATCGGCGGCTTCCACCCGAACCATATCTACGCCAATCCGGCCGATCCCTTGAGCGGCCGCATGCCGACGCTCGGTGAGCTCGAC
>DATHHS010000243.1:0-5297 GCA_035317085.1 Burkholderiales bacterium
CGATCAGCCATCGAACGCGCAGATGCAAGCCTTTACCGACTTCCAACTCCAGGTGGTGCTGCCGCCGAATCCCGTGCGCAGTCTCGACAATTCGATGACCGCGTCACAACAGCGGGGCCACGATTTCTATTTCGGCCCGCACCCCTCCGACGGTTTCAACGTGCCGGGCATCGGCCTGATTCTGGGGACGACGACGTTCACCTGCAACGGTTGCCATGTGCTCGATCCGTCGCAGGGCAAATTTGGCGCAAGCACGAACGACAGCTTCGAGGGCATCGAACAGATCTTCAAGATCCCACACCTGCGCAACCTCTATACCAAGGTCGGCATGTTCGGCATGGCGAAAGTGCCGTTCTTCGAGAGTCCCGACACCGGCTTTACGGGACCGCAAGTTCGCGGCTTCGGCTTCACCAACGAAGGCTCGCCCGATACCATATTCACCTTCTTCAATTCGGTGGTGTTCCGCTCGACGCTGACCGCCGGCTTCCCGCTACTCGGTGGCGATCGGACCCGCCGGGATGTCGAGCAGTTCATGCTGGCCTTCGACACTGATCTGGCGCCCATTGTCGGCCAGCAGGTGACTCTGACCAATCAGAATGCCAGCGCCGTCAGCCCGCGCATCGCGCTGCTCGAGCGGCGGGCCGCGGCGCCCTTTACTTCCAAGATCCTCGGCGGCACGGTGACGGAGTGCGATCTCGTGGCCAGTCTCGTGCAGGCCGGCACGGTGAAGGGTTATCTCTATCACCCGAGTTCCGCCGCGTTCGTGCCGGGCGACGCGTCGGCCCCGCTTTCGGACACCGCTCTGCGAGCGCTGGCCGCCGTCGCGGGGCAGGAGGTTACGTACACCTGCGCGCCACCGGGTTCCGGCGCGCGTATTGCGTACAGCAAATAGGGGGCTACCCCCCACGTGCGACTCACAGCACGTGGGGGCCGCGCGGATCATCGATCCAGTTACACTGGGTCCGTGTCCACCATTGGCTCACTTTATCGCAAGGCCCAGCATGCGACCCTTGATGCCGCTGCGCCCGGGGACCTGACGGCGGCCCTCAAGCGCTGCTTCGGGTTCGATGCCTTCCGCCCGGGCCAGGAAGCGATCGTTCGCGACGTACTGTCGCGCCGCGACGTGCTTGCGCTGATGCCCACCGGCGGCGGAAAATCGTTGTGCTTTCAGTTGCCGGCGCTGTTGCAGCCGGGCGTGACGCTGGTCGTGTCTCCCTTGATCGCCCTCATGCAGGACCAGGTTCGCCAGCTGCAGAACAATGGCATTCCCGCGGCCTTCATCAATTCCAGCCTCGGCGCCGCCGACATCCAGCAGCGAACTCAGGCGCTGTTGCGCGGCGAATACAAACTGCTCTACCTCGCGCCGGAACGGCTGCTACTGCAGGAATTTCTCGAAGGCCCCCTGAACCGTCTGCATTCAGGTATCGGCATCAACGCCTTCGTCATCGACGAGGCGCACTGCGTATCGGAATGGGGGCATGACTTTCGAACCGAGTACCGTCAGCTCGCCCGGCTGCGACGGCGCCATCCCGAAGTCCCGTTGCTCGCCTTCACCGCCACCGCCACGGCGCGCGTGCGTACCGACATCATCGCGCAGCTAGAGCTGCGCGATCCGGCCGTGCATGTGGCAAGTTTCAACCGGCCGAATCTTTTCTATCGGGTACGCCCCAAGGACAAGGCCTCTTACCGCGAGTTGCTGGCGCAGGCTATGAAAGGCGGCGCCGGCATCGTCTATTGCCTGTCGCGCCGGCGCGTCGATGAACTGGCTGCCAAGCTGCATGCCGAAGGCATCCGCGCTGCGCCCTATCATGCAGGGCTCGACACCATCATCCGCCGCGATACCCAGGACGCCTTCATTCGCGACGATCTGCAGGTCATCGTCGCGACGATTGCGTTCGGCATGGGCATCGACAAGCCGGACGTGCGCTGGGTCGTGCATTACGATTTGCCCCGCACCCTGGAAGGCTATTACCAGGAATCAGGCCGGGCGGGGCGCGACGGCGATCCGGCCGACTGCATTTTGTATTTCGGCGGCGCCGATATCCGCACGGCCGAATTCCTGATCCAGCAGAAGGTGGACACGACCGGCGAGCCCTTGGAGAACGAGCAGCGTATCGCCCGCCAGCAGTTGCGTCAGGTGCTGCAATTCGCGGACTCGACCGAGTGCCGTCGTGCGGTGCAATTGCGTTACTTCGGTGAGACGTTCTCAGGTCCGTGCGGAGCGTGTGACAACTGCTGCGAACCGCGGACCGTCGAGGACTGGAGCACGGAGGCGAGGCAGTTCCTGTCCTGCATTGCACGATTGGCTCAGCGCCGTCAACGCTTCGGCGCGGCCTATATCATCGATATTCTTCGCGGCGCCCGGACCGAACGCGTGCTCTCGGCCGGTCATGACGCCTTGAGCGTCTACGGGATCGGCAAGCATCGACGGGTCGAGGACTGGCGCAACCTCGCGCGAGCTCTGCTGCACCAGGGTTTGATCAGCGAAGCGCAGGACGGCTTTTCAGTGCTGTCGCTCAACGCGCAGAGCTGGCCGGTGCTGCGCGGCGAGTGCCCCGTGAGCATTGCCCGTGCGGTCAAGCCCGCGCGTCGTTCCCAAGATGGCGCGCGCGCATCGACAACGGACGATTCGCTGTTCGAGCGCTTGCGGGCGCTGCGCAAACGTCTGGCGGACGAGAATGGCCTGCCGCCGTACGTCATTTTCCATGACTCCACCCTGCGGGAGATGGCAGAACACATGCCGCTCGATCTCGACCAGTTCGCCACCCTGCCGGGCGTGGGGCAGGCGAAACTGGCCCGGTACGGCGAGCAGTTCATCGCAGCGGTGCGCGAGCATCGCGCGCGACTGGAGGGCCCGAAACCGGCTATGCGCTAGCAAATAAAATGGTTGGGGTGAATCGATTTGCCACACTCTGCCATAGTTGCCCCACGGCCTCGCCACAAAGACTTGCGAGACTCTTCCGGTCGGGCCGGTTCGGCTCTGTGACGGGAGCGTGGCAACAATGTCTGGTCGCTTGGATGCCTTTTTCGAGTTCGTGCGGCGGGGGCTCAGCGAACCTCTGAGCCGGCTCGGTGGTTTATTGGCCGCAGCCTTGCGATCCCTTGGCATCGGCCTGTGGCGCTTTCGCTGGCGCGTGATTACCGCTGCCGTCTTAGGTTTGATCGTTTATGGTCTGTGCGTCCACCCGCCATTCGCTTCCGTTCGCCGCAGCGAGGTGCTGGCGCGCAGCGACGCGCTCGACGGATCGGTGAGCGTCTACACCGCAGGCACGATCCTCGTACTGCCCGGCATCCATCAGGTGCGACGCTACTCGATTCGCGATCAGGTATATCGGCCGACCGAAAGCGCGAGCGCGACCGGCTCCGCTCCCTTCCAGTCGGTCGAGGGTCTATCGATCGGCGTCGATCTTACGGTTCGCTGGACCGTGGACCTTGCCCGCCTCTCCCAGATGACCAAGGAATTTCCGGACGACATCAGCGCGGATCTCGTCGCGCCCGCCGTGCAGGGAATCGTTTATCCCACCTTTGCTCGCTACTCCGTGCGGGAAATCTTTTCGCAACGGCGCACGGAGATAAAACAGGAGCTCATCGCGCAACTGAAGCCAAAATTCGGCGCCATGGGCCTGGTGCTGCGCGAAGTCGACATAGGGAAGGTCGACCTGCCCCGGGACTATCGAGCCGGAATGGAGAAGCTCCTCTCCGAGGAACTCGAGACCGAAAAAATTCACTACACCCTGCAGCTCAAGGAGGCGCAGGTCAAACAGCAGCAGCTCGAGGCCGAGGCCGACAAGGTGCGGCGGCAAACGGCCGCGGAAGCCGCCGGCCAGGAGCAAGTCATTGCAGCGCGCGCGCAGGAGGAGACCATGAAGCACATCCTGCCGTTCAAGCAGAAGCAGATTGAGCAACGCCAACTCGAGGCTGAAGCCGACAAAGTCGCGCGCATTCGCACCGCGGAGGGCAGCGCAGAGGCGCGCCGCATCGAGGCCCGGGGCGAAGCGGATTCGCGGCAAAAACTCGCGGATGCAGAGGCCTATCGACTTGATCTCGTGGGCAAGGCGAACTCCGGGCAGCTGGAGCGCGAGGGCGTGCTGGTGTCGCGATACCCGCTTCTGATCCAGAAGACGCTGGCGGACAAGCTTTCCGACAAGGTGCAGGTCATCATCGCACCGCTCCCGGCGGCCGGTAAGTTTATCGGCTCGAGCCTCATTGGCGACCAGAGCTCGGTGAACCCCGTCGACGACGCGGCAGCCGCCCTGGCCTCCAAGGCGGCGGCACCGACCTCTAAGGCGGGAGCATCCCGGTGATCCTCGCCCTCACAGCGACGCTCGCCATCGTGGTCCAAGACCACGCCGCGCTGCGCGCCGCGCCACGTTCGAACGCCACCGAACTCACCCGGCTATGGCAGGGAGATGTGCTCGAGGTCCGCGGCGAACATGCCGGATATCTGAAAGTCTATGATTATCGCCGCGAGCGGGGCGGATACTTGCGAGGGGACGCGGCCCGGCGGGTCGAGCTCTCCGAGAGCGCCGCCCCCAACCTTCTCGCCGTGCTGCGCTTCCTGCGGGAGACCCCAGGATCCGAGACGCTCGGTATCAGTTACGGCGCGGCGTATCTCAAGGCCGTCCCCGCGCGAGCCGCAACTGCCGAGCCCTTCGACGCCATCGCCCTAATGGCCGAGCGGCTCGCCGATCAGGCCTCAGGCAGTACCGACCATCTCGCCGATTTCGCCCCCCACTTGGAAGTCGCAGAACAGTTCGGTGTTCGCATGCGCAACTTCGAACGCAACGGCCGGATGCGAGTCTGCTACGACGGCGAATTGTTTCATCGCGTTTTGGCGCTCCCGGAGGCGCAGCCGGAGGAGCGCGCGCACGCGGTTCTCGGCCTCACGCGGCCCGATTGCATCGATCCGGATTTAGGCCCCGTCCCGCGCGCATCCCTCGACACTGAACGCTCCCAACTGCTCGAGCAGGTCAAAGACGGTGAATTGAGCGCGATGACGCGGAGCCGCCTGCATGCGCGGCGTGCCGGGGTGTGGGCCGCGCTTGCCTACGCCCACGACCGCCGCGGCGAACCCGCCGCCGCCGCGGCGCAGCGCGCACTCGCAGAGCTTCTCGCCGTGCATCCAGATGATCTGGGTGATGACCGGCGGCCGGAGTACGTGGACGCGGTGCTGCGGGTCAGCGCCATCCGCTGGGCCGGAGCATTGCCCACACCGCAGCCGGGACCGCTGACTCTCAGTGCGGCACCCGGAGATCCGGGCCAAACGTGTGTTGCCCTCGAGGATGCGCGTCGGCCGC
>DATHHS010000244.1:0-7509 GCA_035317085.1 Burkholderiales bacterium
CACGGAGATGGTGATGCCGGGGGACAACATCAAGATGGTGGTGACCCTGATCGCCCCGATCGCGATGGAGCAGGGCTTGCGCTTTGCCATTCGCGAGGGCGGCAAGACCGTGGGTGCAGGTGTGGTGACCAAGGTGATCGAGTAAAAAGCGCGGTTAAATAGGCCAATAGCTCAACTGGCAGAGCGTCGGTCTCCAAAACCGAAGGTTGGGGGTTCGATTCCCTCTTGGCCTGCCAAGGAACGACGGAGTGCGGGACTGCGGTCCCGCCTGAACAAAGGCGGATGTGGACAAAATCAAGGTTGCGATAGCGGTGCTGCTGCTGTTCGCGGGCATCGCTGGGTTTTATTTCCTCTCGGAAAGCCCGATGGTGCTGCGCTTGGCGAGCGTGCTTGCGGGCATCGCCGCGGGCTCGGTCCTGGGATGGACCACCGAGCCGGGAAAGAGATTCTTCGTATTCGCCCAGGAAGCCGTGGTCGAAACGAAAAAAGTGGTGTGGCCGACACGCAAGGAATCGCTTCAGACGGCCGGTGCGGTGTTCGCGTTCGTGCTGGCCATGGCGGTGTTCCTCTGGCTCACCGACAAGAGCCTCGAATATCTGATGTACGACGTCCTTCTCGGATGGAAAAAGTAGCTATGACAACCGCTAACGCAACCACCAAGCGCTGGTACGTGGTTCACGCCTACTCGGGATTCGAGAAATCGGTGCAGAAGGCGCTGCTCGACCGGATCAGCCGCGCGGGCATGCAGGAGAAGTTCGGCAAGATCCTGGTGCCGACCGAGGAAGTCGTCGAGATGAAGGGCGGGCAGAAGAACATCTCGGAGCGGAAATTCTTCCCCGGCTACGTGCTCGTGGAAATGGACATGACCGACGACGCCTGGCACCTGGTGAAGAACACGCCCAAGGTCACCGGTTTTGTCGGCGGGGCGCACGGCAGGAAGCCGCCGCCCATCAGCGACAAGGAAGTGAAGAACATCCTGCAGCAGATGCAGGAAGGCGTGGAGAAACCCAAGCCCAAGGTGTTGTTCGAGATCGGCGAAGCGGTGCGGGTCAGGGAAGGGCCGTTCACCGATTTCCACGGCACGGTCGAGGACGTGAATTACGACAAGTCGAAGTTGCGCGTGTCGGTGACGATTTTCGGGCGGGCGACACCGGTGGAATTGGAATTCGGGCAGGTCGAGAAGGCGTAACAACCGGGGAGGACGCGCGCAGTCATTGATTCAGCGTCCGCTTGCACCCACCAGGAGAAAATACATGGCAAAGAAAATCGTCGGATTCATCAAGCTGCAGGTGCCCGCGGGCAAGGCCAATCCCAGCCCGCCGGTCGGGCCGGCGCTCGGCCAGCGCGGCCTGAACATCATGGAATTCTGCAAGGCGTTCAACGCGCAGACGCAGAAAACCGAACCCGGACTCATGTTGCCGGTGGTGATCACCGCCTACCAGGACAAGAGCTTCAGCTTCATCATCAAGACTCCGCCCGCGACCGTTCTCATCAAGAGGGCGGCGGGGATCGAGTCGGGAAGCAAGACGCCGCACACCGACAAGGTGGGCAAGATCACGCGTGCCCAGGCCGAGGAAATCGCCAAGGCCAAGATGCCCGACCTGACCGCCGCCGATCTGGACGCGGCTGTGCGCACGATCGCGGGCAGCGCGCGCTCGATGGGCGTGACCGTGGAGGGCGTGAAATGAGCAAGCTCCCGAAACGGATACAAACCTGGACGAAGCTGCGCGAGCACAACAAGAATTACCCGGTGCTCGACGCGCTGAAGATCATCAAGCAGGCGGCGGTTGCGAAGTTCGACGAAGCCGTCGACGTGGCAATCAACCTGGGCATCGATACCAAGAAATCCGACCAGACCGTGCGCGGATCGGTCGTGCTTCCGGCCGGAACGGGCAAGAAGATACGGATCGCCGTTTTCGCGCAAGGCGACAAGGCCCAGGCGGCGAAGGACGCGGGCGCGGACATCGTCGGCATGGAAGATCTCGCCGAAAGCGTGAAGGCCGGGAAACTCGATTTCGACGTCGTGATCGCGAGCCCCGACACCATGCGCGTGGTCGGGCAATTGGGTCAGATCCTGGGGCCCCGCGGCCTCATGCCCAATCCGAAGGTAGGGACGGTGACACCCGATGTCGCGGCGGCGGTGAAGAATGCCCGCGCCGGCCAGGTGCAGTACCGCGCCGACAAATCCGGCATCGTCCAGTGCTCCATCGGGCGCGCTTCGTTTACCCCGGAGCAGTTGCGCGATAACCTGGTGGCGCTCGTCGATGCGGTGAACAAGTCCAAGCCCTCCAACGTGAAGGGGATTTACCTGCGCAAGGTGTCGGTGTCCTCGACCATGGGACCGGGCGTGCGCGTGGACGTGGGGAGTTTTGGCGGCGGCGCGACGGCGCAGCGTTGATATGAATGACAGAACTTTGGGCCATCGCACGGCTCTCACGGCGTGCGGTGGGTTATCAAAGACCGTAGGTACCGAGAGGTTTAATCGGCGGGAACGAAGTGGTTTGAACAATCCTTCCGTCCTACGCAGATGGCGAACCCCATACAGGATTTTCCTGAATGCAAGGTCGCCGTGGGTGCCGCAAGTCCTCGTGACGGGCGGCTTTGACAAAATGGAGGTAGACCTTGGCTCTCGATCTTGACAAGAAAAAGGCGGTGGTCGCCGAAATCTCCGCGCAGGTGGCGAAGGCTAAGACGATCGTTGTTGCGGAGTACCGTGGTCTGGAAGTGGGTCGCATGATCGAGTTGCGCGCGAAAGCGCGCAAAGCGGGCGTGTACCTGCGCGTCCTCAAAAACACCCTAGCGCGCCGCGCCGTCGAAGGCACGCCGTTCGCCGGGCTGTCCCAGCACATGAAGGGACCGCTCGTCTACGGCATCTCGCCCGATCCGGTGGCGACCGCCAAGGTGTTGAACGAGTTCGCCAAAGCGAACGAGAAGCTCGTCATCCGTGCCGGCGCCATGCCGAACGCCGTGATTTCCGCCAAGGAAGTCACCGCGCTCGCGTTGATGCCGTCGCGCGAGGAGCTGCTTGCGAAGCTTTTGGGCACGATGCAGGCGCCGATCGTCAAGTTTGCACGGACGCTGAACGAGGTGCCGGCGCGCTTTGTGCGCACCCTCGCCGCGGTCCGCGACAAGCCGGCCGGCGTCCAATAGTCCGCTTCCCTACCGGAACAATACTGATTCAGGAGAAACGAAATGGCAGTGGCAAAAGCTGAAATCCTAGACGCAATTTCCAACATGACGGTGCTGGAGCTGTCCCATCTGATCAAGGACCTCGAAGACAAGTTCGGTGTGTCCGCGACGGCGGCGGCGGTGGCCGTGGCCGCTCCGGCAGGCGGCGGTGCCGCGGCCGCGGCCGAAGAGCAGACCGAGTTCACCGTCACACTCACCGCGATCGGCGACAACAAGGTCAACGTGATCAAGGCAGTGCGCGAAGTCACCAGCCTGGGCCTGAAGGAAGCCAAGGACCTGGTGGACGGCGCGCCCAAGCCTGTGAAGGAAGGCGTATCCAAGGCGGACGCGGAAGCGATTTTGAAGAAATTGATCGACGCCGGCGGCAAGGCCGAGATCAAGTAATTGACGCAATAGACCTTGAGCCACGGAGAACGCAGAGAGCGCAGAGAACTCCCGATTCCGTTCGGGTTTTCCCTGTGGGCTCCGCGGTCTCTGGCGGCGCAAGAATTTTTCTGCCTTAGAGCGCAGGCGAGAGCGGACGGAACCTCCGGGTCCGTCCGTTGTCACCTGTCCTCTGGCTTCGAGACGGAGTGTCCATGACTACCGCAGCGATCTATTCATCCACCGAGAAAAAGCGCATCCGCAAGAGCTTCGCCAAGCGTGCGAGCGTTCTCAACGTGCCGTTTCTTCTCGCGACCCAGCTTGAGTCCTATGCGGCCTTCCTGCAGGCGGCGATGCAGCCGGAAAGGCGCAAGAACGAAGGCCTGCAGGCGGCCTTCACCTCGATCTTTCCCATCTCCAGCCACTCGGGGAACGCGCGCCTTGAGTTCGTGAGCTATCAGCTCGGCGAGCCGCCTTTCGACGTCAAGGAATGCCAGCAGCGCGGCCTGACCTACGCGAGCCCGCTGCGCGCCAAGGTGCGCCTCACCATCATGGACAAGGAAGCCTCCAAGCCAACCATCAAGGAGGTCAAGGAGCAGGAGGTGTACATGGGCGAGATTCCGCTCATGACCACCACCGGCTCTTTCGTCATCAACGGCACTGAACGCGTGATCGTCAGCCAGCTGCACCGTTCGCCCGGGGTGTTCTTCGAGCACGATCGCGGCAAGACCCACTCCTCCGGGAAGCTGCTCTTCTCGGCGCGCATCATCCCGTACCGCGGCTCGTGGCTGGATTTCGAGTACGACCCCAAGGACTATCTCTATTTCCGCGTCGACCGCAGGCGCAAGATGCCGGTGACGATCCTCCTGAAGGCGATCGGCATGACGCTCGAGCAGATTCTCGCGGCGTTCTACGACTTCGACACGTTTCACCTCGCGAAGGGCGGCAGTCAGTTCGAGCTGGTCCCGGAGCGCCTGCGCGGCGAAGTGGCGCGCTTCGACTTCGTCGACAAGGCGGGCAAGGTCGTCGTGCAGAAGGACAAGCGCATCACGGGCAAGCACATTCGGGACATCGAGGCCGCCGGAATGAAGCGCATGGCCGTGCCCGACGAGTTCCTGATCGGGCGCTCGCTTGCGCACAACGTCGTCAACAAGGAGTCGGGCGAGATTCTCGCCAGCGCCAACGAAGAGATCACCGAGCTCTTGCTGGCGAAGCTCGCCGAAGCGGGCGTCGACTCGATCAAGACCATCTACACCAACGATCTGGACCAGGGCGGCTATATTTCCCAGACACTTAAAATCGACGAAACCGCGGATCAGACCGCGGCGCGCGTCGCCATCTACCGCATGATGCGCCCCGGGGAGCCGCCGACCGAAGACGCGGTCGAAACGCTGTTCAACGGCCTGTTCTACTCCGAGGACCGGTACGACCTTTCCGCGGTCGGTCGCATGAAGTTCAACCGCCGCGCCTATCCGGAAAAGATCGAGGAAAAGGCCCCGAGCTGGCTGCGCCGGTTCTACGCGCGCGTGGGCGCTCAAGGGTCCGAGGGCGTAGGTACGCTCGCGAACGACGACATTCTCGCCGTGGTGGGGATTCTCGTGGAATTGCGCAACGGCCGCGGTGAGATCGACGACATCGACCATCTCGGCAACCGGCGCGTGCGCTCGGTGGGCGAGCTCGCGGAGAACCAGTTCCGCGCGGGCCTGGTTCGCGTCGAGCGGGCGGTGAAGGAACGCCTGTCGCAGGCGGAGTCCGAAAATCTCATGCCGCACGACCTGATCAACGCGAAGCCCATCTCGGCCGCCATCAAGGAGTTTTTCGGCTCGAGCCAGCTGTCGCAGTTCATGGACCAGACCAATCCGCTTTCGGAGATCACGCACAAGCGGCGCGTTTCGGCCCTCGGACCGGGCGGCCTGACCCGCGAGCGCGCGGGTTTCGAAGTGCGCGACGTGCACCCGACCCACTACGGCCGGGTCTGCCCGATCGAGACGCCGGAAGGCCCGAACATCGGCTTGATCAATTCGCTCGCGCTCTACGCCCGCACCAACCGCTACGGATTCCTGGAAACGCCTTACCGGAAAGTCGTGAACGGAAAGGTCGCCAACGACATCGACTATCTCTCGGCGATCGAGGAAGGCAACTTCGTGATCGCCCAGGCAAACGCGCAGATCGACAAGAACGGAAAGCTGGTCGACGGGCTGGTCTCCTGCCGTTTCAAGAATGAATTCATGCTGGCAACGGCCGACCGCGTGCAATACATGGACGTCGCGCCGGCGCAGATCGTGTCGGTGGCGGCTTCGCTCATCCCATTCCTCGAGCACGACGACGCCAACCGCGCGCTGATGGGTTCGAACATGCAGCGCCAGGCGGTGCCTTGCCTGCGTCCGGAAAAAGCGCTGGTCGGCACCGGCATCGAGCGCACCGTCGCGGTGGACTCGGGTACGGCGGTGCAGGCCTTGCGCGGCGGCGCGGTGGACTACGTCGATGCGAGCCGGATCGTGGTTCGGGTCAACGACGACGAGACCGTGCCCGGCGACGTCGGCGTCGATATCTACAACCTGATGAAGTACACCCGCTCCAACCAGAACACCAACATCAACCAGACGCCTCTGGTGAAGCCCGGCGAGCGCATCGCCAAGGGCGACGTGGTGGCCGATGGCGCCTCGACCGACATGGGCGAGCTCGCGCTCGGGCAGAACATGCTGGTCGCGTTCATGCCGTGGAACGGTTTCAACTTCGAGGATTCCATCCTGATCTCCGAACGCGTGGTGTCTGATGACCGCTACACCTCGATCCACATCGAGGAGCTGACGGTGGTTGCGCGCGACACCAAGCTCGGGCCCGAGGAAATCACGCGCGATATTTCGAACCTTTCCGAAGCGCAGCTCTCGAGGCTTGACGAGTCCGGTATCGTATACATCGGAGCGGAAGTCGAGGCGGGCGACGTTCTGGTGGGCAAGGTGACTCCCAAGGGCGAAACCCAGCTCACGCCGGAAGAGAAGCTGCTTCGCGCGATCTTCGGCGAGAAGGCCTCCGACGTGAAGGACACGAGCCTGCGGGTGCCCTCCGGCATCTCCGGCACGGTGATCGACGTGCAGGTATTCACCCGCGAGGGGATCGAGCGCGACAAGCGTGCCGCGCAGATCATCGACGAGGAACTGAAACGCTACAAGAAGGATCTTGCCGACCAGATGCGCATCGTCGAGACCGATGCATACGAGCGGATCGAACGCCTGATGACAGGCAAGACCGCCAACAAGGGGCCGAAGAAACTCGCCCGCGGAACCAAGATCACCAAGGCCTACCTCGACACCGTCGAGCGTTACGACTGGTTCGAGATCAGCCTCGCAAACGAAGACTCGGCGCAACAACTGGAGAGCCTGAAGGACAGCCTCGCGCAGACGCGGGTGAGGTTCGACGCCGCGTTCGAAGCGAAGAAGAAGAAGCTCACGCAGGGAGACGAGCTGCCGCCCGGCGTGCAAAAGATGGTGAAGGTCTACGTCGCGGTGAAGCGGCGCCTGCAGCCCGGCGACAAGATGGCCGGCCGACACGGGAACAAGGGTGTGATCTCCAAGATCGTTCCGGTGGAGGACATGCCCTACATGGCGGACGGTACGCCGGTCGACATCGTGCTCAATCCGCTGGGCGTGCCCTCGCGCATGAACGTCGGGCAGATTCTGGAGACGCATCTCGGCTGGGCGGCCAAAGGCCTGGGAGTGAAGATCGGCGAAATGCTCAAGGCCAACGCGAAGGTGGCGGAGATGCGCAAGTTCCTGAACCGCATCTACAACCAGAGCGGCAAGTCCGAAGACCTGAGCGCGCTCTCCGACGAGGAAACGATGACCCTCGCGCACAACTTGAGGGAGGGCGTGCCTTTCGCAACGCCGGTGTTCGACGGCGCCTCCGAGGGCGAGATCAAGGACATGCTGGAGGCGGCGGGCTTGCCGCGCGGCGGCC
>DATHHS010000245.1:0-2325 GCA_035317085.1 Burkholderiales bacterium
TGCGTGGCGCGAAACGCGCGGTCTCGCTCCCGGTGAGCGCCCCGTTTCACTCCTCGCTGATGGCGCCCGCGGCGGCGCGGCTGCGCGAAGCGCTTGCAGATGTCACCGTTCATGCCCCGCGCGTGCCGATCGTCCACAACGTCGACGTGAAAAGCCACGCCGATGCGGCAGCGATCAAGAAGGCCCTGGTGGCGCAGGCCGACCACCCGGTGCGCTGGGTCGAGTGCGTGAGGGAGATGGCGGCACGAGGCGTGACGCACGTCTTTGAATGCGGTCCCGGCAAGGTGCTCGCACCGCTTGTCAGGCGCATTGCCGAGGGACTCCATGGCAGCGCGCTTGCCGACCGCGCCGGGCTCGATCACGGCGTGCAACTTTCGAGGGGCAAGTAATGGAGCTCAAGGGCCAAATTGCATTGGTGACCGGTGCCTCGCGCGGAATCGGCAAGGCGATCGCCCTAGCGCTCGGCGGCCGGGGCGCGACCGTCGTGGGCACGGCCACAACCGAGGCCGGGTCTCAGTCGATCACCGACTATCTACGCGGATCGCAGGTTCAGGGAAGGGGCGCGCAACTCGATGTCCGGGAAGCGGCGGGCATCGAGGCGCTCGTCGCCCGGATCGAGAAGGACTACGGGGCCGTATCGGTCCTGGTCAACAATGCCGGCATTGCGCAGGACAACCTCGCCGTGCGCATGAAAGAGACCGAGTGGGACGCCGTGGTCGACACCGACCTCAAATCGGTGTTCCTGCTGAGCAGG
Organism: Burkholderiales bacterium; assembly: GCA_035317085.1. GTDB lineage: Bacteria > Pseudomonadota > Gammaproteobacteria > Burkholderiales > SG8-39 > VBDM01. Next base: position 755 of record DATHHS010000245.1, read on the forward strand.
ACCGTGCTGCGGGGGATGATGAAGGCGCGCGCCGGCCGGATCATAAACATCACTTCCATCGTCGGTTCCAGCGGAAACGCGGGTCAGGTCAACTACGCCGCCGCGAAAGCCGGCATCGGAGGAATGACGCGGTCGCTCGCGCGGGAGATCGGAAGCCGCGGGATCACCGTCAACTGCGTCGCCCCCGGATTTATCGATACGGACATGACCCGCGCGCTCGCCGACGCGCAGCGCCAGGCCTTAACCCAGCAAATTCCGATGGGGCGCCTCGGCAAACCCGAGGATGTGGCGGCGGCGGTGGTGTTTCTCGCCTCGCCGCAGGCTGCGTATGTGACAGGCGCAACGCTCCACGTCAATGGCGGCATGTACATGATCTGACCGGATTTCCGGCAAGCTCGGCGATTCTGCTACAATTCGCACCTCCCGAATTTCGACTTCGGCAAAACAAGGGGGAAGGAGCCCGCAATGGAGAACGTTGAACAGCGCGTCAAGAAAATAGTCGCGGAGCAGCTCGGCGTAAACGAAGCGGAGATCAAGAACCAGTCCTCGTTTGTCGATGATCTCGGCGCCGATTCGCTCGACACGGTCGAACTCGTGATGGCTCTCGAAGAGGAATTCGAGACGGAGATTCCGGATGAAGAAGCGGAAAAAATCACCACGGTCCAGCAGGCTATCGACTACGTCAGCACCCACGCCAAGAAAACCTGATTTTCTCCCGCGGCCGGAGTCCATTTGAGCCGCCGTCGTGTTGTCGTCACCGGATTAGGAATCGTCTGTCCGATCGGCAACACCGTTGCCGAAGCCTGGGCTAGCGTCCTGGCCGGCAAGTCCGGCATACAGCGCATCACCCGTTTCGACGCGAGCTCGCTTTCCAGCCAGATCGCGGGCGAAGTGAAGAATTTCGACGTCGATGCCTACCTGTCGCCCAAAGAAGCGCGGCGTATGGACCGTTTCATCCATCTCGGCCTCGCCGCCGGGATCCAGTCGATCAAGGATTCGGGGATCCAGGTCAGCGAAGCCAATGCCACTCGCATTGGCGTGAACATCGGCTCGGGTATCGGTGGCCTGCCGATGATCGAGGAGACCCACAACGAGGTGCTGAAGGGCGGCCCGCGCAAGATCTCGCCTTTCTTCATTCCCAGCACGATCATCAACATGATCTCGGGAAATCTGTCGATCATGCACGGGCTGAAGGGTCCGAATCTGGCGATGGTAACGGCTTGCACGACCTCCGCACATTGCATCGGCGAGGCGGGACGCCTTATTGAATACGGTGACTGCGATGTGATGGTTGCAGGGGGGGCGGAGTCGACGATCACGCTGCTCACGGTGGGCGGTTTCGCCTCGGCGCGCGCGTTGTCGACGCGGAACGACGATCCCGCCACGGCGAGCCGTCCCTGGGACAGGGATCGCGATGGTTTCGTTCTGGGAGAGGGGGCGGGAGTGGTGGTGCTCGAGGAATTGGAGCACGCAAAGGGGCGCGGGGCGAAGATGTACGCGGAGCTTGCCGGTTACGGGATGAGCGGTGACGCCTACCATATGACCGCGCCCCAGGAGAGCGGCGAAGGCGC
>DATHHS010000246.1:0-9155 GCA_035317085.1 Burkholderiales bacterium
CCGGCACTTCACGTGCCTTGCCTTTGCCCATGCCCACCCCTCCGTCACCGTCGCCGACCACCGAGAGCGCGGCAAAACCTAGGATCCGTCCGCCCTTCACCACCTTGGTGACACGGTTTACGGCCACCATCTTCTCCTTCAGGCCGTCCGTACGCTGTTCGCCGCCCTGCATCCTGGGTTGCATTCTCGCCATCGTGTTTCCTTTAGAGTCCTTGTCTAAATTGGGGCTTTAGGAGGGATTCCCCCGTATTCGCCGCCACTCTAGAACTTGAGGCCGGCTTCTCGCGCGGCGTCCGCCAGCGCTTTGACCCTGCCGTGGTACTTGTAGCCTGAGCGGTCGAACGCGACCGCTTGTATGCCCAGTCCTTTTGCTTTTTCGGCGATACGCTTGCCTATCGCCACAGCTGCCGCCTTGTTGCCGCCGTTCGAAACTTTGGCGCGTATTTCTTTTTCTATGGTGGAGGCCGAAGTCAACACCTTGCCGTCCGCGGAGCACAGCTGCGCGTAGATATGCGTGTTGGTTCGATGCACGGCCAGCCGCACGGCCGCCAATTCATGGATTTTCCGGCGCGTCTGCGAAGCGCGTCTGAGTCTTGCCGATTTTTTATCGATCATCGCTGTGTCCTACTTCTTCTTCGTTTCCTTCAAGATCACCTGCTCGTTGGCATAGCGCACGCCCTTGCCCTTGTAAGGCTCGGGCGAGCGGTAGGCGCGCACTTCGGCCGCGACCTGTCCTACGAGCTGCTTGTCCAATCCCTTGATCACGATTTCGGTCTGCGAAGGGGTCTCGACTTTTACCCCCTTGGGCATCGGGTGCACGACAGGGTGCGAAAAACCCAGCGTGAGGTTCAACTTGTCCCCTTGCGCCTGAGCGCGATAGCCGACCCCGACCAGCGTCAGCCGTTTCTCGAAACCCTTGGTCACTCCGAGGACCATGTTGGCGGTGAGCGCCCTCAGGGTTCCCGACATGGCATTCGCCTCGTCCGAATCCCCGATGGCCTTGAACACCAGCGTGTCGCCTTCCTTCTCGATCCCGACATCGCCGCGCAGCCGCTGGGACAGCGTTCCGAGCGGCCCCTTGATGGAGAGGGCCTCGGCCGCAAGCGTCGCCTCGACGCCCTTGGGCAGGGTCACGGGATATTTTGCGATTCGCGACATGGCCGTTTTCCTAGGCGACGATGCAGAGCACTTCGCCGCCGACACCGGTGGCGCGGGCCTTGCGATCGGTCATGACGCCCTTGGAGGTGGACACGATCGCGACGCCGAGCCCGTTCATGACACGGGGCAATTCGTCGCGCCCCTTGTAGATACGCAGCCCGGGCGTGGACACGCGCTCGATTCTCTCGATCACCGGCTCCCCCGCGTAGTATTTGAGGCCGATCTCGAGCTCCGCCTTTCCGTCTTTTTCACGGGTCGCGAAGCCGTCGATGTAGCCTTCCTCCTTCAACACCTGTGCGATGGAAATCTTGAGCTTGGAAGACGGAATGCCGACCACGGTCTTCCCGACCATCTGGGCGTTCCGGATGCGGGTCAGCATGTCGGCAATAGGATCGGTCATGCTCATATGAAACCTCCTACCAGCTCGCCTTGATCAGACCCGGGATTTCCCCGCGTAGCGCGATTTCGCGCAGCTTGTTGCGCCCAAGGCCGAACTTGCGAAACACTCCGCGCGGCCGGCCGGTCAGCTTGCAGCGGTTCCGCAGTCGCACCGGCGAGGCGTTTCTCGGCAGCTGCTGCAGCTTCTCGCGCGCCTCCTGGCGGTCTTCATCGGAGCGTTGGGCGTCGTTGATGGTCGCGAGCAGCGCGGCACGCCTGACGGCATACTTCGCCACCGTCCTGCGGCGCTTTTGATCGCGGTTGATAAGAGCGAGCTTGGCCATGGCAATCCTTCAGGTCTTGAACGGAAAGCGGAAGGCCGACAGCAGCGCACGCGCTTCGTCGTCGGTCTTCGCCGTGGTGGTAATGCTGATATCGAGCCCCCGCAGGGCATCGATCTTGTCGTATTCGATCTCGGGGAAGATGATCTGTTCCTTGACGCCGAGGCTGTAGTTGCCGCGGCCGTCGAAGGCCCGGCCCGAGATCCCGCGGAAATCGCGAATGCGCGGGATGGCGATGGTGATAAGCCGGTCGAGAAACTCGTACATCCGCTGGCCGCGCAGCGTCACCATGCAACCGACAGGATAATCCTTGCGCACCTTGAAGGTCGCGATAGACTTCTTGGCCTTGGTGACGACCGGTTTCTGGCCGGCGATCTTGGTGAGATCGGCGACCGCATTGTCGAGAATCTTCTTGTCCTGTGTCGTCTCGCCCACACCCATGTTGAGCGTAATCTTCCTGATGCGCGGTACCTGCATCAAGCTCTTGTACCCGAACTTTTTCATCAGATCGGGCACCACGTTCTTGCGGTAGTAGTCTTGCAGTCGGGCCATAGCCAAGTCGTTGCGAGATCCTTTCGGATCAGGCATCCACCATTTCGCCGTTGGATTTGAACACGCGCACCTTGCGCCCGTTTTCCATCAGCTTGAAGCCGACACGGTCGGCTTTTTTTGTCTGCGGGTTGTACAGCGCCACGTTGGAGACATCGATGGGCATGTCCTTGTCCACGATGCCGCCGGTGAGGCCCTTCATCGGATTGGGACGCTGATGTTTCTTGACGCGGTTGACGCCCTCTACGACGAGATGCCGTGCATCGACGATCCGCAGCACGGTGCCGCGTTTGCCCTTGTCCCTGCCGGTGGTGACGATGACGTCGTCGCCTTTCCTGATTTTTTCCATGGTCTCGAGATGTCAGCCGTTGACGATCACAGCACTTCCGGCGCAAGCGAAACGATCTTCATGAAGCGCTCGTTGCGAAGTTCCCGCGTCACCGGCCCGAAGATGCGCGTGCCGATGGGTTCCATCTTGTTGGTGAGCAGCACCGCCGCGTTGGTATCGAATCTGATGCGGCTGCCGTCCGCGCGGCGCACGCCGAAGGCCGTGCGCACCACCACGGCGTGGTAGATCTCGCCTTTCTTGACGCGACCGCGCGGGGCCGCGTCCTTGACGCTCACCCGGATCACGTCCCCGATGTTGGCGTAGCGGCGTTTCGAGCCGCCCAGCACCTTGATACACATCACTGCGCGCGCGCCGGTGTTGTCGGCGACATCGAGCACCGTCTGCATCTGAATCATTTTCTCTCTCCAACTTGTCCCGCCCGAATGCGCCAGAGGGCAGGCAGTTTTGGATCCCGTCCGGGATGCGAAAAGCGGTGAATCCTACGCTAAATCAAAGCCGGCGAATCTTACGCTGAATCAAAGCCTTTGCCAAGCCAATTCTTCTAGGCAGCCCGCGCCTTCTCCACCAGCTTGGCGATCCGCCACGCCTTGGTCCTGGAAATCGGCCGGCACTCCTCGATGAGGACCAGGTCGCCCTCGCTGCACTCGTTCTTTTCGTCGTGTGCATGGTACTTTTTCGAGCGCGTCACGATTTTTCCATACATCGGGTGGGTCACGCGGCGCTCGACCAGAACGGTCACGGTCTTGTCCATCTTGTCGCTGACGACCCGGCCGGTCAGCGTTCGGGTATTTTTGGTTTCGCTCATTTCGCGTGTGCCTTTTCCACGTGTGCCTTTTCCTTGAGAAGGGTACGTACGCGAGCGATGTCGCGGCGTACTTTCTTCATCTGGCTGGTATTGGTGAGCTGCTGCGTTGCTCTTTGCATGCGCAGGCTGAACTGCGCTCGCAGCAACTCCTCGAGCTCCTTGGAAAGCTGCGCCGGATCCTTGGCGCGGAGTTCACTCGCTTTCATATTCGTTACCTTTTGCGCTCTGACTCATGAGATCTGATAGGGGGCCGGTTGGGAGGAGGGGCTGCCGCCCCGCTGGGTCCGTCCGCTATCCCCCCAGTTGACGGATGACGAACACGGTGCGAAGCGGAAGTTTTGCCGCAGCAAGCGCAAACGCCTCCCGTGCCATGGGCTCGTCCACGCCGTCCATCTCATAGAGCACGTTGCCCGGCCGGATTTCGGCGACGAAATATTCCGGGTTCCCCTTGCCATTGCCCATGCGCACTTCCGCGGGCTTTTGCGAGACGGGCTTGTCGGGAAAAATGCGGATGAAGATGCGCCCGCCGCGTTTGATGTGGCGGGTCATCGCGCGGCGAGCCGCTTCGATCTGGCGCGCGGTGAGTCTCCCGCGAGTCGTCGCCTTGAGTCCGTATTCGCCGAAAGAGACCTTGGTTCCGCGCGTAGCGACACCCCGATTGCGCCCCTTCTGTTGCTTGCGGTATTTGGTTCTTGCTGGTTGAAGCATGGATTCGCTCCTACGATGCCTTGGGCTTGCGGGTCTTCTTCACCGCGGTCTTCGGTTTGGTGTCCGACTTGCTCTCGGTCTTTCCCTTGGGCTCGGCTGCGGCTTTTTTTGCCACGGCCGGGCGCGGCCGCGCGGACTTGGGCTTCGCATCGGCTGCGGGCGCGGCGGCGGCGGGAGTCAATTCCGCTGCTGGCGCAGGTACCGCCTTCTCCTCGAGAGCTCTTGGAAGAGGCTTGGGGGTAAGCTTCTTCACCTTCTTCGCGAAAACGTCCTCCGCGGTGGGCACCGGGGGCGCAAGGGGTTGATCGCCCTTGGCTATGGTTTCGCCCTTGTATACCCAGCACTTGATGCCGATCACGCCATAGGTGGTCTTCGCCTCGGAGGTTCCGTAATCGATGTCGGCGCGCAACGTGTGCAGCGGTACGCGCCCCTCGCGATACCACTCGGTACGCGCGATCTCGATGCCGTTCAGGCGCCCCGCGCTCATGATCTTGATCCCCTGCGCCCCGAGGCGCATGGCGTTCTGCATGGCGCGCTTCATCGCGCGGCGGAACATGATGCGCTTCTCCAGCTGTTGCGCGATCGAGTCGGCGATGAGCTGGGCGTCGACCTCGGGCTTGCGGATTTCCTCGATGTTGACGTGCACCATCTGCACTCCGAGAAGCTTGCGCAGATCGGCCTTGAGCATTTCGATGTCCTCGCCCTTCTTGCCGATCACGACGCCGGGCCGGGCGCTGTGGATCGTGATGCGGGCGTCCTTCGCCGGTCGCTCGATCACCACCTTGCCGACGGAGGCGTGGGAAAGCCGCTTCTTCAAATAAGCGCGGACCTTCAGGTCCTCGTTCAGCATCGAAGCGAAATTCTTGCTGTTGGCGTACCAGCGCGAGGACCAGTTCTTGTTGACGCTGAGCCTGAAGCCGATCGGATGAATTTTCTGTCCCATGAGGGCGTCCTATTTCTTTGCTTGCTTGGCTGCTTGTTTGGCTGTTTGCTTGGCCGAGGGCTTTTTCTTCTCTTCGTCGCCGACGATCACGAAGATATGGCAGCTTCGCTTGGTAATGCGGTTGCCGCGGCCCTTGGCGCGCGCCTGGAAGCGCTTGAGCGACATGGCCTGCTCCACGAGGATGGTCTTCACCTTCAGCTCATCGACGTCGGCGCCGTCGTTGTGCTCGGCATTGGCGATGGCCGATTCCAGAACTTTCTTGATGATGCGCGCGCCCTTCTTCGGACTGAAGGCGAGCAGATTCAGCGCTTTTTCCACCGGGAGTCCCCGGATCTGGTCGGCGACGAGCCGCCCTTTCTGGGCCGACAGTCGCACACCGTAGAGCGTCGCGCGGGTTTCCATGGTCTCTCCTTACTTCTTCTCTCCGCCCGCCGCCGGTGCGGACGCCGCACCCGGCGCAGAGCCTCCCGAGGCCCCCGCTCCGCCCCCGCCGCCGGGTCCTCCGCCGGTTCGTGCCGCGGCAGCCGCTTCCATGACCTTCTTGTCCGCCATTCCGTGGCTCTTGAAAATCCGCGTCAGCGCAAACTCTCCGAGCTTGTGCCCGACCATGTTCTCCGAGATGTACACCGGGACGTGCTGTTTGCCGTTGTGCACCGCGATCGTCAACCCGACGAAATCGGGAAGGATGGTGGAGCGCCGCGACCAGGTTTTGATCGGGCGTTTGTCGCTTGCGGCGCGCGCTGTGCCGATCTTCTTCACCAGGTGGTGGTCCACGAAAGGACCTTTCTTGACCGAGCGTCCCATGGTTTAGCCCTTGTCTCGTTTCTTGTGTCGGAATTGGATGATCATGCCGCGCGTGCGTTTGTTCTTTCGGGTCTTGTACCCCTTGGCGAGCGTGCCCCAGGGACTCACCGGATCCTGGCCCGCGGCGGTCTTGCCTTCGCCGCCGCCGTGCGGGTGATCGATCGGATTCATCGCGACTCCGCGGACGGTGGGCCGCACGCCGCGCCAGCGCACCCGTCCGGCCTTGCCGATCGTCTCGAGGCTGTGCTCCTCGTTGCCGACCTCGCCGATGGTGGCGCGGCAGTCGACGTGCACCTTGCGGATCTCGCCCGAACGCAGCCGCAACTGCGCGTAGCTGCCCTCTCGCGCAAGCAGCTGAACCGAGGCGCCCGCGGCGCGCGCGAGTTGCGCGCCCCTGCCCGGCTGCATCTCGATGCAGTGAATCGTGGTGCCGACCGGGATGTTCCGAAGCGGCAAGGTATTACCCGGTTTGATCGGCGCCTCCACCCCGGACACAAGCTGGGTGCCGGCAGTCACGCCCTTGGGCGCGATGATGTAGCGGCGCTCGCCGTCGGTGTAGCAAAGGAGCGCCAGGTTGGCGCTCCGGTTCGGATCGTATTCGAGCCGCTCCACCTTCGCCGGGATGCCATCCTTGTTGCGGCGAAAATCGACGATGCGGTAATTCTGCTTGTGGCCGCCGCCCTGGTGGCGCACGGTGATATGGCCATTGACGTTGCGGCCGGCCTTCTTCGATTGCTTCTCGACCAGGGGCTGATAAGGCCCGCCCTTGTGCAGATCCGGATTTACGAACTTGACGAGTTGCCGCCGGCCGGGTGAGGTAGGTTTGTATTTTACGAGCGGCACGGTCTACTCCTGAACCTGAAAGGTGATTTCCTGCTTCTTCCCGTCGGGTCCCGGCATCAGGGACACGTAGGCTTTTTTCCAGTTGCGGCGCCGGCCTTCGAAGCGTCCGAAACGCTTCTCCTTGCCCTTCACGTTGGTGACCTGGACCGATTTCACCTTGGTCTTGAACATCAACTCGACCGCCGCCTTGATCTCGGGCTTGGTCGCGTCCGCCGCGACGCGGAATACGTACTGATTGTTTTTTTCACCGACGAAGGTGCTCTTCTCCGAAACCTGCGGCGCGAGCAGTACCTGCATCAAGCGCCCCTTGTCCATGGCCGCGCTCATTTGAGCAGCTCCTCGAATCTCGCGACGGCTTTTTTCGTGAGAATGACGTTGTCGAACTGGATGAGCGAAACCGGATCGGTGTGATTGACGTCGAGCACCCGGACGTTGATGAGGTTGCGCGACGAAAGCAACAGGTTCTGGTCCACGCCGTCGGTGATCACCAGGGTCGACACGAGGCCCATCTGCTTGAGCTTTTGCGCGAGCAGCTTGGTCTTTGGCGCATCCACGCTGAAATTCTCCACCACTTTCAGCCGTTCCTCCCGCGCGAGCTGCGAGAGGATGGAGCACATCCCGGCGCGGTACATCTTGCGATTTACTTTCTGCGAGAAGTTTTCGTCCGGCGAATTCGGGAAAATCTTGCCGCCCCCGCGCCACAGCGGACTCGCGACATCACCGGCACGGGCGCGGCCCGTGCCCTTCTGCCGCCAGGGCTTCTTGTGCGAGTGACGCACGTCGCTGCGCCCCTTTTGCGCGCGGGTGCCGCGCCGGGCGTTCGCCTGATAGGCGATGACTATCTGATGCACCAGGGACTCGTTGAACTCGCGTCCGAAAAGCGCGTCGGATGCAGCCACGGTCGCCGCGCTCTTGCCTTGTTCGTTGATGAGCTTGAGTTCCATCACGCCCCCTTGGTCGGTGCGGGCGCTGCCTTGGCCGCAGGTGCGGCCTTGGCTGCGGGGGCAGTCTTCGCCGGTTGAGCCGCTGCGGCCCTCGGCTGCGCTGCGGCCTTGGACGGCGCCGCTTTGGGTGACGGACCCTTGACCCGCGTCGCCTTGGTGGTGGGCCGCACCACGATGTCGCGGCCGCGGCTTCCCGGCACGGAACCTTTTACGAGGAGCAGCTGGCGCTCGGCGTCGACCCGCACCACCTCGAGGCCCTGCACGGTGCGTTGCACGGCGCCCAGATGGCCGGCCATGCGCTTGCCCGGGAACACGCGGCCCGGATCCTGCGCCATCCCGGTCGAGCCCGGCTTGTTGGTCGAAAGCGAATTGCCGTGGCTGGCACGGTTCGAAGAAAAGTGGTGACGCTTGATGACCCCGGCAAAACCCTTGCCCTGCGAGATCCCTGAGACGTCCACCATCTGCCCGACTTTGAAGATGTCGGGGCCGATCTTTCCACCCAACTTGAAGTTGGCGACATCGCTTTCGGGTACGCGAAATTCGCGCAGCACGTGGCCGGCTTCGGCGCCCGCCTTGGCCAGGTGGCCTGCGGCAGCCTTGTTCACGCGGGAAGCGCGGCGCTTGCCGAAAGTGACTTGCACCGCGCTGTAGCCGTCCGTCGCGGGGGTCTTGATCTGAGTCACGCGGTTGTCGGACACGTCGAGCACCGTCACCGGCAGCGAGTCGCCGTCGTCGGTGAAAACGCGCGTCATGCCGACCTTGCGGCCGACGAGTCCTAGTGTCATTTTCTTACCCTCTAATTAATCAGGGGCCGGATCCTGTTGCCCGGCAACTCTAAATTCGCTCGCGTCGGATACGACCGACGTGAGCCGCAAAACTACAGCTTGATCTCCACGTCCACCCCGGCCGGCAGATCGAGCTTCATCAGCGCGTCCACCGTCTTGTCGGTGGGATCGATGATGTCCATCAGGCGCAGGTGCGTCCTAATCTCGAGCTGGTCGCGCGAAGTCTTGTCGGCGTGCGGGCTGCGCAACACGTCGAAACGTTCGATACGGGTCGGCAGCGGAACCGGCCCCTTCACGACGGCGCCCGTGCGCTTGGCCGTGTCCACGATCTCGAGCGCCGACTGGTCGATCAGGCGGTAGTCGAACGCCTTCAACCTGATCCTGATTTTCTGGTTCGTTGCCATTATTCGATCACCTTGGTCACCACACCTGCACCCACGGTCTTGCCGCCCTCGCGAATGGCAAAGCGCAAGCCCTGCTCCATCGCGATCGGGGCGATCAGGGTCACCACCATCTTGATGTTGTCCCCCGGCATCACCATCTCCGTG
>DATHHS010000247.1:0-2652 GCA_035317085.1 Burkholderiales bacterium
GCGGCCTCTTGAAGGCCGGCTTCGGAATTTCCCCCGAGAGCGGGGATTACGTCGCGCTGCGGGACCGCTTCCTCGAGTTCTACGAAAAGGAACTGTGCGTCGAGACGCGCCTCTTCGACGGAATTCCCGAGCTGCTCGCGAAAATCAGGCTGCGCAAGCTGCCCTGGGGCATCGTCACCAACAAGGGCAAGCGCTTCACCGAACCGCTGCTGCGCCTGCTCGCCGTGGACCATCTCGCGGCCTGCGTCGTGAGCGGCGACTCGACTCCGCACGTCAAGCCGCATCCGGCGCCGCTGCTGCACGCCGCGATGCTCCTTGCGCTGCCGCCCGCCGATTGCATTTATGTCGGCGACGACCTGCGCGATTTGCAGTCGGCGCGCGCCGCGGGCATGCGTTTCCTGGCGGCCGGCTGGGGCTATCACGGCGAGGGCGGCGATCCCGCGACCTGGGGCGCGGAGGCGGTGATCTCCCATCCTCGCGAGATCCTGGACCTGCTCTGACAAAGAGCTTTGATAAAAGCGACATGCCCGCGCCATTGAACTTCTCCGTCTCCCCCTCCATCTATGGGATAATTCTTTCACTGCAAAGAAATCGGGGGCGACCTGGTTTCGACGTGGGTATCGAAGCAGCGCAGGGCATACCGAGGACCAGTGACCTCGTAAATCCATCTGGAAATTCTCAAACGCCAACGACGAGCGTTTCGCTCTAGCCGCCTAATACCGGCTAGACGCTGCACTGGTTTGCTGATGGACCAGGCTCCCTAAACGGAGTGCAGCGTCATTCACATCAGCTCCTGTGCGCGGTTTGGTCGCTTGGCCGCGCGCATCCGTCGAAGCGACTGGCTGAGCGTCAGCCTGCCGGTCGGCGGGCGCGAGGCGAGACCCAAATGACCAGGCTAAGTATGTAGGCCTGACTGTGGAGGACTTACGGACGCGGGTTCGATTCCCGCCGCCTCCACCATTCGACTGTCCCTGGCAGTCCACTGAAGTCCCTGGACGTCCCATAAAGCGAGTTAACCCTTTGGTGGAAAAGGACTGTAGTTCTAATAACGTCCAAGTTGGTCTACTTGAAGCCCAAGTCAAAGTGAGGTAACTTTGGGGGTAACTGGGTTTACCGCCGAAAAAGTTACCCCACTTTGCCGCTCAATACCAAGCAAATCGAGACCACCGAAGCGAGCGAGCGAACGCTGCGCCGATTTGACGGCAAAGGGCTGTACCTCGAATTCGTCCCCGGAGGTGGCAAATGGTGGCGGCTGAAGTACCGCTTTGCCGGCAAGGAGAAGCGGCTGGCGCTTGGCGCTTATCCTGAAGTCAGTCTGAAAGAAGCACGCCATCGGCGTGACGCCGCCCGCCAACTCTTGGCACAAGGCACCGACCCCTCTGCAATTCGTCGCGAAGAGAAGGCACGCACCAAAGCCCAGCGGCTAGCGACGGAAGGCGCCTCCAAAGTCCAAATTTCCTGTGCTCTGAACGGGACGGTCGAAATCTGGAAAGGCCGTTCGGTAGTGATGTTGTCCGCGGATGAAGCTCGGGCCGTTAGGGATCTCCTGGTCAAACTCACGTAGAGAGAAGCATGCCGCTCACCGATACGAAAATCCGCAAAGCGAAACCCGGTGACAAGCCGCTCAAGCTCTTCGACGCGCGTGGACTGTTCGTTCTGATTTCTCCCCGCGGCGGCAAATGGTGGCGCTTCCGTTACCGCTTCGGGGGAAAGTACAAGAGCCTTTCCATGGGCGTCTATCCCGACGTTTCGCTCGCCAAAGCCAGAGAACGACGCGACGAAGCTAGGAAACTTCTGGCCGAGGGCATCGACCCGAGCGAAAACCGCAAAGCGATGAAAGGGGCGACAACGGCGCGCACAGCGAACAGCTTCGAGACGATCGCGCGCGAGTGGTTCGCGAAGTTCTCCGCGAACTGGGTCGACACCCATTCCACCAAGATCATCCGGCGGCTCGAACGCGACCTGTTCCCCTGGCTCGGCGCGCGGCCCATCAACTCGATCACCGCGCCCGAGCTGCTGAGCGCGCTTCGCCGGATCGAGAGCCGCGGCGCGCTAGAAACCTCGCACCGCGCGATGCAGAACTGCGGCCAGGTCTTCCGCTACGCCGTCGCCACCGGGCGCGCGGAGCGCGACCCGACCGGAGATCTGCGCGGCGCCCTGCCCCCGGTCAAGGAAAAGCACCATGCCTCGATCAGAGACCCGAAGGCCATCGGCGCCCTGTTGCGTGTCATCGACGGCTATGAAGGCTCGCTGGTCACCAAGTGTGCGCTGCGCCTCGCGCCGCTCCTCTTCGTCCGTCCCGGCGAGCTGAGAAAAGCCGAATGGACAGAATTCAATCTCGATGCCGCAGAGTGGCGCATCCCCGCCGAGCGCATGAAAATGCGGGAGCAGCACATCGTTCCCCTCTCCACGCAAGCCGTGGCGATCCTGCGCGAGCTCCACGCCCTCACGGGCGCGCGGCGCTACGTGTTCCCCGGCGCGCGCACCAACGGCAGGCCGATGAGCGAAAACACCGTCAACGCCGGACTGCGGCGCTTGGGATACGCCAAGGACGAAATGACCGGCCACGGCTTCCGCAGCATCGCCTCCACGCTGCTCAACGAGCAGGGTTGGCACCGCGACGCCATCGAGCGCCAGCTTGCGCACGCCGAG
>DATHHS010000248.1:0-8525 GCA_035317085.1 Burkholderiales bacterium
TGAGGATGCTCGGGTTTTTCAGGACCGCGCGGGCGATCGCGACCCGCTGCTTCTCCCCTCCCGAAAGCTTCAAGCCCCGTTCGCCGACGCGGGACTCGTACCGGTCGGGAAGGCTCTCTATGAATTCGTGGATGTGCGCCGCTCTCGCGGCCTCGATCACCTCTTCGGGCGACGCACCCGGCCGCCCGTAGTGAATGTTGTAGAGGATCGTGTCGTTGAACAATACCGTGTCCTGGGGCACGATGCCTATGGCCGAGCGCAAGGAAGACTGCGTCACGCCTCGAATGTCTGCTCCGTTGATGACGATGCGGCCCGCGTTCACGTCATAGAAGCGGAACAGGAGCCGAGCCAGCGTCGATTTGCCCGAGCCGCTGTGTCCCACGACCGCGATCTTGCTCCCGGCCGGCACCTCGAACGAAACGTCGAAGAGGATCTGCCGTCTCGACTCGTAGAAGAAATCGACGTGCTCGAAACGCACCGTCGCGCTTCCCGCGCCTTTTGCAAGGGGCAGCGGCGCCGCATCGGGCCGATCCTGGATCTCCCGGTCCTGGGTGAGCAGGCGGAACATGCGGTCCATGTCGATGAGCGCCTGCTTGATCTCGCGGTACACCATGCCGAGGAAGTTGAGCGGGATGTAGAGCTGGATCAAAAGGCCGTTGACGAGCACCAGGTCGCCGAGCGTAAGTGTCTTGGCGACCACTCCCTGAGCCGCGAGGATCATGAGCAGTGTCACCGCGACGGCGATGATGCAGCTCTGCCCGATGTTGAGCAGTCCGAGCGAGGCTTCGTTCCTTACCGCGACGGACTCGTATTTCTGCAGGTTCTCGTCGTAGCGGCGCGCCTCGTACTCCTCGTTGTTGAAGTATTTCACCGTTTCGTAGTTGAGCAGGCTGTCGATCGCGCGCGTGTTGGCCTTCGAATCCAGCTCGTTCGCCTGGCGCCGGATATCCATGCGCCACTCGGTGATCGACACGCTGAAGGCGATGTAGATCACCACCGCGACAAAGGTGACGGCCGCGAAGCGCCAGTCGAATTTGGTCAGGAGGATGGCCGCCACCAGGCTGAATTCGAGGATCACCGGGACGATCGAGAACAGCATGTAGGTCAGCAGCGTGGAGATGCCGCGCGTGCCCCGCTCGATGTCGCGCGATACCCCGCCGGTATGACGCTCCAGATGAAAGCGCAGAGACAGGCTGTGCATGTGGCGGAACACGGTGAGCGCGACGCGGCGGATCGCGCGCTGTGTCACCCGCACGAACACGATGTCGCGCAGCTCCGCGAACAGCGTCGTCGAGAAGCGCAGGATGCCGTAGGCGGCGAGCAGTGCGAGCGGCAGCACCAGGATCGCGGTCTGCGCGTCCAGCGAGTCGACCACTTGCTTGAGGATAAGCGGCACGCCGACATTGGCGAGCTTGGCCGCTGTCAGGAACGCCAGCGCGATCGCCACGCGGACGCGGAATTCCCACAGGTAGGGGACGAGCATCCCGACCGCGCGCCATTCGCTGCGCGGTTTCGGCGCGGTGGAATCCTTCAGCGCGGCGGGAAAGGCAAGACTGCGGTGATCGTGGGCCATGGGGGATTGCAATGTTACACGGGGGCGGGATACGGACGGAGCAAGTGGAAAACCGGGGACAGACCACGGTTTTCGGATCCGCACATCGTCATTGCCGTCCCGCGACCTCGCACCCTTGGATTTCTGCGCTGAAAACCGTGGTCTGTCCTCGGTTTTCCGGAGCGGCGTATCATGCCGTATTGCCTTGAATCCCCCAGAGATCATTCCGGAGGGCCCATGCCGCTCGCTGTCTGGATCGTCGCAGTCGTCGCCGTTTCGTTTGCGCTTGCCTATCTGAATTCATCCGGATGGATCTGGATCGTCGCGGGCGCGGTGGCGCTTCTCGCCGGTCTGGCTGGAGGAGTGCTCACTACGGACGCTTCTCTCGCGCTCGCCGGGATGCTCGCCTTGTGCAGCGTGGTGCTGGGCGTGGCGCCTTTGCGCCGCTTGCTGATTTCGCGCCCCATTCTTTCCTGGTATCGCGGCCAGCTTCCGGCCATGTCGCAGACCGAGCAGGAAGCGATCGATGCGGGCACGGTGTGGTGGGATGGCGATCTTTTCTCCGGCCGCCCCGACTGGAAGAAGCTGCTCGCCGTGCCGCGGCCGAAGCTCACGCCTGAGGAACAGGCCTTCCTCGACAACGAAACCGAGCAGCTGTGCGCGATGGTCAACGACTGGGAGACGACGCAGGTATATCAAGACCTGCCGCCGCACGCGTGGCAGTTCATCAAGGACAAGGGCTTCCTCGGGATGATCATCCCGAAGAAATACGGCGGCAAGGAATTCTCCGCGACCATGCATTCGCAGGTGATCCAGAAGCTCGGGACCCGCTGCGGCGTGGCCACGGTGCACGTCATGGTTCCCAACTCCCTGGGACCGGCCGAGCTGCTGCTGCACTACGGCACCGAGGAGCAGAAAAATCATTACCTGCCGCGCCTCGCGAAAGGCCTCGAAATCCCCTGCTTCGGCCTGACCAATCCGAACGCGGGATCCGACGCCGCGGCGATTCCCGATTTCGGCATCGTATGCAAGGGAACCTGGGAAGGCCGCGAAGTGCTCGGCATGCGCGTCACCTGGGAGAAGCGCTACATCACGCTGGGCCCCATCTCGACGCTCCTCGGGCTCGCTTTCCGGCTGCGCGATCCGGACCGCCTGCTCGGAGAGAAGGAAGACATCGGCATCACCTGCGCGCTGGTGCGCACCGACACGCCGGGCGTCAACATCGGCCGCCGCCACAACCCTCTGAACGCGGTGTTCCAGAACGGCCCGAACTGGGGCAAGGACGTGTTCATGCCGCTCGACTGGATCATCGGCGGGCCGAAGATGGCGGGCCAGGGCTGGAGGATGCTGATGGAGTGCCTCGCCGCGGGACGTTCGATCTCGCTGCCTTCCTCGGGTACCGGTTACGCCAAGCTCGCCGCGCGTGCGACCGGCGCCTATGCGCGCGTGCGCAGCCAGTTCAAGACGCCGATCGGAAAATTCGAAGGCATCGAGGAGCCGCTCGCCCGCATCGGCGGCAACCTCTACATGATGGACGCGGCCCGCATCATGACCGCAGGCGCGGTGGACCTCGGCGAAAAACCCTCGGTGATCTCGGCGATCGTCAAATATCACCTCACCGAGCGCGGCCGTGCCGTGGTGAACGACGCGATGGACATCCTCGGCGGCAAGGGGATCTGTCTCGGTCCGAACAATTTCATGGGGCGCTCCTACCAGCAGCTGCCCATCGCGATCACGGTCGAGGGAGCGAACATCCTCACGCGCAACCTTATCGTCTTCGGGCAAGGGGCGATCCGCTGCCATCCGTACGTGCTGCGCGAAATGAACGCCGCGCGCGCCGGCGACCTGAAGAGCTTCGACGCCGCACTATTCGGTCATCTCCGGCACGTGATCTCGAACGAGACACGCGCCTTCCTCATGGCGATCACCGGATCGTGCTTCGTTTCGGTTCCCACGGCTGCTTCCCCGCAGACGCGCCGCTACTACCGGCATCTGACGCGGATGTCCGCCGCTCTCGCCTATGCGGCGGATATCTCGATGTTCGTCCTGGGGGGATCGCTGAAGCGCCGGGAACGGATCTCGGCGCGCCTGGGCGACGTCCTGTCCATGCTGTATCTCGCCTCCGCGACACTGAAGCGCTTCGAGGACGAGGGCCGGCAGGAGGCCGATCTTCCGTTTGTGCATTGGTCGCTGCAGGACGCACTCGCCCGCGCGGCCGACGCGCTGCAAGGCATGCTCGCGAACTATCCGGCGCGCCTTGTGGGCGCGTTCCTGCGCTTCGCGATTTTCCCGTTCGGGCGGCACTTCGCGCCGCCCAGCGACGCGCTCGGACACGCGGTCGCGCGCCTGCTCATCGCGCCTTCGGCCGCACGCGACCGTCTCTGCGCCGGCATGTACCTGCCCAAGGCCGAAAGCGAACCGCTCGGCTGCCTCGAAGCCGCGCTCGAGGCAACCATCAAGGCCGAAGCGGTCGAGGCGAAAATCCGCACCGCGCAAAAATCCGGGACGATACGCGGTCGGACGCCCGAGGAGCTCGCGCAGGCGGCATTCGCCGCGCACCTCATCGGCGAGGAAGAGCAGGCTCTGCTCAAGCGCGCGGCGCAACTCCGCGACGAGGTGATCCGCGTGGACCATTTCCCGCAGGATCTCGGGCTGTCGGAAGCGCTGCGGCCGGTACAGCCGCAACGCGCCGCGGCTTGATTCGAGCGCCAGGAGCCTCAATAATTCGTCATTCCGGATAATTCGTCATTCCGGACGCGCGAAGCGCGAGCCGGAATCCAGTGACGTGCAGCCCGGCTGGATTCCCGCCTGCGGGAATGACACCCACGTAATCCACGTTATCTGCACGGTGGCAAGGCAATGAATAAAGACATCTACATCATCGACGGCGCGCGCACGCCGTTCCTGAAATCGCGCAACCGGCCGGGCCCCTTCTCCGCGAGCGATCTCGCGACCGCCGCCGGCAAGACGCTGCTGGTGCGGCAGGCTTTCGCGCCGACCGAGCTCGACGAAGTGATTCTCGGCTGCGCGGCGCCTTCCGTGGACGAGGTGAACATCGGGCGTGTCGCGGCGCTGCGCATGGGCTGCGGGCAGAAGGTGCCGGGATGGACCGTGATGCGCAACTGCGCCTCGGGCATGCAGGCCCTCGATTCCGCCGTCGCCAACATGCTTTCCGGACGTTCGAACCTCGTGCTCGCGGGCGGCGTGGACGCGCTCTCGCGCGTTCCTCTCCTCTATTCGGACGTGATGGTGATGTGGTTTTCGAACTTCATGGCCGCGAAGACTCCTTTGCAGAAGGCCGGCATGTTCCTGAAGCTGAAGCCGACGCAGTTGCTCACCCCCATCATCGGCATCATGAAAGGCCTCACCGATCCCTACGTCGGCCTGCTCATGGGCCAGACAGCCGAAAATCTCGCCTACCGTTTCGGGATCAGCCGCCGGGAAATGGACGAGCTCTCCGCGGAGAGCCATGCGCGCGTGATCCGCGCGCAGGAGAACGGCGCATTCAACAATCCACACGACGGTCTCGCACCGGAAATCGTGCCGATCTACGACGACAAGGGCAATCTCTACAAGGACGACGACGGCGTGCGCAAGGACTCCACCGCCGAGAACCTGGCGAAACTCAAACCCTTTTTCGACCGGAAGTACGGCAACGTCACCGCCGGAAATTCCTCGCAGATCACCGACGGCGCGGCGTGGCTGGTGCTCGCGACCGAAGAGGCGGTGAAACGCCACGGTCTGAAGCCGCTCGGCCGCATCGTGGATTCGCAATGGGCGGGCCTCGACCCGGCGCAGATGGGACTCGGACCCGTCCACGCCTCGACGCCGATCCTCAAGCGTCACGGCCTCAAGCTCAACGATCTGGATGCCTGGGAAATCAACGAGGCGTTCGCCGCCCAGGTGCTCGGCTGCCTCGCCGCCTGGAAGGAAGACAAATATTGCCGCGAGGAACTGGGCCTCGAGGGCGCGATGGGTGCACTCGATACGGCGAAGCTCAACGTGGACGGCGGCGCCATCGCCCTCGGCCACCCGGTGGGCGCCTCCGGTGCTCGCATTGTGTTGCATCTGCTGCACACGCTCAAGCGCGCAAAGGCAGGCAGCCCCGCGCAAAGGCCGCGGCGCGGCATGGCCTCGATCTGCATCGGAGGAGGCCTCGGCGGCGCGATGCTGGTCGAGGCGCTGTAAGTCCGTCGTCCCCGCGAAAGCGGGGACCCGGCAGCGTGGAAAAGTTGCCGTGTGTATACATTTTGGCGAGCAAGCGCAACGGCACTCTCTACATCGGGATAAGCAGTGATCTGGTCAAACGCGTTTACGAGCACAAAAATGGGCTTGCCGACGGATTTACAAGGAAGTATCACGTTCACTCTCTCGTATAATTTCGAACAGCACGAGGAAATGAACGCAGCGATCACTCGTGAAAAACAGATCAAGAAATGGAACCGCGCGTGGAAACTAGAATTGATCGAGACGAACAATCCGGAGTGGAAAGATCTTTACGAAGATATCATCTGACTTCGGATCGTCTGGCTGGATTCCCGCTTTCGCGGGAATGACAGGACGAGATTGCGCAGGAATGACAGGGCGAGACCGACATGGCTGAAAATTACCGGAACTGGAAACTCGAGACCGACCGCGACAATATCGTCTGGTTGTCGTTCGACAAGCCGGATGCGTCGGCCAACATTCTTTCGGCCGAGGTCATGTCCGAGCTCGACCGTATTCTCGATGAGCTGGGCGCGAAAATTCCGCGCGGACTGGTGATCCGCTCCGGAAAAGATTCCGGATTCATCGCGGGCGCCGACGTCGAGGAATTCACCAAGCTCAAGGACGCCGACGACGTGATGCGCCTGGTGAAGCGCGGCTGGGACCTGTACAACAAGCTGGCCTCCCTGCCCTGCCCGACGCTCGCCCTGGTGAACGGCTTTTGCATGGGCGGCGGGGTGGAGCTCGCGCTCGCCTGTCGCTATCGCGTGGCGGTGGATCAGCCCGGGACGCGCTTCGCGCTGCCCGAAGTGATGCTCGGCATCCTCCCCGCCTGGGGCGGCGTCATGCGCCTGCCGCGCCTCGTCGGGCCGACGGCGGCGCTCGACATGCTGCTCACCGGCCGCTCCGTGGACGCGCGCCGGGCGAAGCGCATGGGACTGGTGGACGTCGCAGTTCCGCCGCGCATCCAGGAAAACACCGCGCGCATGATGGTGCTCGAGGCGCCCCGCCTGGGAAAACCGCCTTTCTTCCAGTGGCTCATGAGCTCGGCGCTGTTGCGTCCCCTCGTGGTCTCGATGGCGAGAAAACAGGTCGCATCCAAGGCTTCGCCGGACCACTACCCGGCGCCTTACGCGATCCTCGAGCTCTGGAAGAAATACGACGGAGATCCTTTCGCACCGCGAGCCGAGGACCCGGCATCGGTCATCGGGCTCCTGGAGGGCGACACGGCGCGCAACCTCATCCGCATCTTCTTCCTCCAGGAGCGCATGAAGTCGCTCGGCAAGGGGAGCGATTTCAAGGCGAAGCACGTTCACGTCGTCGGCGCAGGCGTCATGGGCGGAGACATCGCCGCCTGGTGCGCGATGCGCGGACTTACAGTGACGTTGCAGGACCAGTCGCCCGAGCGCCTCGCGCCCGCGATGAAGCGCTCCGCAGAGCTCTTCAAGCGGCGGCTGCGCGACAAGTCCAAAATCCGGGACGCGCTCGACCGCATGATCCCCGACGTCGCCGGCGACGGAGCTCGGCGGGCGGACGTCATCATCGAGGCGATCTTCGAGAACCTCGAGGCCAAGCGCGATCTCTTCGCGAAGCTCGAGGCGGCGGCGAAGCCCGACGCCCTCCTCGCTTCGAATACCTCGAGCCTGAAGCTCGCCGACATCGGCGCCCATCTGCGCAGGCCGTCGCGCCTGGTGGGGATCCACTTTTTCAACCCGGTGCCGCAACTGCAGCTGGTCGAGATCGTTTCGAGCGCGGGCACGGACCCGGAAGCGGCGAAAAAGGCGGCGGCATTCGTGCGGCAGATCGACAAGCTGCCGCTGCCGGTGAAGGACTCGCCGGGCTTTCTCGTCAACCGCGTGCTCGGGCCTTATATCGACCAGGCCTTGCGCATGATCGACGAAGGCGTCGCGCCGGAAACGCTCGACGCCGCGGCCGTCGCCTTCGGCATGCCGATGGGACCGATCGAGCTGGCCGACACCGTGGGCCTCGATATCTGCATGGCGGTAGGCAAGGAACTGGCGGGAGAGAACGCCGTGCCGCCGAAAAAACTCGCCGAGCTCGTCGCCGCCGGACATCTCGGCCGGAAGACCGACCGCGGCTTCTACGTCTGGCAAAAAGGCAAGGCGCGCAAAGGCCGGGCGGGCAGCGTCACGCCCGAGCTCATCGAAAAAATCATCGCGCCTTATCTGAAGGAGGCGCAGGCCGCGGTCGCCGAAGGCATCGTCGCCGACGCCGACCTCGCCGACGCCGGGCTCATCTTCGGTACCGGTTTCGCGCCGTTTCGCGGCGGGCCGCTGCATTACCTGAAGCACAAGGCCGGAAATTCTCATTGAACTCGAGTGCGCGCAGAATCCGTGGCTCGCGCGCGGTGATGTCAGTCGCGCGGTGATACCAATAGCGGATTCGCTGCGCAAGCGTTTGCGCCTGCCGGGAGCGCTGGCAATCGCGTTTGCCGCCTGCACCGGTACCGCAATCGCGCAAGCGCCGGGCGCGCCGCGAGCTCAGGCTCCGGCGGCACCGCAATCCCAAGCGCCCACCGCACGGCGATTCGATATCCAGCGCTTCGTCGTCGAGGGCAATACTCTTCTTTCGCAAGACGACCTGGAGCAGATCCTCGCACCGCATTCCGGCAAGAACCGCGATTTCGGCGACGTTCAGCGCGCGCTCGAGGCGCTGCAGGGCGCCTATTCGAGCCGCGGCTACACCGCGGTGCGCGTCGGTCTTCCCGAACAGGACATCCGCGCCGGCCAGGTGCGCTTGCAGGTGC